>JBEBRI010000213.1:0-5463 GCA_040394915.1 Sphingobacterium sp.
ATATATCTTTGTTACGGGCGGCGTAACTTCGTCGTTAGGGAAAGGAATTATTGCTGCTTCCCTTGCCAAACTACTTCAAGCTCGTGGTTTAAAAGTAACCATCCAGAAGTTTGACCCGTACATCAATATCGATCCAGGAACCCTCAACCCTTATGAACATGGCGAATGCTACGTGACTGAAGACGGAGCAGAAACTGACTTGGACCTTGGTCACTACGAACGCTTCCTAAACGTTCCTACTTCACAAGCAAATAACGTTACAACAGGCCGTATTTACAGTCATGTGATTGAGCAAGAACGTGCCGGTGCTTACCTCGGAAAAACTGTTCAGGTCGTTCCCCACATTACCGATGAAATCAAACGCCGCATGTTGCTTCTGGGGCAAACCGGAGAATACGACATCGTGATTACTGAACTCGGAGGAACTGTCGGTGATATCGAGTCCCTACCTTTTATCGAGGCCGTACGTCAGCTACGTTGGGAATTGGGCAATAACGATTGTTTGGTTATTCACTTAACGCTTGTTCCCTACCTTGCTGCTGCAGGTGAGTTAAAAACGAAACCAACACAACACTCTGTAAAAACTTTATTGGAATACGGCATTCAACCGGACATCTTAGTTTGTAGAACTGAGCATAAGTTGAATAATGATATTCGCAAAAAACTAGCCTTGTTTTGCAATGTAAACATCAATGCGGTGGTTGAATCGATCGATGCGCCAACAATCTATGATGTGCCATTGAACATGCTAAAAGAGCAATTGGATAAAACAGTACTAGCAAAATTGAAATTATCAACTAAGAATGAACCAGATTTAGAAAATTGGAAAGCATTCTTAGGCCGATTAAAAAACCCAACGAATGAAGTATGCGTAGGGCTAGTTGGGAAGTATGTGGAATTACCAGATGCTTATAAATCTATCGCTGAAGCGTTCATTCATGCGGGCGCCACAAACGAAACGAAAGTTAAAGTAAAGTATATTGCAGCGGAAAGCATCAATGACGATAATGTTGCTGAGAAGCTTAAAGGTCTTGACGGCGTACTGGTTGCTCCGGGCTTTGGTGAACGCGGATTGGAAGGAAAATTAACTACCATTCGATTTGTTCGTGAAAACAAAATTCCTTTCTTCGGAATCTGTCTTGGTATGCAATGCTCCGTGATTGAATTTGGTCGTAATGTATTAGGTCTTAAAGGAGCAAACAGCTTTGAAATGGACGAAAACACCCCTCACCCAGTAATTAATTTAATGGAGGAGCAGAAAAACATTACGAACATGGGCGGTACTATGCGTCTAGGTGCTTATGACTGTGAAATCAAAAAAGGAACGAAAGCTTTCGCGATTTATGGAAAATCGAAAATCACAGAAAGACACCGCCACCGTTATGAATTTAACAATGCCTACTTGAAAGACTACGAAGCAGCTGGAATGATCGCCTCAGGCTTTAATCCAGACAGCGGATTAGTAGAGATTGTCGAGCTAAAGGACCACCCGTTCTTCGTCGCTGGACAATTTCACCCAGAATTAAAATCAACAGTAGTAAATCCTCACCCACTTTTTGTTAGCTTTGTAGCCGCTTCTTTAGCGCACAAGAAAGCAAAGTAGTCAGCAAAGACTACGAGAGATATAGTAAATAATATAAAATGGATAGAAACAATCTAATAGGATTCATCTTAATCTTCGCCATCCTGGGCGGCTCATTCTACTTAATGAAGCCATCTCAGGAGGAAATCAAAAAAGAACAACAGCTGCAGGACTCGATCAAGCGAGCGAAAGAAGGCGTTGTTGTTACAAAAGACTCCACTAAAATCACTAGCGCTGCGCAAGCTGTAGCAGACTCTGTTTTGGCAAAACAACCTTTCGGTGTGGCTACTCAAGGAACAGAACAAGCAATTACATTAGAAAACGAACGCATTGCGGTTACCCTTAGTAATAAAGGTGGTCGTGTAAAGTCTGTTGAACTAAAAGGCGAGAAAAACTACGACGATTCTAAATTAATCTTATTCGACGGCGATAACAATCGCTTTGGATTAGAATTCAATGTCCCTGGAAAAGCTGTAAAAACAAACGATCTATATTTCCAAGCGCAAGGAACGAGCTTCTCAGTAACCGGTGAAGACTCGAAATCCGTAACCATGCGTCTTTCTTACAGCGCAGATCAATACATTGATTATATCTATACCCTTGCTGGAAACGATTATAACCTGAAGTTAGACATTCGTACGGTTGGCTTGAATGACCTGATCGACGTTAAAAGCAAAAGCATTCTTTTAAATTGGGAAACCACTCTAACCCAGAAAGAACGCAATGTGAAATCAGAACGTGAGAAATCTGCAATCTTCTACAAAGACGTAGAAGGTGAGGTGGATCACCTTTCTGAAACGAGCGACGAGAAGGAAACAATCGAAAAGAAATTAAATTGGATTGCCTACAAACAACATTTCTTCTCAACGGTGTTGACGAGTAAGGAAGGTTTAAGCAATGCTACGTTAAACTCTGTCTTGATTAATGAGCAGGGCATAGTAAAGACCTATCAAACAACTGCGGATTTAGCTTATGCTGGTCAAAAAGAAAATCAATACGAATTCAGTTTCTTCTTTGGTCCGAACAAGTACAAAACCTTGAAGGCAGAAGGCAATGGATTTGATAAGATTATCAATATGGGCTGGGGACCGATGGGATGGATTAATAAGTTTATTACTGTTCCAATCTTCGATTTCCTTGATGGCTTCCATATGGGCTACGGCATTGTGATATTAATCCTTACTTTATTCTTAAAATTCATCATGTTCCCATTAACATTTAAATCTTACCAATCGATGGCCAAGATGCGTGTGTTAAAACCTCAATTAGATGAAATCAAAGAGAAAGTAGGCGAAGATAATCCTATGTTATTGCAACAGGAACAAATGAAACTGTATAAGCAAGCTGGCGTTAATCCGCTTGGAGGATGTTTGCCTTTGCTATTGCAAATGCCTTTCACGCTTGCATTCTTCTTCTTCTTCCCGAACTTATTTGAACTTCGTGGAGAAAGCTTTTTGTGGATCAAAGACCTTTCCACGTACGATGCGCCGATTACCTTTGCGAATATCCCATTAATCAATGTAGACCACATCTCATTAATGTGTGTGTTAATGACATTGACGACCTTGTTAACCACTTGGTATAACAATGCGACCTCTGGAGCTGCAAATAACCAAATGAAATACATTGGTTATATTATGCCACTCGTATTCTTCTTTGTATTGAATAGTTTCCCAGCTGGTTTGAACTACTATTACTTCTTATCTGCGGTATTAACCTTCTTAACGCAAGTTATTATTCGTCAATTTGTTGACGATGATAAAATCTTAGCGAAAATTGAAGAAAAGAAAAGTAAACCGCAAGTTGAAAAGAAATCATCATTCCAAAAGAAAATGGAGGAAATGATGAGAGCTCAACAAGCAAACCAACAAAAGAAAAAATAATTGCGTTAAAATCTTTTTATAGATTTTAGACAATAGATATCAGATATAAGAGCCTGCATTGCGGGCTCTTTTCTTTTCTGGAGAATTTAAAATTCAGCAATTCATCACTGGTATTCCGAGCGATCCTAAATGGCAAAATTTTGTAGCATTCGACAAACCTACCTGATTTTGCAAGAATATTAGGATATGATACCTTAAAACAAACCCAACGTTCATTTTAAACAAACACGCTACGGGTGGGATACGGAAATGCTTCCTGGAAGAACTAAGCCTATTCGCTATGATGCTTAAGTGTTGCCACAGGGCCATACCTTGGACCTTAGTCATTCTACATCCCTTTCATATCCCTTTCACTTCCCTTTCACTTCCCTTTCAGACCTCAATCAGATTCGTCTCCGATTGGTTATGCTAGGGTATTGATTCGATAAAAAAAAGAGCCTGCAATGCAGGCTCTTCGAATTCTTTTCACATAATCCCATACTAAACAAAAGCACTGTATCCAGTAATACTTCGCCCAACGATCAACGAATTAATTTCCTTCGTACCCTCGTAGGAGTAAATTGCTTCCGCATCTGCTAAGAACCTCGCTACATTATATTCCAATAATATCCCATTACCGCCCATTACTTCTCTTGCTCTAGACACGATATCTCGCGTTCTAAGCGTACAAAAAACCTTCGCTAGGGATGCGTGCTCGTCTTTCAACTTATCATCGTCTTGGAGCTCAGAAAGCCTAAATACTAAAGTTTGCATAGCCGTTAGATTAGAAAGCATCTCGACCAGGTGATTTTGAATCAATTGAAACGAAGCAATGGGTTTTCCAAACTGTTCGCGATGCAGGGTGTACTCCAAAGCATTCTCGTAGGCACCGCGGGCACAGCCAACGGCCATCCACGCGACCCCTGCCCTGGTCATTTGCAGTACCTTCGCCGTGTCTTTAAACGAGTTCGCATTGACTAATCGATCGGACTCCGGGATCGCACAATTGCTAAGCGTTATTAATCCATTTTGGACAATTCGAAGCGCCATCTTGCCTTTGATTTTTTCAACAGCGAAACCAGGGTTTTCCTTACGTACGATAAAGCCTTTAACTTGCTGATCATCTAAGTCCCTTGCCCAAATAATCGTGATATCCGAGAAAGTGGAATTTCCGATCCATTTCTTCTGACCATTTAAGATCCAAGTATCGCCTTCGCGCTTACAGGTCGTCGTTAATCCCCCAGCTGTACCGGATCCGACCAATGGCTCAGTTAACCCAAAGGCACCAATTTTCTTCAGTTGTTGCATGGCAGGTAACCATTCAGCTTTTTGCTCTTCGGATCCGCATAAATAGATAGAGCCCATCGCAAGCCCACTTTGTACACCCAGGAAAGTAGCGATGGAAGGATCAATTCGACCAAATTCACTCGCAATAATGCCATCCATTAGGGAAGTTCCTCCAGCACAACCATAGCCCTCGTAGACATACCCGCAAACATTCAGTTCGGCAAGCTTAGGAATGATTTCAAAAGGAAATTCATCATGTAACCAGTATTTATTGACAATTGGTTTAACTTCCGCCTCTAGAAATGCACGTACTTTTAATTGTAAGGCGCGATCCTCGGGAGATAGTTTCGCACTGATATCATAAAAATCAGCATCAATTGCTGGCGGATCTTTCTTTTTTTTACTGCTGGTCAACATTTTCATGGCCATTTTCAATTGATTTTCATCCATTTTGGAAACGGCAGCTAAAACTTCGCCCAAATCCACCTTTTTCGAAATCTTTTCTAACTGCTCCAAATCAACTGATTTAAAGAGCTTTAGCATATTTGTAAGTTTATCTAACATAGTCTTTCTTTAAAAAGTTAACAGAAATATAACAAAAAATGTTTTTTATTGTTGCAAATCAACAAAACAGTAGTATATTTGCGCTGCCCAAAGCAAATAACAAACATTTAAACTACTGGATTTCAGAGGGTTTAATAAAAATTTAAAAAAAACTTATTTTTTGGGTTA
>JBEBRI010000214.1:0-5457 GCA_040394915.1 Sphingobacterium sp.
CTAAGGGGATAATTTTAATGTACTTTTGAGGTTCGACGAGGATATCGCCAGCGCTGAAGCTGAGTTTCATGCCGTCTCTTTCGAACTCCTCCCGCAAGGCAGGGTGGAGTAGGAAATCAAATTTTTCCGTAATCATAGTTATAAGTGTAGTGTGATACTTAAATATACGAAAACGTGCTTAATCTCCATGCTGGAAATGAAAAATTGTGCGTGCTAGGGTTTAGGAATCTGCAGACTGTCGATGTATTTGGCATTTTCGTCCCAGCCCGAATCAATTTTTAACTTTAGGCTATCGGAAATATCGGCGAAAACAGCCTTATAATATTCGTTAAACGATTTATATCCATCATAATATAGATCTTCCGGAGTCGGTTGTTTAGGGGTAAGTTTTGTTTTTATAACCACATGATCTTCGTTTTTTGTTCTTAGCCAGACAATAATGTGTCCTTGATTTGCTATCCCAATAAGGAAAGTCAAACCTTTCGCATCTCCACCACGATAGTAGATGTCCAATTCTTCGTTTTTCTTGGCGGCGTCTTTAAAAATTTTTCGGATTTGATCGGTAGGTAGCGCTAAGGTATCTTTGTAAAACAATTTACTTCGGAAATCAAGGTACTGAATCATGAGTTGTTTTGGCAGTTGTTCCTTATCGTTCGCTTCTACGAAATAGTATTCCTCTCCCCAATTTGCAGCGTAGGGCGCTGTGTTTTCTATGTTGATAATGATTAAATCATCCGGATTGTCCGTTTCCATATACAAATTACGTACGTGAATGGGGTAGGAAGCAGGTGAAGTCGCACTCACGAAATAATAGTAACGATCCCAAGGCTTTAAGCGAACAGTCTTAATCACAGCGAGCGTGGCAAGTATGAGAAAAATTAAGATATAAAGCTTATTGACCCTGTTAATTTTCATGAGGAAGGTTTTAGTTTTTAAAGGCTTTCCCTAATTGCATAGCATACCATGCTAATCCCAATAAGGCTATTGAAATAATCAATAGGATAACAAATAACCACATTGCCCAGCGATATGATTTACCGCGATAACCAAAAGCAAAAATCCCAATTAATATAGTGATACTAAGAAGAGCAGCGAAGATTGTTCGGATATTATCGGGGTCGTATTCATAGACGCCACCGAAAGAATAAATCGCGAGTAAGGTGTTTGCTAAAATGAGTCCAGCAGATAGCGAAACGTGCTTATTAATGTTATTTTCTCCTGGGCTCTGCTTGTTCATCGCTTTATTTGTTTACAACAATATAAGATAAATATTCATTGTAATAAAAACATAGGAATCGCTTTAAGATTTGCCAACAAGATATATTTGCCTTAACTTCGAATCAATATGGGCAAATATAGAGCAAAAGCTTCCGGTTTTTTTCTGCAATTAGCAACGCTAATGCTGTTGAGCCTTTTTGTTTTGCTGAGTTCATGTCCGCTTCGAAGTAGCCTTAAAAGTCTTGCCGGAATTCCGGTAAGCAGTAAGCAAAGCAGTTCGAAAGTCGATCAAGCCCTTGTGCAGCTCCCTCTTACGCAATGTATTTCGGTGGATATGTCCACGATTCAGCAGACAGTGAAAGTAACAGCTACAAGTAAGCAGTTGAACCCTGCTATGTTGCTTATGACTGGTCTATTCTTCTTCAGTGCTGTGCTATTCCAATTGAATAGATCTTTACAGAGGTACCAGTCCGAAAAGTACTTTAACTCTCTTCCAATTTTCTTAAGGTATCGAAAGCTACTGATTTAGCCGCTTTTTCGTTCTCGCTATCGAAAGTCGAACTTAAGACTTCTTTTAGTCTACAGCTTATTCGCCAAAAGGAATGCTGTTGCATGTCAACTTATATTTATATATTAAGCAAAAGATAAACTTATATTCACTGGCTAAGTCTTTTGTTTAATACAAATAGGTAAGTTTACAGTCTATAGGGGAACCTTTATTCAATTTAACTACATTTCAACAGAAAAATTATTATAGATATCATGAAAAAAATATTGCTACCAGCTTTAATTCTAATAACATCCTTAAGTTTTTCAGCCTGTGGTAACGCTGAAAAGAAAAATACAGAAGTAACCAATGATTCGACAACGGCAACTGCAACAACCCCTGCTGGTTCTGTTGAACCTAGTACGGAAGGGAACTACCAAGTTTCATTTCTCGATGAAAAGGGAAATTCGGTTGATTTAAAATCCCTGAAGGGAAAAGTTGTGTTCATCAATTTTTGGGCAACTTGGTGTCCTCCATGTATTGAGGAACTACCATCCATCAATAATCTACGGAAGGGGTATAAGGACAATGACAATATTGTTTTCTTAATGGTGGACGTAGACTCGGAAATTGAACAATCAACTGCATTTATGAAGGAGAATAGTTATGACTTGCCGGTATTTATACCCAATAGTGAAATTCCTTCAGAATTTCTCGCTGGCGCTATTCCCACTACAGTTGTTCTCGACAAAAGAGGAAATATTGCTGAACGTGTCGAAGGGGGACAAGATTACGATACCCAAGCGATTAAAGATCATTTAAACGAATTAATTCAAGCAAAATAATCGCGTGACTTCGTAATTCAACAGAATTAACCGATTTTTTTTAATTCGATACGCATCTGCGTTGTGGAGAATTGAAGCATCGCGCTGTTCAAGTAGATAGCGCTGTCGCGTAATTTCCATGACCGATAGCAGATCGAAATAGGAATCTTATTTTTCGGTATTTCCGAAATCTTAATTTTTTAAATAACAGCAAATGAGTACTCGTGAATCAAACAAATTAATTTCCTTCCTAAGGGAACATGGCTTTACTGTTGTTTTTGGGCTAATAATCGTTTTGTTAATAGTTTCTCCGGATGCAAAAGCCTGGGCTTTACGGCAGATCATGAAGACGGGGATCTTTAATGCGAAAATTGAAGAAAAAGCATCAGATTTAAAACAAATTCATGACTTCTCCTACAGCGATGAACAAGGGAATGTTTTTTCGACCGACAGCTTGAGAGGCAAGGTAGTCTTTGTCAATTTTTGGGCATCCTGGTGCCCGCCTTGTCGGGCTGAATTCCCCTCTATTCAAACCCTTTATGAGCGTTTTAAAGCGCATCCGCAAGTTGTGTTTATCATGATTAATCAAGATGATGATGTGTCGGCAGGGAAGAGCTATTTGCAGAATGAAAGATTATCCGTGCCAATACACAGACTGAACGGTCCTTTGTCCAATGAAATCTATACAGGTTCTTTACCTACGACATTGGTATTCGCAAAAGATGGATCTATTCGTTTCAAGCATGAAGGCTTTGCTAACTATGCGGCATCGAATTTTATAGCGCAAATAGAACGTCTCATCAAGGAAGATTAGATTGATTTTAAAAGTGATAAGCGGTTTCGCTTTTGGTTTCTGAGAGTACGAAATAGGTTTGCACAGTATTAACATGCGGTAGAACGGCTAATTTATGCCTTAAAAATTGATGGTAGGCTTCCATGTCCTTCGTTGCTATACGTAACATAAAATCATAGGATCCTGCCATCTGATAGCATTCCATTACTTCTGGAAACTTAGAAACCTCACGTTCAAATTCGCCAAGTACTTCAAACGTATGGGCTTTAAGGAATACCTGCGAAAAGGAGATTAAGCCGATTCCCACTTTTTGTCGATCGAGTATCGCTACAGTTTTTTTGATGTATCCGCCTGATTTAAGCTTTTTTACACGTTCATGTATGGCTGCTATAGACTTATGAAGCTTTAAGGATAGTTCCTTATTGCTTAAGGTAGCATCGGCTTGAAGCAGTTTCAGCAATTTGATGTCGGTTTGATCTAAATCCATTGTCGATATTTTTTTCAGTGTTAACGATTCAATTCTTTAAAGTTCTGAAAAATTACTTGAAAAATACCATTGAAACAATAAAATTTACCGAATATTCAATCAGGTATTGAATAATATCTTGTTTTACTGGAGTTTTGTAATGTTAATAAATAACAGATAATACCTAATTCAATTAATTTTAATGATGATCGAGGAAGCAACAGTTAGTAAATGTTTATCTCCTGAGTTGGATAGCCGATTTAAACACCTTTGGTGTTTGGTCGGAAATACACCGATGTTAGAACTTCAATATACCTATCAAGGGAAACCTGGGAAGATCTACGTGAAGTGTGAGAATTACAATTTAACAGGAAGTATCAAAGACCGTATGGCTTTGTATATTTTGTATAAAGCGTATGCTAACTGCCAAATTCGCCCAACGGATATGATTGTTGAAGCGACGAGTGGAAATACAGGTATAGCGTTTTCAGCTATAGGAAAGGCCTTAGGTCATGCTGTAAAGATTATTATGCCAAATTGGTTGAGTAAAGAACGCATCGATATTATTAAATCTATGGGTGCGGATATTCAATTAATCAGTAAAGAAGAGGGGGGCTTCTTAGGAAGTATTCAACTAAGTGAGGAATTGGCTGCTCAAGGAGGTGTGTTCTTACCTAGGCAGTTTGAGAACCTTTTCAATGCAGAAGCGCATGAATTGACCACTGGTAAAGAAATCGCTTTGCAATTAGAATCGCAGGGATTGATAGCAGACGCGTTTGTTGCGGGTGTAGGAACAGGTGGTACTGTGATGGGGGTTGGAAAGCAGTTGAGAAATTACAATCCATTAGTTAAGATCCATCCTTTAGAGCCACAAGAAAGTCCGACCTTAACGACAGGATATAAAGTCGGAGCACATCGTATTCAAGGTATTTCCGATGAGTTTATTCCAGCTATCGTGAAGTTAGAAGAATTGGATGCAGTGGTTTGTGCTTCGGATGGAGATTCAATCATTATGGCGCAGAAATTAGCGCAGCAGTTAGGATTAGCGGTGGGTATTTCCTCTGGCGCAAACGTGATTGGCGCAATCAAGTTAAAGCAAGAGTTGGGTGACGACGCTGTAGTCGTGACATTACTATGTGATGATAATAAAAAATACTTAACTACGGACTTAGTTAAGGAGCAACCGGTTAAAGAGGGATATATTTCTACCGATCTTGAGTTTACAGGATTTCATCCGATCGCTAGACTGGAGAACCCATTAATCGGTTTCAATAAATAGTCTTTTGTTTCATGCAGCTGTTGTTGGCTGTTAAGTTTTCTAGTAGAAGTTAGCCGGGTTCCAGCTCGGTTAACTTAATTGTTTAAATAAACTATTTACGGAATAAGGAATGATGAAGTATATTTTTCATATTATATTAGTTTTCGCGTTGTTTTTCGCGGGGTCAGTACAAGCGCAAGAAGCGGACAGTCTGATCAATCTAGACGACGTTGAGTTTACCACTGGCGCGGATACGCAGCTATTGGATACGGCGGTGACAGAAGATGTTGTTTTCACGGACGGACAAGATACGCTGAGTCAAGACACGACAGCAAAAGACGCTGTAAGTGCTGTTGCGGCACCGCAGGAATCAAAATCCCTGTGGGGAATCTTTATTGCCGGTCTTATCGG
>JBEBRI010000215.1:0-5436 GCA_040394915.1 Sphingobacterium sp.
TCAACCAGATAATGGTGAGCAAGCTTTAGAAATTGCTGATAACTTAATCCGTTCCGGTGCGATTGATGTTATCGTAATTGACTCGGTTGCAGCTTTAGTTCCAAAAGGAGAAATTGAAGGCGAGATGGGTGAATCAAAAATGGGATTACAAGCTCGTTTGATGTCTCAAGCGCTTCGTAAATTGACAGGTACTATTTCTAAAACAAACTGTTGTTGTATTTTTATCAATCAATTGCGTGAGAAAATTGGCGTTATGTTTGGTAACCCAGAAACGACAACAGGTGGTAATGCTTTAAAGTTCTACGCTTCTGTCCGTTTAGATATCCGTCGTACCTCTCAAATTAAAGATTCTGATGAAGTTGCAGGTAACCGCGTGAAAGTAAAAATCGTGAAGAATAAAGTAGCGCCTCCTTTCCGTATCGCTGAATTTGATATCATGTTTGGGGAAGGTATTTCTAAGGTGGGTGAAATTATTGACCTCGGTGTAGAATACGGCATCATAAAGAAATCAGGGTCTTGGTTTAGCTATGGTGATACGAAATTAGGTCAAGGACGTGATGCAGTGAAATCATTATTGCTAGATAATCCTGATTTATCCGATGAGTTAGAAGCAAAAATTAGAGCCGAGGTAACTGGTCAAAATTTAGATGAGACTATCTTAAACGAAGAGAATTAAGCTTCTTTATTACCATATAATTCCCTCTAGGTTTCAAAAAAGGGGAAATATGCAGCAGTTATCTATGATAACTGCTATTTTTTTTATACAAACTCCCTAAAAAAGAGAAAGGAGGCCCCAGGCCTCCTTCTCTATATTATGCAATTAGGAGTATTGTTATTCCTCGGATAAGAAAGGATATCTGTAATCCGTATCCGGGTTAAAAGTCTCTTTAATCGTTCTTGGAGATACCCAACGCAATAAGTTGATCATCGAACCAGCTTTATCGTTTGTACCAGAGACTCTAGCTCCACCAAATGGCTGCTGTCCGACAACTGCACCAGTACATTTATCATTAATATAGAAGTTACCTGCTGCATTACGTAAATAATGCGTTGCTTCTTCTATAGCATAACGATCTTGTGCAATGATAGAACCTGTCAAGGCATAGATGGAAGTTTCATCCACAAGCTTTAACGTTTCTTTCCATTTATCATCGTCATAAACGTAAATGGTCAATACTGGACCAAATAATTCTTCAGATAAAGTTTCGTAATCTCCAGTTTTCGCTACGATAACCGTCGGGCTAATGAAATAACCTTTCGATTTATCATACTCTCCACCGATCACCACTTCTGCATCTTTCGATTCTTTCGCTCTGTCGATATATTTGGTAATCTTATCGAAGGATTTCTCGTCAATTACTGCATTGATAAAGTTGCTGAAATCCTCAGTTCCACCCATCTTGAAAGATTTAATATCGCTCTCCATTGATTTCTTCAATTCACCCCACAATGATTTTGGTACATAAGCGCGGGAAGCTGCTGAACATTTTTGTCCTTGGAATTCAAATGCTCCTCTTACAAGTGCGGTATTCAAAACCTGTAAATCAGCTGAGGGATGCGCAAGGATAAAGTCCTTTCCACCAGTTTCACCAACAATGCGAGGATAAGTTTTATATAGATGAATATTTTCACCAATAGTTTTCCAAATATCTTGGAACACGCCGGTAGAACCTGTAAAGTGGATACCGGCAAAATCTGGGTGTTTGAAGATGACATCTCCAGCTTCAGGACCAGAAACATACACTAAGTTGATCACACCATCCGGAACGCCAGCTTCTTTGAAGATTTGCATAAGCACATTCGCCGAATAGATTTGTGTGTTTGAAGGTTTCCACACAACAACATTCCCCATCATTGCCGCACTTGTTGGTAAGTTACCTGCAATGGCAGTGAAGTTAAATGGAGTCAACGCGAAAACAAAGCCTTCTAGAGGACGTTGTTCAACGCGATTCCATACGTTTTTCGGACTTATTGGAGGTTGTTGTTGATAGATCTCCGACATATATTTTACGTTGAAACGTAAAAAATCTGCGATTTCACATGCTGAGTCAATCTCCGCTTGGTAGGCATTTTTAGATTGACCTAACATGGTCGCCGCATTCAATTTATAACGATATTTGCTTGAAATCAACTCTGCAGCTTTCAAGAAAATTGCAGCACGTTGTTCCCATGGCAAGTTCTCCCAATCAGCCTTTGCAGCCAGCGCAGCATCAATTGCTTGCTTTACATGCTCCTTCGTACCTTGGCTATAATAACCAAGAACATGTTGGTGATCATGCGGAGGTGTTAATTTTGCTTTATTAGCGGTATGAACTTCTTCTGATCCGATATACATAGGAACATCAATTTCTGTTGCTCTTGCAGCAGCGATAGCTTCTTTTAACAAGCTTCTTTCTTTAGTTCCTGGAGCATAACTATAAACTGGTTCGTTTGTAGGCGTAGGAACATTAAAAAATCCTTTTAACATATTATATCTATTTTAAATTAGCCAGACTACTGAATAACATGCTTTTGATCGTCTTTGACATGATTAGATCGTCTAGCGTTAATTAATTAGTGAACTATCTAAACATCTAGGTAAGCTAAATTGTTTAGCAGCGACGTTCGTTAGTTAAGTGAAACATTCTGAACGTTTTCCGATACGAAATTACTAATTATTAGGTCTTGAAATAAAACCTATCTAAGTCGATTATAAACGTATATTGTCCAAATATCAGGCAGGTCAGGTTAATTTGTTAATAAAATGAGCATAGAAACAGTCGTTTTTAAAGTGTGTGTTGCCTATGACTCATAAAAAAACGGATAGCTAAAATAGCTATCCGTTTTCTAAATTGTATCTACTCGGACTTATTTTGCTGCGTTATAACGTTCAGCTACTGCATCCCAGTTAATCACATTGAAAATTGCATCAAGATATGCTGGACGCTTATTTTGGTATTTTAAATAATACGCATGCTCCCATACATCAATACCCAAAATTGGAGTTCCTTTCACTTCAGCAACATCCATCAGTGGATTATCTTGATTTGGCGTTGAAGTAACTGCTAATTTACCATCGGCAGTAACAATTAACCAAGACCATCCTGATCCGAAACGAGTAGCACCAGCTTCTTGTAATTTCTTCTTTAGCTCATCAAATGAACCGAAAGTATCATTAATTGCTGTTGCTAATTCGCCTGTAGGTTCACCACCTTTGTTAGGCCCTAAAACAGTCCAGAATAATTGGTGATTGAAGTGACCACCACCATTATTGCGTACTGCTGCAGGGTATTTGCTAATATTTTTGATAATGTCTTCTAGAGAAGCATTCTCCGCATCAGTACCGGCAATAGCTTTGTTCAAATTGTCTACGTAAGCTTGATGATGGCGATCGTGGTGAATCTCCATGGTATCTTTATCAAGATGTGGTTCTAATGCGTCTGTTGCGTATGGTAACGCCTCTAATTGAAATGCCATAGTTTTATTATTTAATGAATGTTATGTTGTTCTAAGTATTATACGAATATAAAACAAAAAGGCCGAAGTATGGTTTGATTATGCCCTAATTTTATAGCCAAAACTAGCGTTTATTACGAAAAAAAGACTTTATTAGTTGGGCACACTCTTCTTCTAGTACACCGGATTGCACGATAGTCTTCGGATGGGTAATTTTATCATGAATACTCGAGTATCCACGTTTTTCATCCCTCGCTCCATAAACAATACGGCTAATCTGTGTCCAATAGGATGCACCCGCGCACATCACACAGGGCTCCACGGTTACATATAAGGTACAATCTTTCAAATACTTGCCCCCTAAGAAATTAGCCGCCGCCGTAAACGCCTGCATTTCCGCATGGGCAGTTACATCGTTGAGTCGCTCCGTCAAGTTATAGCCTTTACCAATTATTTTCCCGCCGGCAACAATAATCGCGCCTATGGGAACTTCTTGTTCATCGTAAGCTTGCTGCGCTAATTTCAACGCCTCACGCATATATAATTCATCTGAATTCGCCGGGCTGATATTCAGATCTTCTTCAAAATTATAAACTCTCATTATTTTAGTTTGGAACCGTTGGGAACCTGACGTTCAACCGTCGTTAAGATAATATCGCCATTCGCATCTTCAAATCCCGTGACTAAGCACGCTGACATAAAATTAGCGATCTGCTTTTTCGGAAAATTAACAACTGCAACGACTTGCTTACCAATTAAGTCCGTTTTTGAATAATGAACCGTAATTTGGGCACTTGATTTTAAAATGCCAATTTCTTCGCCAAAATCAATTGCTAATTGATAGGCTGGACGTCTTGCTTTCGGAAAATCTTCTACGGATAAAACAGTACCTACGCGTAAGTCAACTTTTTCAAAATCTCCCCAACTAATCAACTCCTCCATCATGTTACAATCTATTTGAGCTTAGATCGGACATTTCTTTCGATAACGTAAATAATACATAATCTACATTACGATGAAGTCTCTTCGCTAATCGCTGTAGTAATTCATCTTCCTGCCCCTCCTGATAGGCTAAATCCTCATCCGTTAAACGGTTGTATTTGCGTTGTAATTTTAGCTTTAAAACAGGCCAATCTTGAGCTTGGATCTTGAAATTAATCATGGATATATGCGCTTTATGGATAAAAAATTCTACTTTAGTGAATAGAAACAGTAAATATATAAATTTTTAACATGAAAAAAATTATACTCGCATTTGCTGCACTATTTCTGATGGTGCAAGCTTCACAAGCACAGTTATTACCAAGCTTCAAACTGGGAGTAAAAGGTGCATTAAACTTTTCCAGCTTAAAATCGGAAGGCAAATGGTTAAACTCTGACACGAAAACGGGTTATCAATTAGGTGTTTGGGGCCGTGTTGGAATCGCTGGCTTCCATGTGCAGCCAGAGTTATATTATTCACAAAAGAAAGCTGGATTTGATCCGGAGAGTGAATCTGAAAATGGAGAAGTAACATTAAAGAGCATGGATCTTCCCATCTTATTAGGAACAAGAATTGGTATAGGCCCATTAGGTGTACGTCTTCAAGCAGGTCCTGTATTCTCATTCGCACAAGATGGAAAAGTTGATTTGAAATCAGCTACTAACTTTGAAAACTATAAAAAATCATCCACTGGCATTATCGGTGGTATTGGTGCCGATATTCGCAACATCACGATTGATTTGCGTTATGAACATGGTCTAAACAATGTTAGCACGAAGAGCGACCAGAATCAAAAGATCAGTATGTGGTCTATTGGTGTAGGCTACGCGTTCCTATAACAGTAACAATATGAAAAGATTAGGCTCGATTGAATAACAATCGAGCCTTTCTTTTTTAATATTAGATTAGAAACATTCTAAATTAGTCCTTTTTTGAACATAATTCTCACAAAATTGTCACCAATTAGATAGATTTGCGGAACTAAATTAAATTCATAGTAATAATGAGTAAATCAAAGC
>JBEBRI010000216.1:0-5378 GCA_040394915.1 Sphingobacterium sp.
GATATTTCTTTCATAACGATTCTTTTTATGTATCGCTATTTCAGGACGAGACAATGTCCGCTTAAAAAAAAGGTATCACCGCATGATACCTTTTTTTTATTTTACTGAAATACAAGACATCCGCTTGTATTCCAAAAGCTTCGACTGTCTCCCTCTTTTGGTCCTTGAGGGATTTGTACACGAATGGTATGCTCGCCGGCGGAGAGATCTCCAAGATCGATGAAAACAGGATTCGTAATTGTTCCGGGGCACCAATTGGAGCGACTTAAGTCGGAGGATGACAGACCATTTTCAAAGTTGCCGCTAACGGGATTATATAATCGATAGCTGCCACAATCGAGGCGCCAAGGCGTAAACTTCATTTTCAGCTCCGTATCTAGATAAATACTGTTTGCCTTAGGAACAAACTCATCACCGTTTCCCCATCCCCCATGACCTGTTGTGATATAGCGCAACTTCACATCCTTTAAATCTTGTTCCAATTTAAATTTAACTTCCAATCCTTGCTCGTAAGCATACATCGTTGGATAACCCTGCCCTCCCATCTCCATAATGTTGGTCGTATTGAATAAAGGGATTATTTTCGCGTTTTGCGCATAGTTAGAATTGCCAGGATGAATTGTAAGTGTTAAACTAATCTTATGTCCACCTTTATCATAGTTCCCGATATAAGTGCCTATATAAACTTCCCTTCCTGCGATGGTCTGCATAAACTCAGAGATATCTTGACGGTAAGTAACACTATCTTGCCATGTTTTCCCTTTCAGTTGCAATCGATCATTAAAATGGGAAACACCAAATGGCGTAAAGAATCGCATTAACTCCAAGACTGGGGAAAAACCATCGGTACGAACCATGCCTGGATATTCCGCCCCTTTCTCGTCCCTGTACAGCGGAAGTGTAGCCATACCGTTCTTCATTCCATCGAGAAAACTCTGCTTTTGATCTTCTGAAATTAAGAATACAGAACCGGTCCTATCATAAGCATCCCCATTCGATTTCTCAATCAATTCAATAAAAGCCTGATTATCTTCGCTAACCGCTGGAATCTTAACCTTCTTCAAAATCACCGTTCCTTCAGCAAAACGTAAAATTGAGTCTGATTTAATCCCGGGTTGGAAGCAAATTTGTTCTTCGCTGAAAATGGGCACCTGTAGAAATTTACTTTTCCATAAAGCATCTTTATAACTTAAATCATCTAATAAGCTGGATTGTTCGGGTTGAACAAAAGCTTTCGGCCAGCTTTTTAGCTTCTCGATAGAAGCAACACGGATCCCAGAATTTCCATTTCTACGGTATTCCAAAACCAAGCCCAGCTCCTGTCCAATTAAATTTGGCGAAGCATACAAACCTAAATCATTCGTATACCAAACCTCTATAGCATTCGAATTAATCGATGTTCGCGCTAATTTTGTTGGATGCTTCAAAATCTTCTTTGC
The DNA here is from genome assembly GCA_040394915.1 of Sphingobacterium sp. Classification (GTDB taxonomy): domain Bacteria; phylum Bacteroidota; class Bacteroidia; order Sphingobacteriales; family Sphingobacteriaceae; genus Sphingobacterium. The sequence goes on from JBEBRI010000216.1 coordinate 1,440, forward strand.
ACCCGTATCTTGCTGAACAAAACTTAAGGTTTTAAAAATACTAGGATCTAAACTTGAAATCGAACGATCTGCGGCGAGTTGGGAGGTTCTATATCCCTTCTTCTCTCGGATATCTGCGAATATCTGTTCTGTGGGATAACGTAGCTGTCCAGAAAATACGCTTTCTTTGGTTACAAGGTATTTGTCCTTATTCACGAACATCACAATCGGATCCTGCTTCAACATCACTCCATCCCGAAACGCATGGTAGGTAACTTTATATGTTTCTTGCGCCTGAAGCTGTCCGAAGAAGCAAGCTAAAAAGAGGAAAAGAACGAATCTATTTAACATAAGTTTTTTTATAATATCTCTATTATTGTGTTATTTTCCGTAGGATGTGCCGTACAGATCAAACAACGGCCATTTTCTACTTCTCGGTCCGTCAATACTTCGTTGTAATCCATGCGTACAGAACCCTGCGTTACTTGTGAAATACATGTGCTGCACATCCCCGATTTACAGGAATAAGGTAACTTCAGTTTATGTGCTAGACCTACATCCAAAACACTTTGATCATAAGGCACCGTTAGCAAATGGTCCTCTCCTTTAAATCGAATAACGATATCATAGCTAGTCATATCAACTGGCTCTTCGTCTTTTTCATCCTCATCTTCTTCCTCTTCAGGAAAATGGAATGTCTCACGCTTGATATGATCATCAGGAATCCCCATCCCTAATAGTGTAAATCGACACAAATCCATGTAGAAAAGTGGACCACAGGTATAAAATAAATCTTCGGGTCCCCCACTGTTATACTTTTTAACAAGCTCTAGAATATAATCTCTATTTAATCGAGCCTTTAACAAGTTCTTCGTATTCGACCATATCCACTCTATATGCAAACGTTCTGGATATTTTTCCTGCCATTCTAATAGTTCATCGTAAAAAATGGTTTTCTCCTTAGAACTGTTACTATAAACCAATACAATCTTACTATTTGTTTCAGTAACCAATGCTGTTTTTAGGATCGAATATAAGGGAGTGATGCCGACACCAGCACCAAAAAGAAAGATAGTGCGCTGTTTATCTTCATTAGGTTCATAAGTGAAAAGTCCCTGCGGTTCCATCACTTCGATGACATCCCCAACCTGCGTTTGATGATGCAGTAGCCTTGATATCTCACCATTATCCACGCGTTTCACCGTAATTTCATACGGTTCATTGACATCGGGCGAACTGCTGAAAGAATAAGAGCGGCGAACTTCTCGCTCTCCAAATGTAAAGGATAAGGTTAAAAATTGTCCAGCTTTATACTTGGGAAAATCATTAGACAGATCCTCAAATCGGATAGAAATATTAGAATTTGGATGCGGGATGATCTCTGATATCTTAAAATTATACATAAATCAAATATAGGAATTTGAAGGAATACAAAGATATCACAAAGCAGATATAAGGCTACGATCATGCACTAAGATGAGTTGAAATACCACTTTGCGTTTCTCTTTTGCCACAATCATAAAACAAAAAAGGTCACAGAAAACTGTGACCTATCTATTTTATGATAACTTAAGCTGATTACAACTTACGTTTGATTTCTACTTGTTCGAAAGCTTCAACGATATCTTTTTCTTGCATATCGTTAAATCTCTCAATACTTAAACCACATTCGTAACCTTGAGCAACTTCTTTTACGTCATCTTTGAAACGTTTCAATGAAGCAAGGCGTCCTGTGTGGATAACAACTCCGTCACGAATAACTCGGATATCATTGTTTCTATTGATTTTACCCTCTAGAACCATACAGCCCGCGATTGTACCAACCTTAGAAATCTTGAATACCTCACGAATTTCAACCTCAGCAACAATCTTCTCTTCTAATTTCGGAGCCAACATACCTTCCATCGCTGATTTGATCTCTTCAATCGCATCATAGATAATAGAGTATAGACGAATATCGATTTGCTCATTCTCTGCAAGCTTGCGCGCACCTTGCGTCGGTCTAACTTGGAAACCGATAATAATCGCATCAGACGCTGAAGCTAACAATACATCAGATTCAGAAATCGCACCTACTGATTTATGAATAATGTTCACTTGAATCTCGTCGGTAGACAGTTTCAATAATGAATCAGATAATGCCTCGATAGAACCATCCACATCACCCTTAACGATAATGTTAAGCTCTTTAAAGTTACCAATCGCTAAACGACGACCAATTTCATCAAGCGTAATATGTTTAGTAGCACGCATTCCTTGCTCACGTTGCAATTGAAGACGTTTGTTCGCAACTTGACGTGCTTCTGATTCGCTTTCTAATACATAAAGTTTATCACCAGCTGTTGGCGCACCTGACATACCTAATATCTGTACTGGTACCGAAGGTCCCGCCTCCTTAACACGTTCTCCTCTTTCATTTGTCAAGGCTTTCACCTTACCAGAGTAAGAGCCCGCAAGAATAGGATCTCCCACACGTAATGTACCTCCTTGAACAAGTACTGTAGTTACAATACCACGTCCTTTATCTAATGCGGCTTCGATTACAGAACCAACAGCACGCTTTTTAGGATCGGCAGTCAATTCTAATAACTCAGCTTCCAATAATACCTTCTCGAGTAGTAATTCTACATTTTCACCTGTCTTCGCTGAGATTTCCTGAGCTTGGTATTTACCACCCCAATCCTCAACTAGGATATTCATCGCCGATAATTGCTCGCGAATACGATCAGGGTTTGCACCAGGCTTATCAACTTTGGTAAAAGCAAATACAATTGGAGAACCAGCAGCCATTGCATGGTTAATCGCTTCTTTTGTTTGAGGCATCACCGCGTCATCCGCCGCAATAACGATAATTACGATATCCGTTACTTTAGCACCACGAGCACGCATTGCGGTAAAGGCTTCGTGTCCCGGAGTATCTAAGAATGTGATACGACGACCATCATCCAATTTCACGGCGTAAGCACCAATGTGCTGCGTAATACCCCCAGCTTCACCTTTGGTTACATTTGCTTTACGGATATAATCTAATAATGATGTTTTACCGTGGTCAACGTGCCCCATCACAGTAACAATTGGCGCACGAGGAATTAAATTCGCAGCAGTATCTGGCTCCTCTAATTCAGCAACTTCTTCATCCTCTGGTTTAATAAACTCAATTTGATAACCAAATTCATCAGCAACAATTGCTAATGTTTCTGCATCTAAACGTTGGTTGATGGACACAAACATACCTAAGCTCATACAAGTCGCAATAACTTGTGTTACTGGCACGTCCATTAGATTGGCCAACTCATTCGCTGTTACAAATTCGGTAACACGCAAAACTTTAGACATCATTTCTTGCTCCAACGCTGCTTCTTCAGCTGATGTTGCTATATCATCACGCTTTTGACGACGAAGCTTCGCGCGCTGAGCAAATTTACCGGATTTACCAGCACCACTCAATCTCGCTAAAGTCGCTTTGATTTGATCTTGAATTTCCTTCTCTGTCGGCTCTTCTTTAACCGTGTCAGGTTTTCTACGATCTTGGTGACGGTTGTTATTCCCACCTCTATTACCATGGCGGTCATTATGTGGATTCGGGCCTCTGTTACCAGGACGATTGTCACCACCTGGTCTCGGACGGTTTCCATCCGCTCTATTCTGATTAGAGTGTTGTCCTTGACCACTTGTTTGGTTTTGATTATTTCTATCAGCACCCTCTTGTTGTCCTACAGGTCCGTTTCCTTTATTCGTACGCTTACGCTTACGTTTATTATCATTATTGTTTCCTGCATTCGCGGAGGAAGAAGCCACCGGCTTATGCGGTTTAGAAACTGGCAATTGAATTTTACCCACTACTTTCGGACCACTTAAAGTTTCCGAACGAGCGCGAATAACCTCATCTTGAGGTTGCTCTTTTACTGGCTGTTGAGCAGGTTGTTGTTTTACAGGTTCTGGCTTTTTCTCTACCACTGG
>JBEBRI010000217.1:0-5364 GCA_040394915.1 Sphingobacterium sp.
CAAAGCTAAAGGTAAATGTACTACTGACCATATCTCTATGGCTGGTCCTTGGTTAAAATACCGTGGTCACTTAGATAATATCTCTAACAATATGTTAATCGGTGCGGTTAACTACTTTAACGATAAAACGGATAATGTTAAGAACCAATTAACAGGTACTTACGGTGCAGTTCCTGCAACACAACGTGCTTATAAAGCGGCTAACATTGGATCAATCGTTGTTGGTGATGAAAACTACGGTGAAGGTTCTTCACGTGAGCATGCGGCTATGGAGCCTCGTCATTTAGGTGTTCGTGCAGTATTAGTGAAATCTTTCGCTCGTATTCACGAAACAAACTTGAAGAAACAAGGTATGTTGGGATTGACGTTCGCTAATAAAGAAGATTACGATAAAATCCAAGAAGACGATACGATCGATATCATTGGCTTAACAGAGTTCGCTCCAAACAAGCCATTAACTTTAGTATTACACCATGCTGATGGTACTTCGGAAGAGATCTTAGCAAACCATACTTATAATGAACAACAAATTGGTTGGTTTAAAGCAGGTGGTGCATTGAATATTATTCGTGCAAACCAAGCTAAATAATTCTAAAGAATAATCTTTTTTAAGATTTTAGATATTTAAGCCGCTCCTCAAGAGCGGCTTTTTTTGTGCTTATTTCAGTAGATTTGATAGAGATAAATTATCTCACTCTGTTTTTATTAGAATGAAATGAAGAAAGTAATTTGTTTAATTAGTATTTGCAGTATGTTGACGTTCAATTATGTATATGGTCAGAAGATTCCTTTTGAATCGGATCCAAATAATAATCGCACGGTGACTTATGATGAGCTTCAGCATTTTTACAGGGAGCTGCTGAAGGATCAGAAGTCTGCAAAGGTGATCGATTTAGGGAAGACAGACGTAGGAAAGCCACTGCAGTTAATTGTGCTATCGAAGGATGGAGATTTTGATCCCAAAAGCATTAAAGCGAAAGAGAAGGCTGTTCTATTTATGAATAACGGTATCCATCCCGGGGAACCGGAGGGAATAGATGCGTCGATGATGTTTGTGAGAGATATTTTGAATGGCAATAAGTTGTCTGACGATGTCGTTATTTGCATCATTCCAGTTTATAATATCGCCGGAATGATCAACCGAGGAACAACTCGAGCCAATCAAAATGGCCCTGAAGCTTACGGTTTTCGTGGTAGTCGACAACATTATGATCTTAATCGCGATTTTATAAAAGCCGATACAAGAAACGCTATGCTCTTTAATGAGGTTTTTAGTGCTTGGGATCCGGATGTCTTCTTTGATACCCTTACGAGTAATGGTGCCGACTATCAACACATTATGACACTAATTGCCACGCATCCTGATAAGCTCCATCCAAAGCTTAGTGAATATATGCAGCATAACTTTACAAAGAGGCTTTATCAGAAAATGGAACAACGCGGCTTCCCGATGGTTCCCTACGTTGATTCAAAAGGGGAGACACCTGAAACTGGATTAGTTTCCTTTCTCGATGGCCCTCGATATTCAACAGGATATGCGGCTTTACACCATAGCATTGGATATATGCCAGAGACGCATATGTGGAAGCCCTATAAGCAGCGCGTAGCTTCAACTTATGCTTTGATGGAACTGTTGTATGAAAATACTATTGCTGAGGCTGCTAACCTTGTTAAGCTGCGAAATGAGATCAAGCAAGAGCTTCTCCATCAGCAGACCTTTACTATCGGATGGAAACTCGATACCAATAGAGTCGAACAGATTCCTTTCCTAGGTTATGAGGCTGGTCATAAAAAAAGTAAAATTACTGGAGCGGATCGTCTGTTTTACGATCGCTCGAAGCCGTATGCGAAGACTATACCGTATTATAGCCATTACAAACCGACTTTGGATATTCAAAAGCCGAAAGCCTATATTATTCCGCAGGCTTATGATAAGGTAATACAGTTGTTGCGGGCAAATCGCGTTGAAATGACGGCTTTAAAGAGCGATACAATATTGGATGTTCAAATGTATCGTATCGTTGATTACAAGACTTCAAATAAGCCCTATGAAGGACATTATCCGCACGCAGACGTTCAAGTTGAAACGATCAATATGAAGCAAGCATATTTTGAGGGTGATTGGTTAGTGTCTACCAATCAATTCGCTGTTCGTTATCTAATTGAAACTTTGGAGCCGCAAGCTTCAGATTCATTCTTTAATTGGAATTTCTTCGATGCAATTCTTTCGCAAAAAGAGTACTTTTCAGCTTATATTTTTGAGGACTATGCACACGAAATGTTAGAAAAGAATGCATCATTGAAGAGCGATTTTCTTGCAGCGAAGCAAAAGGATAAATATTTAAATGATAGTGCACAGCAGCAATTGGAATGGTTGTATCAACGAAGTCCATTTTATGAAAATGGTTATAAACTGTATCCAATAGGAAGAATATTATAGTCGCCAAAATCTGTTGACATAAGGTTGTCATTCCTGCTTGTAATTTTGGTATATCATTAATCAACACGACATACTATGAGCACAAATGTAATTATCAGCAGAGACGAGTTTTTGAACCATTGGCAAGGACATCGTACATTGACAAGGAAGACGATCGAGGCTTTTCCAGAAAATGAAATCTTTACATTTTCTATTGGGGGAATGCGCGTCTTCGGCGATTTAGTCAAAGAACTATTAAGTATTGCAGCACCTGGACTTGATGGTATCGTGCATAGAAAGATAGAAGGTTATTCACATGAACTACCGGATTTGAAAACGAAGGCAGATTTGCTTGCAGAATGGGATAGGCAAACTGTTCAAATCAACGAGCTTTTCAATCGCATTCCTGATGAGCAGTTTCATGAAAGTTTCAATCTTTTTGGGGAGTATGAATTTCCAGTCTATCAGAATTTACTTTATTTTGTCGATAACGAGATACATCATCGCGCCCAAGGCTATGTGTATCTTCGAGCCTTAGGGATAGAGCCACCTTTCTTTTGGGATAGATAACAATTAAAAAAGGCCAAGCATTCTTGCTTGGCCTTTTTACTTATAGTCTTGTTATAATTATCTAGGGTAAACGGAGTTAACCTCGTCAATCTTCCATTGTCCCTGATCCATATGCATGGATACATAGTCCACTCTTTTAAATTTTCCGAAGTCTAAGGTTACGCGTGCTAAGCTGTAGTTGGCGTTCTTCTCTACGAAATCGTAGTTAACATCACAGTTATACTCGCTTCCTTTATTCTCTTTTAAGAATTTAAGGTAAGCTGCTTTTTTAACTGCTTGATGTTTATTACCAGCATTTACTTTATGGGTGAAATCATTGTCGAAGATCTCATCGATAAATAAAGTATTTCCTTTTACTGTACTGTTGATGTATTCATCGACTACGTTTTCAGCTACGGCTTTGTTTAAGATTTTCTTGTCGTCTTTAATTTCTGCTGCGAATACATTTACAGATGAAACGAATAATAATGCTGCGATTGCGAAAGTTTTAGTTAGATTTTTCATGTCTTTAATATGTTATAATGTTTAATTGTTCTGTTTGTTATTTCTTATTTGATACTTCAAAGGTAGGGGGCTATGGCCTACAGACCTATGCTGATTAGGTCGAAAAGGGAGATTATTCGGTAAAAGCAAGAAAGGATTCGGTGAAAATGTTAGAGGTGGTTTACCGAGGATATTATAGAAATAAAAATAGCCTACTCTTTCTCGAGTAGGCTATTTTAAAGCTTCATTGCCATGAAGTATTGAATGTGGTTATTGTTTGGAGCTGTTATTCCTCAACGGATAATAGTTTTGCACGATGAATTTTGCCCCAATCAACTAGTTGCTGAATTAAATGTTCAGAAGAGCGGCCGTAATCTGTAATCGTATAACGAACTGTTATCGGTTTTGTATTTTGTTGTTCTCGATGCACAAGTTGATTTTCTTCGAGGTCTTTCAACTCTTTAGTCAGCATCTTCGCAGAGATACCTGAAATTTCCCGTTGCATCTTCTTGAATGTGTTTACTTGATGATCTCTAGTGATGAGGTAATATAAAATCAATAACTTCCATTTTCCGCCGAGCACTTCAAGTGTGTCACGCATCGCAAGTAAATTTTGGCTACAGCCGGGGGGATCATTCTTAAGTGTCTTCATATCGATCTATAAATGGACTATCTTAATCGCAAGTGTTTTGTAATTGTCTTTCAAAACTAACGATTTTCTTTTTTTATGATAATTTAATACAATAAATTTTGTTTTCAAATGATCTGTAATACATTATCATAAGCTATTAATGGAGGTAGTGTAGAGTCACGCGGTTTATATTTACGTTCATTTTGTTGATACTCAATATATTCAGCTATTGATGGCCAATTGTTACGAACAGTGTATATCAATTATGGATTCTTAAGCGTTTTATAAGTGTGGAAAAACATTTACATATGATAAACAATCAAACATTAGACAATGAGCGTATTTTACAGGGATTACGTTTGTTAAATGACAAGTATAGCATATATCTAGAGGACGAAGGGAAATGGTTGGATGGCGGATTTGAAACAATAGTCACAATTGACGCGACTCATTCAGACCCTGATTATTCGCCATTAATTGTGAAGAAGGAGATTTATATGATGCTTCCTAATGATATTCGAGAAGATATACAACGATTGATTGAAGTTGAGTAAGGAATCTCGTTACCCGGTTTTGAAATTAGTACAGGTTGCTATCTAAATTTTAAAAACCACTTTTCATCATACTAAATTGAAAACATTTAATAGCGGGAATTTTCCCGTTATTTTTCTTAAATGCAATCAACTACTTGTAATTCAACTACAATGATGTCGTAAGCATTTTATTAATGGAGTCCTTATCGGTATTCTCAACCATAAATAATATAGAAAAATAAAAAAGCCTCTCCCTTTAAGGAGAGGCTTTAAATAAGAAGTACGCCAATTAGGGTTCGAACCTAAGACCTACGGTTTAGAAAACCGTTGCTCTATCCAGCTGAGCTATTGGCGCTTTTATTTTGTGAAGCAAAAGTAGCCATTTGAGGGTGAAATGCAAAATTTTTATAATAATTTTTATCCTTTTATCAATAAGTGATTGCTATCCAATCAAATAATTTGAGCCTGTTCAGAAAATAAGAAAAATACATTTGGTGAACCCAGCAGCGAGGATGGGCTTTCGTTGTAAATCTCAATTTTGTTAAAGCCAATAAACGAAAAAGATAATTTTTTTTTGAGCAATAACAACTTAAATATCAGTGTTATTAGCGTTCTGAGCGTGTTTTTAGCTATATTATTTTCATTTTTTATTTGGAGAACAGATCAGAATTTGTACTTTTGTCGCGGAGAGTTGGCAGAGTGGTCGAATGCGGCAGTCTTGAAAACTG
>JBEBRI010000218.1:0-5343 GCA_040394915.1 Sphingobacterium sp.
TGAGAAAATAGATACCTGACGAATGAGCAAGGGAAAATTAAACGAAAGAACTGCACGGTTTTTAAATGGCGAACTAGGGGAAATCAAATCCAAAAACTTATACGCTTATTTTAGACCTATTCAATCTAAACAAGATACGGAGGTGATCATTGATGGCCGCAGAGTATTGATGTTTGGATCAAATTCCTACCTAGGTTTAACGACTGATCCTCGCATCATTCAAGCTTCGCAAGATGCACTAGCGAAATACGGTACCGGTTGTGCCGGTTCTAGGTTTCTGAATGGCACCCTAGATATTCACGTGGAACTTGAAGAAAAATTAGCTGATTATGTCGGTAAAGACGCAGCTATTCTTTTCAGTACAGGTTTTCAATCGAATCTAGGACCATTATCCTGCCTTACAGGACGTAATGACTATATTCTACTGGATGAACGTGACCACGCATCAATTATCGATGGTAGCCGTTTGTCTTTCTCTAAAGTGATCAAATACGCACATAACAATATTGATGACCTCCGCGATAAAATGTCGCGCCTACCAGAAGAAAGCTTTAAGTTGATCGCAACAGATGGTATCTTCAGTATGGAAGGTGACATCGTCAAGTTACCGGAACTCGTTCAAGTAGCTAACGAATTCGACGCTGCTATATTGTGTGACGATGCACATAGTTTAGGGGTGATTGGCGAAAAAGGAGCTGGTACAGCATCTCACTTTGGTCTGACAGAAGATGTAGACTTAATCATGGGTACTTTCAGTAAATCGCTTGCGTCGCTTGGCGGTTTCGTCGCTGCAGATAAGGATACGATCGAATTTTTAAAACATAGAGCTCGCTCGTTAATGTTTAGCGCAAGTATGACGCCTGCATCGGTTGCCTCGACCTTGAAAGCATTGGAAATTATCCAAACTGAGCCTGAACATATTGAAAAACTATGGGCGAATACAAACTACGCGAAAAAACTATTATTAGATAGTGGCTTCGACTTAGGAGCTACCGAAAGCCCTATTTTACCAGTATTTGTAAGAAATAATGAAAAGACATATATAGTTACTAAAATGCTACAAGACGACGGTGTTTTTGTAAACCCTGTTGTGGCTCCTGCAGTCCCTGCTGAAGAATCCTTAATCCGTTTCTCTTTAATGGCTACACATACTTTCGAACAAATTGATGAAGCTGTGGAGAAATTAGCAAAAGTATTCAAAGCACTTGAAGTAGAAAGTTATATTGGGTAATTAAAATATAAAGGCTGTGATCACGATTGTTCCTGTAGAAACGAAGAGCCAAAGAGCGAGCTTCATTGATTTTCCGCATGATCTCTACGAGGCTGATCCTAATTATGTTCCTGAATTGTTTCTAGGACAGGAGGATATGCTCAATCCGAAAAAACATCCTTTTTATAAACACTCGCAAGCACAGCCCTTTTTAGCTTATCAAGATGGTAAGATTGTAGGACGAGTGCTTGCCATCTACAATGTAAACCATAATAACTTTAATCAAGTCAATGAAGGGCAGTTTGGCTTTTTTGATTGTATTAACGATCAAGAGGTAGCTAATAAACTATTCGAAACTGCAGTGGCTTGGGTGAAAAGTAAAGGTGCCAATAATATTGTTGGACCAATCAATTTAACGACAAACGATACGTGTGGCTTGTTGGTAGAAGGTTTTGATCGACCACCAATGGCCATGATGCCTTATAATTTTCCCTATTATATGGATCTGATAACGAATGCAGGCTTTGACAAAAAAGAAGACTTACGCGCGTATCTCGTCAATAAAGCGAATGCAAGTCATCGATCCGTTCTCCTATTGGATAAACTGGAAGCTCGTTTAGAACGCTCAGGCATTAGATTGCGACAAATCAACTTAAAGGATTTCAAAAACGAAGCAGAACGAATCAAAGTTGTTTATAATAAAGCGTGGGATAAGAACCTTGGCTTTGTTCCGATGACCGATGAGGAGTTTTTCTACGTGGCCAAAGACTTAAAAATGATTGTAGATCCCAAATATTGCATTCTTGCACAGAAAGGAGAGGAAATTGTTGGATTTGCCTTAGGGATTCCAAATATCAATGAAATCTTAATAAATATTAAACGCGGAAGACTTTTGCCGACCGGTATCTTTAAATTACTTTTCGGTAAAAAGAAAATCAAGACGCTGCGGGTTTTAATGCTTGGGGTATTGGATAACTATCGTAAGCTTGGTATTGAAGCATGTTTATACGGTAGAATTATAAAAAATGCATTGCCTGAAGGTATTGTTGAGGCGGAATGCTCTTGGATGCTTGACCATAACTACATGATGAATCACGCAATCGAGCAAATCAATGCAGATTTCTACAAGCGGTATCGTCTGTACGAAAAAGCAATATGAAAAAGAAAATTTTCATTACCGGTGCGAGTGGATTCGTAGGTTCTCACCTGGTAGAAACGGCTCAAGGTATGGGCCTTGAGGTGCATGCTGCAGTCAGAAAAAGCAGTAAAACAGAGCAAATAGCACCGTTTGTCGATAAATTCGTCTTCCCGGATCTGGGAAATATAGAAAATCTTAAAACTTTATTCGAAGAAGAACAATATAATTACATCATTCATGCGGCGGCGATGACCAAAGCGAAAGATGAAAAGCATATGACTGCCGTTAATGTTGGCTATACGGAAGCGATTTTGCAGGCCGCAACCTGCGCAAGTGTACCCGTGGAGCGAATCGTTTATGTGAGTAGTCTTGCCGGAATCGGACCCATAGCATACAATAGTGAAAAGTTAATCGATGAATCCACACCCTATCATCCGGTCACGGTTTATGGAAGAAGCAAAAAGGCGTCGGAATTGATGATTCGCGAAAAATTTGCTGAATCTCCGATCTCTGTATTTCGCCCAACAGCCGTTTATGGACCTCGAGAAAAAGATATATTTATTCTATTCGATACGATGAATAAAGGTCTAGATCCTTATATCGGACGAAATCCCCAGAAATTGAGCTTCATCTATGTGAAAGATTTATGCGACGTTTTATTGCAAGGCTGCCTGGTTGAGCAAAAGGGACTTCAATTTTATAATATCTCTGATGGTTTAGTCTATTCACGATATGCGATGGCGGATATTTTTAAAGCGACTTTGAAGAAGAAGCTTTTTCGTGTTCATCTCCCGTTGGGATTGGTGAAAATGTTCGCCCAAATCTCTCAAAATTTGTATAAGAATTCCACTAAAACGCCAGTTATTTATCCGGAAAGATTAGGCGAGTTAACAGCGGAAAATTGGGGATGCGATATTACGCGTGCGGTGGAAAATTTAGGCTTCAATCCAAAATATGATCTGGAGCGGGGTTTAAAAGAGAGTTTAGATTGGTATAAAAGCCATAATTGGCTATAAATATTATTAAAATGAGTGAGGAAAAAATCAATAAAAAATTGTTCCAGGATAGAAAGCGGACGAATATACTCAGTAATCCTGAACAAAGGTTAATTACCTATTTAGTACCTCGTATTCCAAATTGGATTAGTTCAGATGGACTAACAGCTATCGGTTTATTTGGTTCTTTTATGATCCTCGGTAGTTTCCTTCTTGCGGAGTATGTGCATATCAATTACCTGTTATTAGGTATTGTTGGTTTTTTTGTGCAATGGTTTGGCGATTCCCTAGATGGTAGAATTGCTTTTTATAGAAATAAGTCAAGGAAGTGGTATGGTTTTGCACTCGATATCGTAATGGATTGGGTGAGTACAGTATTTATAGGGCTTGGCTATGTTCTATATGCTCCGGGCGACTTTAAGTATCTTGGCTTTACCTTAGTGGCTTTATACGGTTGGGCGATGATCATCTCGCAATTGCGTTATCGTATTACGGACAAGTATACGATAGATGCCGGTGTTGTTGGACCCACTGAAATTCGCGTGATCATTTCTGCGGTATTGGTTCTTGAGGTTTTTGTGCCCGGATCCATTAACTATAGTGTTCTTGGCATATGTATTATTTTGTTTTTTATCAATCTAGGAGATACGAAGAACCTATTAAAGTTGGGCGATTTAAAGGACGCAGAGGAGAAAGCTGCGAAGCTAAAAGAAGGCCAGCAACCCTAATGATTATGCTATGACCGCGAAAGTACGAGAGTTTCTGAAAGTCCAGTTGTCTGCCTTTGTTGGTGGATTGGCTGACTTTGGTATCTATACTTTTTGCTATACCGTGTTGAAATATTCAGCGCCCTTGTCAAATGTCATCAGCGGTAGTTTAGGAGCAGTTGTTAATTTTACCATAAACCGATATTGGTCTTTCAATAGTACAGCGCAATCATTAGGAAGCCAACTTTGGAAATTTATTATTGTTGTACTCGGAAGTATCGGCCTGAAATCATTAGGGGTACATATCTTCGTAGATATCATGCATTGGCATTTTTTACTTTCCAAGTTAATCGTGGAGATCGTTGTTTCATTGGGGTTTAATTTTACGCTTCAAAAATATTGGGTCTTTAAAAAATAATAGCATAAGAGTTTGAAAGTATTTAATAGCGGCTAGTAAATTGTTTTTACTTGCCGCTTTTGTTTTTTTAAATAAGCCAGGCGCTAGCCGCTTAAATTTATTGAACAATCGGGATACCGCGATGGCTATCCGTTTGTAAACACTGATCGTAACGTTTCTCTTCGTTTTTGTTTTCAGGATACCATTGATATATATGGATTGACGAATCGCCCATCTGTGATTATAGCTTTATAGAAATTGATGTATCCTAAAACTACTGTATTTCTAGATATTGGTGGAAGGTATTGCTCTTTTTCTGTTGAGACATTTTTACTTATGGAACGTCATTGCTGCATTTCTGTTTCAATGGCCGCTTAAGCCGTTAAATTCATTTTTAATTCATAAAGAATCAATGTGGAATATCCGACTCCTGCTTTAATTGCTGGAAGCTTCCTTCCCAGGCTTTTTGTCTTGATCAACAGATCGCATTGTTTTTTATAGGTAAGAACTATCGCCCGGCAGAAATAAATGACATACCACTGTCTACTTTGGATTAATTTTTAATAATAATTTTTCTATTTATATCGCGGTTCGGTATACATTCTTGCAACGCAGCGTCTAATTCCAGTCCACGCTATGACGACCCCAACTTTACTTATTGCCTATTTCTCTACCGAGCTCAAGCCTAGCTTAGCCCTACCTGATCCCTAGCTTAACCCAATTTTGGTTGTTTTTTAGGAATAAGCTACGAAGGAGTCTTCATGATGCTCCGCTTTTAACTCGTATTTTTTGCAATGTTTAATAGGGTAGGGGAAGATTTTTGACTGTGCACTTGCTTCTATTTTATGTCCGCTGCAAGAATTTTCAACTTTTTTAGTCTTCTTCCACTCCTGGTT
>JBEBRI010000219.1:0-5325 GCA_040394915.1 Sphingobacterium sp.
GCTGGTACATTTTGCCACGACCACCCCGGGCATCAAACGGCGTATAATCCAGATCCTCCAGTTCAATATGGTAGGAGCTGATGATATGATCCTTGATCATACGCAGCCAATCCATCTGTTCTGTAGTAAAACGGTTATGTTGCCCTGCATTTTGGGTAAAGATCCACTGCTTGAAATTTTCGTCAATGGTTTTATCATAAGGCCGCAACTCCGTATCAATGCCACACACCTTACGAATCAACGATATCAAAGCCGTTAATTCATCTTTTGGAGCTTCACTCTGGGCTGCACCGACGGTCTTATAGGCCGACCAGATATAAACTGGGGCAAAAGTCGGTTTTTCCAGACGTATTTTTTCCATGATTTCTTTAATCATGTTAAATGTCACCATACGTCGGTTATAGGGTTGGTTGTAATAAATGCTCAATGCTTTGATCTCATCCTTATTAGCTTCCAGATAAGCTTCAAAATCTTGTATAAGCGACTGGGCATTATCCAAAGAAGTAGTATCCCATTCTGATCGGGTTACGGTATCCAGGTTGATATGGTCTATAATCTGATCGTGCTGCTTACGCACATTGTCTAAATACTCATTTAATTTTCCATTAAACGTCAGCGAAGCTACTTTGATCAACTGATTTTGTGCTTCTTCCCGTAGCTGATCTTCTTGTGCCGGTGTACGATCCGCAACAGGTATCTTTTGTAGCTGAAATTGTACGAGATCTTCTACACGATCTGGATCAAAAGCCTCGATTAGTTCTCTTGTGATCTGTTTCAGATTTTTGCCACCGGAAAATTCCAATAACTTTTCCTGTTCTTTTTCGGACAACTGTTTATCAAGGCGTATCAGTCGGTTTGCCAGGGATAAAAACACATCTTCGTCTTTCACACCCATCGTTACCGCTCCGAGCAAATCTTTAAGAGAAACGGTCGGCTTTCGCTCCAAAGGACGGCTGTCTGTTTTCTTAGACTTGGTCGCCCCCACGGCATCAATAATGATGAAATGGGTTTTGTTATAGGCTGTCTTACTGACGAGTTGCAATTTGTCATCAGCAATGGTGCGTGTGCCACGCCCTTTCATCTGCTCAAAATAGTTGATGCTCTTTACGTCCCGCATAAACAGTAAAACTTCTAACGGTTTTACATCAGTGCCTGTAGCAATCATATCTACCGTAACCGCAATACGTGGATCGTAGTCATTCCGGAACAGGTTCAATACAGACTTCGGATCTTCATCTATTTTATAGGTGACTTTTTTGCAAAAGTCGTTGCCTTCCCCAAATTCCTCCCGTATCATTTGTATGATATCATCGGCATGGCTGTCTGTTTTGGCAAAGACCAATGTTTTGGGAACTTCATAATTCCCCTCACTATCCCAACGATCAGGATAAATTTTGGTTTCTAAAGCGTTTTTGAATTCCCTGATGATATTTCTTATTTGGGAAACATTAACTACTGCTTTGTCTAAATCATTTCTACGGTATTCGGTATCCTCGTCCTCCTGCTGCCATCGTTTAGCACGGGATAATTTATCTCTCCGGTCTACATACCATCCGGATTGGATAACACCTCCGTTCTTGGATATTTCGGTTTCTATCGTATAGACTTCATAGGGGACATTTACTCCATCAATTACCGATTCCTCATATGTATATTGACTCACTACATTTTCATTAAAAAAACCGAAAGTCCGTTTATCCGGTGTAGCTGTAAGTCCTATCAGAAACGCATCAAAATAGTCTAATACCTGTTTCCACAGATTGTAAATAGAACGGTGGCATTCATCTATGATAATAAAATCAAATTGCTCTATGGGTACTCGTTCATTATACGCAACGGGAATAGCTTCTTTTTTTGCCAGTTGCTTTTCCAGCCAGGAAGATTGCTCATTAGGATTTTCTTTCTCTTCACTTTCGTCCAGTTCTTCACCTTTGAGTATAGAATACAGCCGCTGGATTGTTGAGATACAGACGTGACTATCTGCAGCTATATGGCTTGATGAAAGGCGTTGTACATTGTGTAATTCCGTGAACTTACGGTTATCGTCCTGAGGCTGATATGCCATGAACTCCTGTTCTGCTTGTTCGCCCAGGTTTTTGGTGTCGACCAGAAAAAGAATTCGTTTTGCCTTAGCAAATCTCAATAGTCGATAAACAAATGTAGCTGCCGTAAAGGTTTTTCCTGCTCCGGTCGCCATTTGTATCAGTGCCTTTGGCCGATTTGCCTTGAATGATTTTTCAAGGTTTTGTATTGCTGTAATCTGGGCTGGTCGCAGACCGTCTATATCTAAAGCGGGCAAATCGTGTAACCTCCCTCGTAATGATTGCTGTGATTTATACCATTCCCAAAGTGTCTCCGGTCGATGAAAGTGAAATAAATTTCTGCTACGTGCATTGGGATCACGGTAATCTGTGAATCTGGTTACGATACCTGTACTTTCGTAGACAAACGAAATGCCTTCATTACTCTTGAAAAACTTAAGCTGTGCACCTGCATAAGTCTTTGATTGTTCTTCCACGACCGTGAGCCGGTGTCCCTCGTCTTCTTTTTTAGCTTCGATAATACCCACTGGTACTTGTTCTACAAACAATACGTAGTCTGTCGGTCCTACAGAAGTTTGATATTCCCGGATAGCGACTCCTCTCGACGCACTAAAATCAATATCCTTCTTTGACTGCACAGCCCAACCTGCCTGACGAAGCATCTCGTCAATTCGGTCACGTGCTATCTGTTCCGGATTTTGATTTACTGGTGTTGTCATCCCCAAATTAATCTTCTAATTGATATACTCTTGGTTGCAAGCGATGTATCACAATAAAGATTTTCAGCCAAAATGATAAAAGTACATATTTTATGTATTGAAATAATGAACACATTAACCTATTTGAAGAAATGACAATATATGTATATACACAAAAAAGCCGGCCCAAGACTAAGCCGGCTCCCTATAAACCCTATCACCATGAAAATACGGATACAATAACTTTATGACTATAAGCAACGAAAACAAGATGATAACTTTTACAGATCAGAAAACGGATTAGACATAATTATTTTATTGCAATGCTCGCTAAAAGCGATAAAATAATACTGCTGAAACTACAAGTTTTACAGAGCTGATAGCTACGATACTTAGGTATAAATAACAAAACCAGAAGCTATTGGTTACTTCAATGTTACACAGCGTCTGTTAGAGCACAGGCGGCACGCCTGCGCCAGCACGGGAATAGACATAATCAACTACTAAAATTATTTTGAAATATCTATCCAAAAATGTTTTAATTGAATTTCGTCGCCAAAAATTCTATACGATAAAGAAGAATAGTGAGAGAATGTTCCTGTTTGACTATCTAAGTTTAATGCATCATTTTTATTCCAAGTTAATTTTGAATCACTTGGACTGGTAATCTGCTCTTTAATCCACTCGTTAACTTTTTGAAGCCAATGTTTAGGACTGTCTGTTTGAATATAGCCAACTATAGCTGCATTTATAACATCTTTACCGTGCCGTCCATTTTTAAATCGTTCAACTCCACCTGAGTTTTTTGTACATTTTCCACCTGAGTATTCTCCACATACGTACTCTTTTTCTCTATGTTTAGGCAATGTAGAATTTAGCCTTTTTGCTTCAAATTTTATTAATGATGGAGAATCCTCATCTTTTATATCATTTTCTTGAGCGTAAGCATAAGTACCGAAAACAGCAAAATCTGTAGAGGTGTTTTCTTTTTCGTTTTCTATATTTTGGTGATGAAAATAGAACGGATATTCAGATGGTTTTCGTGAATTTAATGATTTACAAAGGCGATTAGTTATTGCATTTTCATTCTCATCATTTTTGCCTTTAAAAGCCAATAAGATTGAAGATAAGTAATTATAAATAGTCGTAATTATAGTATTGTCAGGTGCACTGCTAAGTGTTCCAAATGTATTGTTGCTCATTTCTCTCATTACTTCCCTTGTTTATATAAATCAACGAAAGTTTCGTCCGCATCCCTGACAGCAATGGACGGAAGCCAATATCTTTTCTGATTGGGCTTATACAAAAAGATTACATTTTTGTGGTAGACTTTTACGATACGCTTAATCCATAAATTATATCCCTTTTGAGTATTTATAAGTGGTCTTAATTTTGCTTCCATATTTTCGATAGAAGTTGGAATTTCTATCTCTGGTTTATCTCCCAGTACAAAAGGATAAGCAATAAATTCAATGCCAACGATTGGAGTAAGTGGTTTGAAATTTTTATAAATAGAGTTAAGTATCTTGCAATAGAGTTTGCCAAATGGTTCTAACTCTTTTTTATCTGCTATTGATTTTAAAATTATGCTTTTCTCTCCAGCTTTTCTAAATTCAGAATAATACAATGAAATGTCTGAGAGTAATTCTTTTTCAATAGAATCAAATTGGATTTCCTTTTCAGGATATGGAAGTGAAAGAATATCATTTTTCAAAACAACGCCTTCTCTCGTAGTAATAATACGACCACTTAATAACCATAATAATGCAGAGTATGCGGAATTACCCTTATACCTCTTTTCAATTTTTCTCAACAATTCAATGTCATCTTGCGGAGAATGAATACCTATAATTTCATTTCTAAAAGTCAGATTGTCGTCTCTAAATTCAATTGGAATAGAAGATACACCTGATTGTTCTTTAATTAAAATATGGGGTGGTTGAAAAACTTCTTTATTCGTTTTCGAGGCTCTATAAAAATACTCAATCTGACATTCTTTAATAGATTCAATACCTGTTTCTTTAAAACTATCTGTTTCAACAAAGTTATAGGTGGTTATCCAATCTGCTTTATGTTTATCTTCCAACGTAGTAAGCTCTATACTTTCTTTGGTTGTAAGATGATTTTTCTTTAAAAGTTCTTGTATTCTTTTAAGAGGTTTTGATGTAGGTGATTCAATCCAACCTTCAGCAACTTTCCATCCATTATTTTCAACTTTTTCATATAAATAAGTCCCTAAAGTTCTTTGTTCAGAAATTCTATTAAGTAATAGATGTAAACGACCTCCACCCATAAAATTGGCGTGCCATACTCCAGCTTTACTTGTTGCAGTTTTATGAGCTACTGTATGAATATCGTAATGGTCTATTTCAAAATCTATCTTTTCGCCAGATGCTTTGGTTCTCCTAAAAATGTAGTGATAGGTATGTCTATTTTCAGGATTCCTGTTTTCAGCAAAAACAGAAACTACCGCAGGTTTAGCACTTGAACTACTGCCAATAAATAGTTTTGCCCTCAATGGCGTAAAATCAAATACTCCTTTAAAATAATATTGCTCGAAAAGATATTTTCTAAAGTCGTGCGTA
>JBEBRI010000220.1:0-5317 GCA_040394915.1 Sphingobacterium sp.
TAGAAGTATAATCATTAGTACCCTGATATTAAAAGGTCGTTAGATTGTTCTAACGACCTTTTCTTTTATATTTGTAAGATTACATCGGTATTTTTATCTCCAAACATGTTATATAAGAAAGATCAAATTCTACGTTATCTACTCTTCATATTCTTTCTCGGTACAGTAAATTATAGCGCCGCTCAACAAGTAGGCTATGGCATTGATTTCTTAGGATATGCTGACAATCGCGAATACAAAGCCCCCTATACGATTCCCAAAACATTCTTTGGTGCTACAATATCTCCCCATCTATACTTTCAACTAGAAGAAAATCATAGGCTTTATGGAGGGGTACATGTCAATCAAGAGTTTGGAACGCATGCTGATAATAAAGTTCGCGTTAAACCAATCGCATATTATAATTACAACACCGATAACATAGATTTCGCAATTGGTTATATCCCTCGTTACGAACGATTTAAAAATATCCCAAAAATGGTATTGGCGGATACGTTGATGTATGATCGCCCGAATGTGGAAGGTATGTACTTCCAGTACAAAAACAGCAATTTCGAACAGGCTGTTTATATCGATTGGATGAGTAAGCAAAGTTATACGCATCGAGAGCAATTTGTTGCCGGTATTTCCGGAAAGTATAGAATGGGTAACTTCTATATTGCAAATGACGGTCTACTCTACCATAATGCGTTGACAAGCAATGATAGTATTAGCGAGCATATACAAGATAATGCGATCCTGATGTTGAGACTGGGCGGTGACTTGAGCCATAAAACATTCTTAGATTCATTAACCATAGATGCAGGCGCCGCATTAGGATATGATCGTTTACGCTCTATCTATGAAAACAAAGGTGCTGGATTTATCGCCAATATACATCTTGGCTACAAACGATTCTTCCTAGCAAATACCTTATATTTAGGAGATCCAATGAATCTTCCGAACGGCGATTCTTTCTATCATCGTGATCGATATAATCGACTCGATTTAGGCTGGATGCCATTTAAATCGGACAAGATTGAAGGTAAATTTACTGCCTCATTCCACTTCTTCCCCGGTCAAATTGACAATCAACAACAGTTTACGCTACGCTATCGATTTGGAGGTAGAATAAAGAACTAGAAGCGCTTATTCAGCCACAAGCTGATTGTGGATCATCCGATTATTATACTGCTGAATAAAGGCCTCTAAATGCTTTTTTAAGGAATCTACCACAATCGGTTCTTCTTTCACTAAATCCTTAGACATTTTTGGATCTGCTTTTAGGTTGTGAAGCGAGCTTACCCGTTCATTATCGAAAGTCATAAAGTAATCGCCCATAAAGAAATTATAGCTTCCGCCGATATTGCTCACTAAAAAGTTGTCCCTTCTGGGATCAAAAGCATCAGAACCGAAAGCGAAATAAGGTTTATCATATTGCAGATAGTTGAGAACAGTCGGCATAATATCTATCTGCTGAACTAGTTTATCCGATAAACCCTTTAGCTGTCCTCCCGGATAATAAAAAATGATAGGGATTGCAAAGAAATTGGGCGTTGTATTGTATTCTGGAAAATGAATCATGCTCGCATGGTCTGCGACAATAACGAATAAAGTATTATTATACCAATCACTTTTTGCAGCCGTTTTGAAAAATTCGCTCAACGCATGATCTGCATAACCAATCGGCTCATGAAGAGGTAGCTTTCCCTTTGGAAACTTGCCTGTGTATTTCTCGGGAACCTTGAATGGATGATGTGAGCTCAACGAAAAGAAACTACTGAAAAAAGGTTGCTTGAACGTATTCATCTTATTCGCCATAAATTGCATGAACGGTTCATCCCAAATTCCCCAGATGCCATCGAAATCGGCGTCGTTGTTATACTCATTCTTTCCATAGTAGTTTTTTATCCCTGCCAGTTGCATATAGGCAGAAAAACCCATACTCCCATTTGGAGCACCATGGAAAAACGCCGTTTCATACCCTTTGTCGCCTAATAGTTTAGCAATACTGGTCGTGTTATTTGCTGAATAAATTTACAGTACGAACGGCTCTCCGATCGAAGGAATACCCGTGATAACAGATGGAAGTGCGTCGATAGACTTTCTTCCATTGGCATAGGACCGCGTAAACGTGTAGGATTGCGTTATTAATGAATCTAAAAAGGGTGTATAACCTTTATAAGTGCCACCATCCAGATTCTTATTGAAAAAGCCAATATGCTCCTTACCAAAACTCTCCATGATCAGGAACACGACATTTAAAGGTTTAAATTTTGCGGAGTCTACAGGTTGATGGATGACCGGATATAGAGCTTGTAGTTCCTGTTCATTAAAGAAATGCTTTTCTTTCAGCGTGACAGCCTTCAAGGTTTTTAATACAGAGAATGGTGTATTTAAAACGATATTCATTTCTTCCGGTGATTTCACATAATCACCTGCATTGCTCAATGTAATTGGACGTGTACTGTGTGCCCAGCCGCCACGAACTCCGCCTACAAATAAGAACGCAACGAAGAGCAAGCAAATGAGTTGAACGAGGTAAAACATCCAGCCGCTGAATCGCTTGTATTCTATTTGCACAAGATCATAAATCTTGATCAATAACCATATAATAACAACAAATTCGAATAGTAGGTACCAGTAATCCATTAAGAAATCAACGGTCAACTTAAACAAGTTTTCTTCATTAGCGAACTGACCAAATACCGTTCCTGTCGTGCGCTTTAAGGTAAAGGGATAGTATGCAAAGTCAATCAGATTTAATCCTATTCCGAGACTATTTGTACTGATAAAAACCCACTTGGCAACTTTCTGATATAAAGGATCAGATTTGAAAGGCAATGGAATGCCCATCATTAAAATATAAAGACTGTTCAAATAAAATAAGGCCGCAATATCAAATTTTAGTCCGCCAAGCATCATATTTAACATTTCTGCGAAAGTCACATGCGGGAATTGGTCCACGTTGTAAGCGTAAAATCCAACGCGTAATAATTGGTACACAAACAGCATAAAAACAAAGCGGATCGCTATCGCTAAGTAAGGCGCAAACCAACCTTTAAGTAATATCTTTCCCTTCATATTAATACTTTAGAAACTCTTTGTATACAGTCTGATAATAAGCTTTAGCCATATTTAGCAGACTATCGTTCTTTGCTGTTGGATAGTCTTTCGTCGCCTGATAATTGATTACTTTTCCAACATTATCAAAGGAAATGCTCTGCTCCGGTGTGATAATACCAAAAGCATCTTTGGAGTTATAAAACGCAACTTGCGGTGTTGTTGGATTAAACAAATCACGACTCCAGTGAAAATGGGCTGTTGGTAAGCCTAGTTGATGTAATAAGGTTGTCGCGAGATCAGTTTGATTTCCAATTCTAGATATTTTTTTACCTCTGAATTCAGGCTTTAAAACTTCCCCAAAAAGAAGTAGTGGAATATGAAATCGATTAGGGTGTGATAGCTCATATTTCTCGGCTGGAAGTCTGTGGCCATGATCAGCGATAAAAATAAAAAGGGTGTTTTTATACCAAGCTTCTTTCTTCGCTTTCTCCACAAAATCATATAACACGGAATCAGTATAATAAGCGGTACTTCTAAATTTATTCGCGTTGTTATCTGATCCAAATTTATAACTCCCTTTAAGCTGGAATGGCTCATGATTAACCAGCGTAAAAATACTGGAATAAAACGGCGTCTCTTCCTTCCGAAGATCTTTGATCATACGATTTAAGACCACTTCATCAGTCACGCCCCAAGACACTCGTTCTTCTGTCGGCGAAAAGTTCGCATTATCAACAACACGTTCAACTCCATGAGTCAACATATAGGACTTCACATTATAGAATTCACTTTGACCGCCATGGTAGAATGAATTATGATAACCTGCAGAGTCCAACTCTTGCATGAAGGCATACATATTTTCATGTTTAGCGATATACTTAATAACGCTTTCCGGTCCTTGCGCAGGAAATGCGCTGAACGTTCCAATAACGCCTTTGTCCGAACGATCGGAGGCTGCATAAATTTTATCAAAGAAAACACCTTCCTTGATAAAGGATTCCATATGCGGTGTGATTCCCTTCTCCCCGCCCATCGATTCCACCAAATCGCCAACAAAGCCTTCTAACAATACTAATACAATATTGGGTCTTTGTGTGGTTAACACATTGATTGCAGAATCTGGATTATTTGCAATCGCCGGTTTGAAATACTTTGAGAGGTCCTCCGATTCAGGGAAGTAATTATAGGGCGACTTCTTGAGTGTGCTGCTTTTAAAATAGTCACGCAGTAAAGCCCATTGTGTACTCACAGAAGCATGATTATTAAATGCCTCTTCTGAATAATAGGCCTTACTTGGGTTCAATGTTGCTCTACCATATCCACCACGGATAAACGTAAAAATAATGGCAGCACCGATCAGCAAGCGGAAAACCAAACCCCATTTCGATTTGATATGTCCGAAATGAACCTCCTTAAACAGTCTCTTATAGATATAATAAAATAGAACAATGCCGACAATCATTCCCAAAATTGGGAAAAATATAGGCGTTGATTCAGCTGATGCTACTGCTCCCGAAGGGGATGCAAAAAATGCATCTATTGCACGTTTAGATATCTTATCGCCCCATTCACGGTACACATTCACATTGATGAACGAAACGACAAAGAACACAACGATTAACAGCAATGAGTATACATCGAGCCATTTTCTACTGATTTTCCATTTTGGAAAAAACGATACCAAACTATAAATAACAAAAGGAAGTGCACTAATATAAGCGACGGTTGAGAAATCAAGACTCAAACCGTGATAAAACATCCTAAGGATTTCCTTTATTTTCGACCCGCCAATTTTCTCATAAAAACTGCTGATAAAAATTAAACGGTCTATAAAACAAATTAATAGCCAAAAACCAAAATAACGAACAAAGGCTTTTAGCTCATTTACAACATCTTGCATGTGAAAGTTATACGCTAAACGCGCAAATTTACATTTAATTCAGCAGTGTAAATATTATCTTAACAATTTTTATACTTTATATTAATGAATGCTGATTTATTTGCTTCTAGATAATGGGAAATGAGCGGTTAAATCCGTATTTTTGTACTCCTTTTTAGATTATTTATAATTAGATAATGAGCATAGCAAAAACGTACAATCCTAGAGAAGCAGAAGACAAATGGTATTCTTATTGGATGGAAAACGGATTCTTCCGTTCGATTCCCGATGAGAGAGAACCATACACTATTGTAATGCCGCCACCAAACGTAACTGGCGTATTGCACATGGGCCACATGTTGAACAACACGATACAAGACGTGTTGATTCGTC
>JBEBRI010000221.1:0-5207 GCA_040394915.1 Sphingobacterium sp.
TATATCAGTAACGACTTTTAAAATAATAGGGGAGTGCGGGAGAAGTCAGCAAAAATACTGTATTTTGCATTAAATATTTAGTCAGCAAGATCATAATAGTTTTCAACAATTCACAATGAACAAGTATCTATTAAGAGGAATCGTCTTTTTAACAGCCGGTATAATCTGCGTTTTCTTAGGCTATACGCTGATGGAGAATGATAATAACTGGTATAAGTTAATTATGACATTAGGCGTAATCTTTTTTGGAGTAGGAGTGGTCGCTTTAATGTATCGTATTTTTCGCAAGATTGACCGCAACACGTTAATTGAAGACCGGAAGGAGCAGAACGAGAAGTAGATCATGTTGCATCAAACCAAGGGCATCACGCTTAAGATTACAAACTATTCCGAAAGTAGTGTGGTGGCACAGATTTACACTGCGGCATTCGGATTACAGTCCTATTTGATCAATGGCGCGAGAAAACCAAAGGCAAAGATTTCTGTCAACATGTTGCAACCTTTCCATTTATTGGATCTCGTTGTCTACAACAAGGAAAACAACAATCTGCAGCGGATTAAAGAAGCACAACACAGTCCCGTACTAAAGCATGTGCCCTTAGATATCGTAAAAAGTTCCATTGCACTTTTCTTAAACGAAATTCTCTACAAAGTGCTTCGTCACCAAGCACCAGATAAACAATTATTTGAATTTTTGGAGAACGCCATTATGTGGTTAGATGAATCCGAAGAAGGATTAGCAAACTATCACCTTATATTTTTACTTAAACTAACCCATTATTTAGGCTTTAAACCCTCTTTTACCGATCAGCCCTATTTCGACCTAATTGAAGGTCACTTTGTCAGCATATTGCCTCCGCACGTTTATACACTCCAAGAACCGTACACCTCCCTTTTGAGAGAATTAGCAAATTCCACCTTTAGCAATTGTAACAAAATAAAATTAAAAAGAGCGGATAGAAGCTATCTTTTACAAAAGCTAGTAGACTATTATCGTCTTCATACAGAAAACTTTGGCGAGTTAAATTCACTCTATATTTTGGAGGAAATATTCGATTGAAGAAGCGCACAAAAAAGCCCATCGAAAATATTCGATGGGCTTTTACACAATAAATATATATTGAATCTATTCTCTTAGATAAGCTTTACATTTACCGCGTTAAGGCCTTTGCGACCTTGCTCAACTTCGTAAGAAACTTCGTCTTTCTCACGAATTTTGTCAATTAATCCTGATACGTGAACGAAAATTTCGCTCTCGCCTGAATTTGGAATTATGAAGCCGAAACCTTTAGCTTCATTAAAGAATTTTACTACTCCTTGTTGCATGTTATTAATTTATTATTTCTTAAAGGTATCAATTATTTTCTAAATAAAAACTAAATAATTGGATAATATGATTAAACATTTTCAAGAGCCACTTGTCTATGCTGTATATCTTTTGGAAAGATTTTTGAGATTAGAAAAGCATTAAATGGTTATTATGAAAAAAATATTATCAGTATTAGCACTTATCGCCCTTGTAGTGACTGCACAGGCACAAAATGTATCTATGGAAAACAGCAGAAGAGTAGCAACTCGTGGCCTTGCAGAAAAAGAGGTTACGCCAGATATTATATACTTATCCATCTCGTTGAAGGAATACTACCAGGATGGGAATACCAAGAAAAAGGTCGCCATCGAAACGTTGGAAAAACAGCTTCATGACGCCGCAATGAAATACGGCGTGAAAAAAGAGGACTTTACAATTCAAAATATTTACAGCTATAATGCTGAAAATCGCAAGAAAAAGAACAACGAGTTATTACAATCACGTCAGTATCGCTTAAAGGTAACCGATTTGAAAAATTTAAATCCGATGATTGATGATTTAGATGCTCAAGGATTACAAAGTACCTCGATTAGCGGATATGATCATTCTCAAAAGAAAGCGATTGAGAAAGAGTTAAAAACGGCTGCTGTAAAGGATGCAAGAATCAATGCGGAGATTTTAGCTGCTGCCGATGGAGAAACAGTAGGTAAATCCTTAATGATTAATGATAACAGTAGCTTCAGTTGGAACGATGTCATGCCTCAACCTCGCGCTTACACGATGGCACTTTCAAAAACGAACAGCATGGAGTCCGATGTCAGTGGCGCAAACAGCTTGGATATTGATATTCGCCCGATCAAGCTTTCATGCATCATCGATGCCGTATTTGAGTTAAAATAAAATGGAAAATAAATATAGCGCAAATATCGAGCGTATAAACAAAGATTTTCTTTGGGTCGAACGACTATCCGTATTAATGGATAGTCGTTTCCGTATTGGTAATTTCCGTTTTGGATTAGACCCTATCCTAAATTTTATCCCCTTTGCCGGACAAATTGCGACCTTCATTGTCTCCCTTGTTTTGGTAACAGTGATGTATAGAAACGGAGCAAGCGGGAAATTGGCAATAAAAATGCTTTTAAATGTCACCTGGGACGCTCTATTGGGAGCTATACCCTTCCTAGGAAACGTCTTCGACTTTTTCAATAAAGCAAACGATAAAAATATTAAACTCCTTCGCGAGCACTATTATGAAAATAAACATACTGGAAGTGGTAAAAACATCATATTTCTCATTGTATCTCTGCTTGCAATTGTAATAACCCTACTGTTATACGGCATGTACGCACTCAGTGTCTGGCTGTATCATCTCATCTTCTAATCTTTTCCTTACTTTTGCATCTATGAGCAAAACTAGAATTTTCGCTTTGCTAGGCGTATTTATCATACTGGCAGCTATCATAACTAATCCATCAAAAGAGAAAATAAATGATGAGTTGCGTAATCGCGCCAAAGAAATACTTGAAGACCAATTGAAATACGAACATAAAGATGCTGTGGAATTTGGTATGATGCTCTTTGGTGATCGGGTGGTTGAAGAATTTGTAAATACATACGTGCAGACCAAAAACTACTACCTATTCACTCTTTGCGAAGTCAACTGGAACGGTGACAAAATCACCGTTGGGGGAGGCGCATTTAGTAAAGTCTGGATCAGTCCCAAACTAGACGAAAAGGCGAATGAGCTCATTAAAGCCTTAAAATCACAATAATGCTAGAAATTCTTTACGAGGACCAAGACCTCATCGCCATTAATAAACCCCACGGTTTACTTGTTCACCGATCATCTATTGCTGCAGACACGTCTGAATTCGCATTACAAATCTTAAGAGATCAAATCGGAAGGATGGTACGTCCAGCCCATAGGCTCGATCGAAAAACAGCAGGTGTCCTGCTATTTTCTCTAAATAAAGAAATGGACTCCTTAATTCAGCAGGCTTTCGCAAATAATCGAATTGAAAAGCAATATCTAGCTGTTTTACGTGGATTTTCTCCGCTAAAAGAAACTATTGACTATCCGTTAAAAAAAGAAAATGGAGCAATGCAAGAGGCTGTTACTCATTTCGAAACCATACAACATGCTGAAATAGACCTTCCTTTTGGGAAACACGCAACGTCCAGGTATTCCCTCATCAAGGCGAACCCACAAACAGGGCGTATGCATCAGCTTCGACGTCATTTTGCCCATATCCTTCACCCGATTATTGGTGATCGGCCTCATGGATGCAACAAGCAAAATAAACTATGGAAAGAAACTTTCGAACATGATACCATGCTATTGCATGCCTCAAGCATCAAATTTACGCAGCCAAAGACAGGAGAACTTATAGAGATTCATGCGAATATTCAACCAGAGTTTGAACGCGCGCTTAATATTTTAAAAATAACAACTAATCAATTTTAATATTTACGTAATCGATTGTTTGATTTTCTTAACATTTAGAAATCAGACCGTTTTTATCGTTTAATTATCTATTTTTGTAGTACTAAAACACATTTAATTTTAACATGAAAAATACTGCGTTAACTAATCTACATACTGCTTTGGGCGCGAAGATGGTTCCTTTCGCTGGTTTTAACATGCCGGTTCAGTACAGCGGCATTAATGATGAGCATGAAACTGTTCGTACTGGAGTAGGTATGTTTGATGTAAGTCATATGGGCGAATTCATCTTAAAAGGTGAGAAAGCGCTAGATCTTATTCAAAAGATCTCTTCCAATGACGCGTCGAAGCTATACGATGGCAAAGTACAATATGCATATATACCGAATGAAGATGGCGGAATAGTCGACGACTTCCTAACTTATAAAATCGATGATACAACCTACCTTCTAGTTGTCAATGCCTCAAACATTGAAAAAGACTGGAACTGGATCAGCAAATACAATACTTACGGTGTAGAGATGAAAGACATCTCTGATAAAACATCGCTCTTCGCGGTGCAAGGTCCCAAAGCGGCGGACGCACTACAAGGATTAACAGAGATTGATTTAGCACCTATGGAGTACTATTCTTTCCAAAAAGGTGTATTTGCCGGTGTAGAGAACGTATTAGTCTCTGCAACAGGATATACTGGTGCTGGTGGTTTTGAAATCTATGTTGATAATGAGCATGCAGAACAAGTGTGGAATGCGATTATGGAAGCAGGCGCTCCTTACGGTATTAAACCAATCGGATTAGGTGCTCGCGATACCTTGCGATTAGAGATGGGCTTCTGTTTATACGGAAACGACATCGATGATACAACTTCTCCATTAGCAGCAGGCTTAGGATGGGTTACCAAATTCACGAAAGACTTTGTCAATTCAGAAAATTTAAAAGCAGAAAAAGAGAAAGGATTAACTCAAAAATTAGTTGGATTCGAAATGATTGACCGTGGAATTCCACGTCATGATTATGATATCGTAGACGCTGAGGGTAACAAAATCGGTCGTGTTACTTCCGGAACGCAGTCCCCAAGCCTTAAAAAATCAATTGGACTAGGCTATGTGGATACTGCTTTTGCAAAAGATGGAACAGAAATCTTTATTTCTATCCGTAATCAAGCGATTAAGGCCATTGTTAAAAAGCCGCCTTTTGTAAAATAAGACTATACACAAAAAAGAGGGCTATTTTTTAGCCCTCTTTTTTTGCTTTGCCGCTTCTTGTACCTGCGCTGCTTTTTTTGCTTGCACATCACGACTAACTTGCTTTAGTAAGACTACTTTTAGATAGACCAAAACAACTAATAAGGCTATTGACAAGCCTAAATAGAGCATATTCCCGCTGTTATAACCAGCAACACTGCTAAGCAGTAGAAATACTATCCCTAAATTTAAAACTACATTTAAAATAAAC
>JBEBRI010000222.1:0-5155 GCA_040394915.1 Sphingobacterium sp.
TTTAGTTTTATCGAAACCACAAAATAATGGCTGAAGAAACAGAAAACGAAAACAATTTAGTACCTGCGGAAAACAGGATTGTCCCTATCAATATCGAAGATCAAATGAAATCGGCATACATCGATTATTCGATGTCTGTCATCGTTTCTCGTGCTCTTCCTGATGCGCGTGATGGTCTAAAACCTGTTCACCGTCGTGTATTGTTTGGGATGTTGGACTTGGGGGTAACTAGCGGAAAACCGTATAAAAAATCCGCACGTATTGTCGGGGATGTTTTAGGTAAGTACCACCCACATGGTGACTCGTCCGTTTACGACACAATGGTTCGTATGGCTCAAAACTGGTCCCTACGGTATCCACTGGTGGATGGACAAGGTAACTACGGTTCTGTCGATGGTGATCCACCAGCAGCTATGCGTTATACCGAAGCACGTCTTCGTAAAATCGCCGAAGAGCTTTTAGCGGATATCAATAAAGATACGGTAGACTTTAAGTTAAATTTTGATGATTCCTTACAGGAACCAACCGTTCTTCCAACCCGTATTCCAAACTTATTAGTTAACGGATCTTCAGGTATCGCTGTTGGTATGGCGACCAATATGGCGCCGCATAACTTAACAGAAGTTATTGATGCGACGGTTGCTTATATCGACAATCGTGAGATTGAGATCGCTGAGCTAATGACACATGTTAAAGGGCCTGACTTTCCTACTGGAGGTTTAATCTATGGCTATCATGGAGTTCGTGAGGCTTTCGAAACTGGCCGTGGTCGTGTAGTGATGCGGGCGAGAGCAGAAATCGAAACTACCAAAAGTGGTAAAGAGGTAATCATCGTGACAGAAATTCCTTATCAGGTGAATAAAGCAGAGATGATTAAACGTACTGCTGACTTAATCCATGAGAAGAAAATCGAGGGTATCTCAGAGATTCGCGATGAATCGACTAAAGAAATCCGCATTATCTATGAAATAAAAAGGGATGCTAACGCCAATGTGGTGTTAAACAACCTTTATAAACATACTTCGCTTCAAACGTCGTTCTCGGTCAACAACATCGCCTTGGTCAAAGGGCGTCCTATGTTGATGAACTTGAAAGACATGATTCACGAGTTTGTAGAACACCGTCATGACGTTGTTGTACGTCGTACGAAATTCGAACTTGCCGAAGCAGAGAAACGTGCTCATATCTTAGAAGGTTATTTAATTGCACTTGATCACTTAGATGAGGTCATCAAATTAATTCGTGCTTCTGAAACACCAGAGGATGCGCGCGTGGGATTGATGGAACGTTTCGGATTATCCGATATTCAGGCTCGTGCAATTCTCGATATGACCTTACGTCGCTTAACCGGACTAGAGCGTGATAAGATTAAAGAAGAGTATGCTGAATTAATGAAAACGATTGAGTACTTAAAAGAGGTATTGGCCAATGAAGATCTTCGTATGAAGATTATCAAAGACGAGCTTCTTGAGGTTCAAGAGAAATATGGCGATGAGCGTCGTTCAGAGATTGTTCACTCGGCTGAGGACATGCGTATGGAAGATTTCATCGATGACGAAGAGGTTGTGATAACCATCTCCCATAACAGTTATGTAAAACGTACGCCATTGACCGAGTACCGTCGTCAGGGTCGTGGTGGTAAAGGAGCCATCGGTTCTTCTACTCGCGACGAGGACTTTACAGAGCATATTATCACCGCTTCAGCACATAACTACTTATTGTTGTTTACCGAAGCAGGTCGTTGTTTCTGGCTGCGTGCCTTTGAAATCCCGGAGGGAAGTCGTACATCAAAAGGTCGAGCTTTACAGAATATCATCAATATTCCGAAAGACGAGAAAATCAAAGCGTACATCAATGTGAAGAACTTGAAGGATCAAGAATACCTAGAGAACAACTTCATTATTATGTGTACGAAGAAAGGAACCATTAAGAAAACTTCGCTAGAAGCATATTCTCGTCCACGTGCAAACGGTATCAATGCAATTAACATCAATGAAGGCGATCAATTATTGGAAGCAACATTGACATCAGGTGGCAGTGAAATCGTGATGGCGCTTCGTTCGGGTCGTGCGATTCGCTTCAATGAAGAAACTGTTCGACCTATGGGAAGAACAGCAACCGGAGTTCGTGGAATCACGCTTGCAAGCGATTCTGATGAGGTGGTTGGCATGATTAGTGTTAATGATTCAGATACAACGGTATTAGTTGTTTCGGAAAAAGGATACGGAAAACGTACCGACATTGAGGACTATCGCATTACAAACCGTGGTGGTAAAGGTGTGAAAACAATCAATGTTACTGATAAAACTGGTGAACTTGTCGCTATCAAAGGGGTTACTGATGAGAACGATCTAATGATTATCAATAAGTCAGGTATCGTTATTCGAATTGGCGTAGAATCTCTACGTGTGATGGGACGTGCGACGCAAGGTGTCCGATTAATAACCTTGAATGACAATGATGCAATTGCATCGATTACCAAAGTTGATCATCAAGACGAAGAGGAAGAATTGCCAATCGAAGGATCCGAAAACACAACTGACAACGATTCAAGTAGTGCAGAGAATGAAGAACAAGAATAATTTAATTATTTCATCCTTATCCGTACTGTTAGCTTTTTCAGCTAACAGTGCTTTCGCGCAATCAAATTATAAAGAGGCTAGCAATGCCTTTGCATTATACACCCAAACTGGGGAAATTAAAAATCTGGATAATGCGAAGAAACAGCTGGACAATATTTACAAAACAAAAAAGGACTCTGCCAAGACACGTGTCAATGTATTACGTGCGATGGTTATGAGTTCAATTGCTTATGCCGATTCGGCGCGAACGATTAAGACGGATAAAGATCCGATTGACTTAACCTATCAAACTATCGAAAGGATTCGTGAAAAGGATCGTGAAGAATACCCTGGGGAGATGAGTTACGTCAAACAGAATTTGGCGGCAGCGTTGATTAAACGCGCCAACAAATCGCTTCAAGGACAGAAATTCGACTTAGCTTATGCCGATTTTCTTAAAGTCGATGCGCTGAGTGCGACAAACGAGGATGTGACTTACAACCTTGCTGTGCTGGCCAATAAAGCGGGGAAATCACAGGATGCGATTAAGTTCTACAAGAAAATTATTGAGAGCGGTAATGCCACAGAACAGCAGTTCTTAGAGCTTGCAGCACTTTATGTTAAAATCGGGGAAAGCCAAAAAAATTTGACAACGTTGGAAAACGCGCGAGCAAAATACCCCGAGAGCAAAGCGATTCTACTCCAATTGATTCAAGAATATGCAACGGTTAAAGCTTATGATGCCATCGTGCCAATTGCTGATCAAGCGATCAAAATGGAGCCTGAAAACATCGAACTAAATTACCTTGCTGGCTATGCAAATGAAAATGCAAACAATATTCCGGCCGCAAAAGCGTTTTACGAAAAGGTACTTGAATTGGATCCTAATAATTATGAATCCAATTTGGCACTAGGCTTAATTTACCTGAAAGATTTCTTGAAAGACACAGAGAACCACGAGGCACAGTACAAT
Source organism: Sphingobacterium sp. (assembly GCA_040394915.1). GTDB lineage: Bacteria > Bacteroidota > Bacteroidia > Sphingobacteriales > Sphingobacteriaceae > Sphingobacterium. The sequence continues at coordinate 3,535 of JBEBRI010000222.1, forward strand.
GCGCAAAGTTTTCTGTTAAAAGCCAATGAAATCAAACCTTATGAAATTAATGCGTTGAAATCGCTGGCCATGTTTTATGAGAAAGCCGATGATGCGGAGCAATTAGATCGGGTAAATTTACTATTGAACCAACTTACAAATTAATACAACACAAATAAAAACGATATGAATCTAACAAAATCCATATTATTCGCAGGAGTGCTATTAACAGCCGGCTCGACGACTGTATTCGCTCAATCGGGTAATGTTAAAAAAGCGAAATCCAACTTCACCAAATTTGAGGAACTAAAAGCTGCAAACACCGCTGCGCTAGGAAAAGGAAACTTAACTTCTGCGCAAGAAGCAATCGATGCTGCTATTGTTCATGAGAAAACGCAAAATGATCCAGAAGCTTGGGCTGTATATTCACTCGTTTATGCAAATATCGCTAACCTAGATAAGAATGCTGAAGCGGCAAACAAAGCTATCGAAGGAATTAAGAAAGCAACAGAGTTGGACACCGATAAAAAGAATGAAGCAAACATTAAGGCGGCAGGCCAAACTTTAGGTCAGTTCCGTTTCAACGAAGGTGTTGCAGCATGGGATAAACAAGACTATACAACTGCGTATAAAGAATTCTCAGGGGCTTTAGATTACCTTCCTGGTGATACGACATTAACTTATTATTCTGGCCTTGCCGCAGTTCAAAACAAAGACTACGATAACGCCATCGCTCGTTATAAAGCCTTAGTTCCGGTGAAAGATTATTCAGCACATAAGTCAATCATGATTGATCTTCCCAAGCTGTATTTATCTAAACAAGATACCGCTGCTGCGTTAGCATCGGCTGCGGAAGCAGCTGCTGCCTATCCAAATGATAATGCTGCAGTCGTTCAAAATATCGAGTTAAATCTTATTACGGGAAATGAAGCGAAAGTCGTTTCGGATATTGAAGCACAAATTGCAAAAGATCCGACCAATAAAAGCCTTCACTACTACTTAGGTTTAGCTTACAGCACTTCAGGACAAGCGGAAAAAGCATTAGAGTCTTATAAAAAAGCGTTAGAAATCGATCCTAATTACTTAGAAGCGAATACGAATGCTGCCGTGGTAATCATGAACAGTGGACGTGATGAGTTGATCGCATTAAATGACAACAAATCCTTACAACCAAAAGATTACAATGCTAAAGTTGCGGCATTGAAAGAGAAGATCGGGCGTGCATTGCCTTATTTACAGAAATCAGTAGAAGCTGATCCTAAAAACGTAGATGCATTACGTAACTTGAAAAACTTCTACGACTTCATGCAAGATGAAGCAAAATCTGCGGAAACTCAGGCTAAGATCGATGCGATCCAATAAGTTCCACAAGATTAGATTATATAAGATAGAAGGCCTTCGTGATCACGAAGGCCTTCTCTCTTATATCTTGCCCTTAGGCATTCTCCGTCTTGCTCAACTAACCTAACGCAACATCTAAGACCATCATCACGACGAAGCCTAAAACAAAGCCTAACATCGGAATGTCCGAATGTTCTTCTTGTTGTGTTTCTGGACTTACTTCCTCAATCACCACAAAGATCATCGCCCCTGCAGCAAATGCTCATGCATAGGGTAAAATTGGAAGAAAGAAAGCTACCGC
>JBEBRI010000223.1:0-5139 GCA_040394915.1 Sphingobacterium sp.
ATTTACACCCCATAAAAACCTAAATGAACTACCCTCTGGGTAGAAGCGTAGTTCAACAAATATTAAAAATGATTAAAACATTAAAAAAGACATTTACATGGATAAACTTAAAAAACGGACGAAAATCGTAGCTACATTAGGCCCTGCTTCTTCGAAGAAAGAAGTATTAACCCGAATGATCGCGAAAGGCGTTGATGTTTGCCGTTTGAACTTCTCGCACGGAAGTCAAGAAGATCACTTGAAAGTAATCAACACTATTAAAGAAATCAACCAAGAATTCCCGTACAAAGTTGGTATCCTCGCTGACTTGCAAGGCCCAAAAATCCGTATCGGAAAAATGAAAGAAGGCGGAGCAATCCTAGTAAATGGTAGTCAAGTTGAGATCACAACCGAAGAATTAATCGGCGATGAAAATAGAATCTACATTACCTACGAAAACTTTCCGAACGATGTGCAAGATGGTGAAATCATCCTTCTAGATGATGGCAAACTACAATTGCGCGTATTGAGCACCAACCATAAAGATACCGTAAAATGTGAAGTAGTACACGGTGGAATCCTGACTTCAAGAAAGGGCGTAAACTTACCGAATACCAAAGTTTCTATCCCTTCGTTAACTGAAGAAGATTTAGACAACTTAAACTTCGCTTTAGATCATGGTGCTGACTGGATCGCCATGTCATTTGTTCGTTCTGCGGAAGACATCAAACAATGTAAAGAAATTATCAAAGCTAAAGGTTCTCACGCTCGCGTTATTGCGAAAATTGAAAAACCGGAAGCCATCGACAATATTGATGCGATTATTGAAGCGACCGATGCGGTAATGGTTGCTCGTGGAGATCTTGGTGTGGAGATGCCGATGGAAGAGGTACCAGGCTTACAGAAAATCATTGCTCAAAAATGTCGTAACCTTGCAAAACCGGTAATCATTGCGACACAAATGTTAGAAAGTATGATTACCACGCCACGTCCGACGCGCGCGGAAGTAAATGATGTTGCTAACTCGGTAATTGACGGCGCTGATGCGGTGATGTTAAGTGGCGAAACCTCTGTAGGTGAGTTCCCAGAGATTGTGATCGAGACCATGGCAAAGGTTATTACACATGTGGAAAGCACATCATACCCTTACTACAGTGAAAAAGAAACCTTAGGTACGGTAGAAGTTACGCGTATCCCAGATGCTATCTGCGGATCGTCCATCTTCCTAGCAGAAAAAACACAAGCATCTGCCATTGCAGTTATGACGGCATCTGGCTATACAGCGCTTGAGATTTCTAGCTTCCGACCTAATGCAGATATTTATGTGTTTACAGGTAATGAAAAATTGTTAACACAATTAAGTCTTGTTTGGGGCGTTCAATCGTTTATCTACGATAAATACGAAAGTACAGACGGTACCATTCAAGATGTAAACGGCCTATTAAAGAAATACCATTTGGTAGAACCAGGTCAAATTGTAATCAACACTTCTTCGACACCACTTCATGCGAAAGGTAGAACAAATACCATTCGTGTTTCCGAAGTAATGTAACGATATATTACAAGTAAAAAAGGCCTTCCGTGCGGAAGGCCTTTTTTTTGATCTCTTTAGCCTAATTTAATATTTCCCTCTGCCGTACCTCCGGCCTAGCTTACCCCTACCTGAAGCCTACCTTAACCCATCAACATGTGCATTTTTGGGCAAAGGTGCGAATGAAACCACCTCTTCATAGGTCGTGGCTAGATCACAGATTCACGAAAAAATGCAGCTTATCTTTTTTTGGTCAAGGGCTCCGTTCCGGGCATTGGTGAATTGTTGCTTCCGTTTAAGGGTTTTATTAAAATAATAGAATCATCGCTTCGGATCAAGCGTCTGTTGTTAAAACTATTCGGGATTTCAACAGGTCTCGTTTTTAAACTATCCTTGTTTTTCATGTTAGTGGTCGCTAAAGACATGATTTTGTATTGAGGTCTATTTATCTTAACGCTATCCGCCCAATGGGGCAGCTTCTGTTGTGTAGGGAGGATATTTTCCTTATTTTGTGCTTGGGAGTTAGTGAGCAAACCAAACAGCAGTATTAGTAAAGCGGCAAATGTTTTCATAACCGTTAAGTTTATGAATTCAAATTTACGCAATATCCGATCGACATGACTCACGTTTACGCCTAGATCGCTGTTAAATTGTGTTAAATGGAGAAATAGACTTAAATCCCTTATTACTTTTGTAACAAATGAAGAAAAGAAGTATTACGTTAATAATCGGATTGATGTCCATCGCACTATTAGGTGTAATGGCCATGCAGTATTACTTCGTACGTGAATCTTTTAAACAGAAATCGAAATTATTCGATGAAGCGGTCAAAGCATCTCTGACTGCTGTGGCCAACCGCATCGAACGCATCGAGATTTACGAATTTGCCCGTCAACAAGAGCGTGAAAATCAAGAGAAATTCCGCCAGGATCAGGAGCAATTGAGAAAAAATGAAGAGAGCTTAGCACTCCAAGTGAAATATCAGGATAGTATCAAACTACTCCAGCGTTTGGCATTCTCACATACGCAGCGTTTCAACGAAATGGAAACTCGTTTAAATCAACAGTACCCGACGGTATTGATTACGAACGAGTTTTATGAAACCTACATACGCCGAAAAGAATATAGCCACTTCGTTCGGATTGCTTTAGAACAAGGTTATACAAGCGAGAATACGATCGGAGAATTCGCTCGAGTTTATGCTATTCGAGAGATTAAAGAGGTGAAGGCAAAAGACGATAGCGCGCGCTATTTGATCCCCATCTTTGGACCAAATTCATCTCTTACAGCCACCTATCAAATACGCACCTTGCCCCCACCGGTTAATACCCGTATCCTTGGGCAGATTGATTTACTCGAGAAAAAGCTCAATAAGCTGAGAAATCAGAAATTAGTCGGTGCAGCGACCTTATTTGACTCCTTGAAAATTATGGGAGGTAAGCAAAGTGCTATCATGGAAGATGTCGCTATCGGGATGGAGCTTTCCAAAAGACCATTAGAACAACGTATCGATAAAACACAGGCGGTCGATTTGTTAATCAATGAACTGGATCAACGCGGGATCAATTCTTCTTTCGTTATGCAGGTTCGTAATTCCGAAAACAGTCCGTTAATCTTTCAGGCGGTGTTTAATTACAATAACGAAACGATTAAAGAAAGTAAAAATCCGCCGATGGTTTATAAAGCGCGCTTGTTTCAGAGCGACGAGGGCAAATCGCCGGGGGAGCTGAGAGTTTACTTTCCGAATAAAGGTTCCATTATCGCTGGTACGATGGGCTATTGGTTGCTACCAATTCTTACCTTATTGGCCTTACTCATTGGTTGTTTTGCGTATACACTGAGCATCATCTTCCGTCAGAAAAAGATCTCGGAAATGAAGACCGATTTTATCAATAATATGACGCATGAATTCAAAACGCCAGTAGCGACCATTATGATTGCCTCCGAGTCACTGAAAGATCCTGAAATATCAGCAGACGAACGTAGGGTAAGCAAACTAGCGAACATCATATACGATGAGAACGTCCGCTTAGGATCCCATATCGAGCGTGTGTTGAACATTGCACGGTTGGAGAAAGAAAATTTAAAAATTGAAAGAACGAATGTTCAAATCAACAATTTGGCAAATGCGGTGTTAGAAAGTATGAAGCTTCAATTGGAAAAAGCGGAAGGAATATTACATGTTCAGCTGGATGCTACCAATGATTTGGTGATTGGGGATGAGCTTCACTTATCAAACGTTATGTATAATTTGGTCGATAATGCGATAAAATACAGCCAAGAGAAGCCCGAGATCACCTTCAAGACTTTTAATCGCGGCAAGAGCATCGTCATTGCTGTCGCCGACAAAGGAATCGGTATGACGAAAGATCAGGCGGAAAAGATCTTTGATCAATTCTACCGTATTCCTACAGGAAATATCCACAATGTAAAGGGATTTGGACTGGGATTAAGCTATGTGAATGACATTATAAAACGCTTGAATGGAAAAATCACAGTAAAAAGTGAAAAAGACAAGGGCACGCAATTTGAAGTAACTTTACCATTAAAGCATGCCTCTCAAGAGGTTGCTTAAAAAATAGCAAAGGAAATATATGAATCAAAAAATATTATTAGCGGAAGATGATCCAAATTTGGGCGATCTTTTAAAAGATTACCTTGAATTAAAAGGCAAATTTGATGTTGTTTTGAGCAAAGATGGGCAAGAAGCATTAGAAGCCTTTAGAAAGGATAATTTTGACTTATGCATCCTAGACGTTATGATGCCTAAGAAAGATGGTTTTTCCTTAGGAAAAGATATACGGAAGATAAACCAAACAATTCCTATTATTTATGCGACAGCAAAAGGAATGATGGAAGATAAAACGCAGGCGTTTGAACTTGGTGGCGATGACTATATTACGAAACCTTTTCGCGTCGAAGAGCTTCTTTTAAGAATTAATGCGCTATTAAAACGTGCTGCAAAAGATAAAGAAGAAGAGCTTGCCGACAAGTTCGAGATCGGGGATTACTTTTTCGACTATACCAGTCAAATCATATCTTACAAAGGTCAACAACAAAAGCTCTCAACCAAAGAAGCTGAGTTGTTGCGGCTGTTATGTTTAAAGAAAAACGACGTATTGACACGTGAAGAGGCTTTAGTTAAGATCTGGCATGATGACAATTATTTCACCGGTCGAAGTATGGATGTATTCTTGAGCAAATTAAGAAAATATCTTAAAGAAGATCCGAATGTGGAAATTGTGAATGTTCATGGGAAGGGTTATAAGCTTTTGGTAAGCTAATTCGACATTGATCAATGAGACAAAGATCCGCTTATTTGTATAAGCGGATCAGTCGCAAACTCACTAAATAAAGTCCTCAGGTAGGAGACGAGAATAATAAGAATAAGCAATCAGGCATCATGCTGATTGCTTATTCAATTTTATGGACCGGGGTTTCCTAATCGCGATTGACAGGGCGAAATTAGCTCCAGCAATACAGCTCCCTTATACCAAAAAAACGACATTCACGAACTACTGGTTAATTCCTACATTCTTTTTTTGTTTTTTCCATTTCTTCTCCATATCTTAGCCGTCGCTTATAGAGAAAGGCAGAGGGAATAGACCCGATGAAGCCTTAGCAACCTG
>JBEBRI010000224.1:0-5123 GCA_040394915.1 Sphingobacterium sp.
CAGTGGGTCATTGAGCCAGTCTCTCGCCACTTCTTTATAAATCAAGACCAATCGATTGGAAGGGTTTTGATTAGGTGCCGAATTATTCAGCACTGGGCAAATATACATTGCTAAATTCAATTATGCAATGTTTTTTTAATAAACGAGCTTCCGATCTCGATAAATATTGAAATTATCGAAAGCGGAAGCTCGAAAAAATATGATATTAGTAAATGCGATGGCTTAGTAGGAACCAGCCTTCAAATCACGCATTTGTATAATTTGATCCACGATATAAACCGTATTTCCGCGCCATGGTAAAGCGCCTTTATATTCTTTGTAGTGTAAGTCAAAAACTTTACCGCTATTAACTTCGAGGATGCGGTATATCGAGTCGTTTTCAATAGAGAACTCAAACTGATTACTTGTTAACCCGGTTCCGGACTTGCTCGTACCAAAGCCCTCTTGAATCAGTTTACCCTCATAGGTTTTAAACAGATTTCCTTTCTTTACCGCATAATTCAGCACGCCAGATTTGACGCCCTCACCAAATACGAAATAGTATTTCCAATAAATCAGACCGCCGCCTAATAAGAGTACAATTAATAGTGTCCAACTGATAAACTTACGAATTGCCGATCCACCTTTCTTAGGGACTTGGTTTGTTGTGGTTTCCATATTAAGATTATTTTGTCAGCAAACCACAAAAAAGATACCTAAAATATGGAAATTTAGAGGCATCAGTTTCAATAGTAGCTATATGTCCGCAAATACAGGTTAAAATTTAAGTTAAGCAAGCTTCTTCATCTCCTGTTGTATGCCCTCTTGGGTTTGTTTTCCAACCGGTACCAGGGGCAAACGGACAGTATCCGTACCAAAGCCTTTTTGTTTTAAAATATATTTTACGCCAGCCGGGTTTCCTTCGATGAAACATAGGTCGGTGATGCGCAATAAATCGGAATGGATAACTCTTGCTTGCTCATAATTTCCTTCCAGGCATAGGTGTGTCAAGGCGGAAACTTTATTTGGGTAAGCATTTCCTACCACAGATATTACTCCCACAGCGCCTAAAGCAATCATTGGCAAGGTTGCTGGATCGTCTCCGGAAATCAACATAAAATCTTCCGGTTTGTCGCGTAATATTTCGCTAAATTGGGCAAAGCTACCTGACGCTTCTTTTATCGCAACAATGTTATTAAAATCATTAGCTAAGCGAAGTGTAGTTGCGGAAGTCATATTACTACCGGTGCGGCCAGGAACATTATATAAGATAATGGGAAGGGGGGAGGCTTCTGAAATAGCCTTATAATGTTGGTAGATCCCTCCCTGCGTAGGCTTGTTATAATATGGAGAGACGGATAATATCGCGACATAATCCAAGACTTCGAAAGTTCGCGTTAATTCGACAATTTCCAGGGTATTATTGCCTCCAATGCCTGCAACTAAAGGGATACGTTTGTTGACGTGCTTCGAAGTAAATGCCCAAACCTGCTTTCGTTCCTCCTTGGACAACGTAGCGGTTTCGCCCGTCGTTCCCAAAGAAACAATGTAATCAATTCCCCCTTGAATTTGGTAGTCTATTAATCTACCTAGGGTCTCATAATCTACAGATCCGTCTGCATTAAAAGGCGTAACAATCGCTACCCCTGCTCCTTGAAGCTCATTCATTCGTGTATAATTATTTAATTTAAGTATTCTTAGTTATTTATCATGGCGAGTAACTCGCTCTCCGAGATAATAGGGACCTGTAACTTTTCAGCTTTCGCCAATTTCGATGGCCCCATTTTATCGCCCGCAACCAGAAAGTTAAGCTTTGCGGAAATGCTACTAAGCATCTTTCCGCCATGCGATTCGATTAAAGTAGTCAATTCTTCTCTCGAGTACTCCGCGAAAATGCCGGAGATCAGAAAAGTCTTGCCTGCTAAGCCATCTCCTGCAAGTACAACTTCTTTCTCCTCCATAGCGAACTGGAGCCCTGCATCTTTTAGCTTTTGAATCTCAGCCCAATGTTCTTCTTGATTCAGGTAGAAATGTATACTTTCAGCGATTCGGAAGCCAATATCTGGTACGGCCTCAATTTCTATGGCCGATGCCCTAGCAATCGCATCAATATTTTTAAAATGCTGAGCCAATTTCTTCGCTACCGTTTCCCCAATATGGCGGATACCTAGAGCGAATAAAACTTTCTCAAAAGGCTTTTGTTTCGAAGCCTCAATTCCGGCGAGCATGTTATCTATTGATTTTTGACCAAAACGTTCCAAGCCGACCAATTGATCCTGATGTGCTTTTAGAGCGTATAAGTCAGATATTTTAGATACCAATCCTAAGCGATAAAATGTTTCAATGGTTTCATCGCCAAGACCTTGGATGTCCATCATCTTCCGGCCAATAAAGTGTTGTATTTTACCAACGATTTGAGGTCTGCAACCATCTTCATTAGGACAGTAATGAACGGCTTCGCCTTCTTGGCGAACGAGCTCGGTGTTGCACTCCGGGCAATGCGTAGGATAGGAGATCGCAACAGCTCCTTCCGGACGTTTTTCAATATTCGCGGAAATAATCTTTGGAATAATCTCTCCACCTTTTTCCACAAATACGGTGTCACCTTCATGCAAATCCAAACGTGCAATTTCATTCGCATTATGCAAGGATGCACGTTTAACGGTTGTACCGGCCAATAACACGGGTTTAAGGTTCGCAACCGGGGTGACCGCACCTGTACGTCCAACCTGGTAACTGATGCTTTCTAATATCGTTTCAACACGTTCTGCTTTAAACTTATAGGAAATTGCCCATCGAGGTGATTTTGCGGTAAACCCTAACTCTTCCTGTTGTGCATAGTCATTTACTTTGATTACAATCCCATCAATTTCATAAGAAAGTTGATGTCGCTCGGTGTCCCAATAGTGAATAAAGTCTAATACGTCCTGAATATTATTACAGAGTTTAGTATGCTCACAGACATGGAAACCCCAGCTTTTTACCGCCTCGATGCTTTCCCAGTGATTTTCGAACATTTTTTTACGATTATCAGCGTATAAAAAGTACAAGAAACAATCTAAGGGACGCTTTGCCACTTCAGCAGAATCTTGAAGCTTTATAGTTCCTGAGGCAAAGTTTCTTGGATTCGCATACGTCTGATCACCGTTGTCTTCCCGTTCTTTGTTTAAACGGAGAAAGGCGGACTTATGCATAAATATTTCACCACGAATTTCGAAACTATCCGGGTAGTTCCCCTTTTTTAATTGATGGGGGATACTTCGTATTGTACGTACATTATTGGTTACTTCGTCGCCTTGTGTTCCATCACCTCTTGTCACGGCTTGTACAAGCTTTCCATGCTCATAGGTGAGAGAGATTGATAAGCCGTCAAATTTAAGTTCGCAAACGTACTGAAAGTCATCGCCGATCGTCTTTCGAACGCGGCTATCAAAGTCTTTAAGTTCTTGTTCGTTATAGGTATTGCCCAATGACATCATTGGCCATTTATGCTTTACCGTCTTAAATTTCTGTGTAATATCGCCACCTACCTTCAATGTAGGTGAGTTGGGATCACGATATTGAGGGAATTGAGCTTCTAATGATTCTAATTCTTTGAGTTTTTGATCAAAATCATAATCGGATATTAACGATTGCGCCAAAACATAGTATTGGTAATTATACTCGTTTAATTCCTGGGTGAGCTGCTCAATTTTAGACTGGATATCTGCTGACATAGACCACGAAAATACAAAATATTCTAGGCCTAAAATAATTTAAAACAACTATTTAATTAAATATGCAAACTAAAGAGCAATAAAAGTTAAACCCATAAAAAACTTTGTTCAGCGGAACTCCTAATGATGAAAATTATTGTCTTTTAGTTGGGAGAATTTATGGATATTATTCAGATAAAAATCCCATACGATGGAATTCTTATATTGACCAACTTTATTCTCGTGGCCGGCATATTTCTTTCGTTTTCGTGCAGTTTTAAAGAAGTTTTTGAAGAAGTATTGATGCGCACGGCTTACCGCCCATGCATCCTTTGGTTTGCGATCAACGAGGAATTTAAGTAATGCGGCGAAATCTAGCCAGAACCGTATTCCTATTTTCCATATTCCTTGAGCAAGGGGCAGATTTTTTTGCATCATCTGCAGATTATTCCGGAAATTTAGGTAAGTTTTATGTGGGTTACTTGTGTTTAAAGTACCGCCGCCGACATGATAAACTAATGAATTGGGACAATATCCAATTTTATAACCAAGTTTCTTTAATCGCCAGCATAAATCAATTTCTTCCATATGCGCAAAGAAGTCTGCATCGAAGCCTTCAGCTTCTCGCCAAGCGGATGAACGAATGAAAAGTGCTGCTCCAGTAGCCCAGAATACCTCCATTTCATCATCATATTGACCTTCGTCTTTTTCAACACGCTCAAAAATACGCCCTCGACAGAAAGGGAATCCAAAGTAATCGATGAAACCGCCGGCAGCGCCTGCATGCTCGAAATATCCTTTCTGATGATAAGATTGAATTTTAGGTTGGACCGCGGCCAGTTGCTTATCCCGCTCCATCTGCGCGATAACAGGTTCAATCCAGTTTTGAGAGACTTCTACATCGGAGTTTAGAAGTACGAAGTAATCTGCTTCGACGCGTTTTAAGATTTCGTTGTAACCGCCCGCAAATCCTAAATTCTGATTATTCTTAAGGATCGTGAACTTGGGGTAATTCTCTTCCACGTACGATATGGAGTCATCGGTAGAACCATTATCTCCGACAACAAATTCAATATTTTGATAGGTGCTGTTAAACACGGAAGGAAGGAATTTCTCCAAGAAAAATCGACCGTTCCAGTTTAATATGACAACTGCTACTTTTGGATATTTAGTCATTTAACTCCTTCTTTTTCTTTTCCAGCGACGATGAGACCATAACCAATACGCCGGCTCACTACGAATAATCTGCTCGGTAAACTGATTGTGAATATGGGTGATCTCGTGTTCTCGATAATCATCAGGGTTCTCTATTAACGTTGTAAATTTACACGAATAGTACCCCCTTTTTCTCTTTCTTCTAATTTCACAGAATACAACAGGGTTCTTTGTCAATCGCGCGATGCGCTCTGTTCCTGTATAAACCAATGTATCTTGGCTTAAAAATTCCAT
>JBEBRI010000225.1:0-5047 GCA_040394915.1 Sphingobacterium sp.
ATAATGAGTAATCACGATCATATTGCAGCACACGATGCGCACGGACATGAAGAAGGCATGGATAAAAAACGTATCTGGTCCGTATTCTTCATCTTATTAGCATTAACTGCCTTAGAATTCTTAATCGCATTAGGATTTGTACACCACTGGGGAATTCTTCAAAAAGGAATGTTAGTGAATGTAATTTATATTGCGCTAACACTTGTTAAAGCATTTTACATTGTTGCATTCTTCATGCACTTGAAATTTGAGAAATCCGGATTTATAATCTGCTGTAGCGTAGTGTTTTTATTTATAGTGTATTTTATCGTCTTATTGCTTACCGAGGGTGATTTCTTACACGGGGCGATGACGCACCAGCCACTATTTCCTCATAAATAAGAAAGCTTGTAATGAGTAAAAGTACTCGTTCGAAGAACATATCAAAATTAATAATCCTGGCACTTGTTTTATTTGTGCCAGGATTTTTATATATACTGGTTAATAATATGGGTTCCAATGAGTACCTTAAATTGCCAGTTTTCGGTGAAAAGAGCCTCTCCGGTAAGATGAATAGGGTAATGGGAAGAGAGATTCCTGATACAATCTTTCACCAAGTCAAACCCCTGGACTTAGTAGATTTGAATGGAAACGAAGTGCCGTTTTTGAAATCTGATACAGTCATTTCTGTCATTCATTTATTTTATTCTCGGGATTCAGCACTTTCCAAACAGTTGATCCATGATTTGAGTAGTATTGCTGAGCGATTTAAAGATAATCCAAAGGTTAGGCTTTATTCTATTAGCGTCGATCCTCGCGATACGAAAGCTGATTTGGAAAGGCAAGTTCTTCCCTATAAAAAGATTGGGAATCGCAATTGGTTTGTGGTATTCAAACCTAAGGAGGATATCTTAAACTATGCAAGAGAGGAGTTGTTAATCGAGGGCATGGTTAATCCTGCGGATAGTAGTCGTTATATTATCGGTAGCAATTTTGTGTTACTTGATTCTAAGCGTCGCATACGTGGGATCTATGATATTAGTTTGAAAACGGAAACTGCTCGATTAGAAGATGAGATTAAAGTTCAATTGGTTGAAGAAATAAGAAATAATCCACTTAAAGTTGAAAGGAAGTAAGATGGCAATGACAGAAGAAGAAAAGAAATATAAAGGTATTATATGGACCTTGTCTATAATAATTCCGTTAGCCGTAGCTGCTCTTTTTGGAGTAAACTTGAAACGTTTGGGCTTTGATGTTGAGCCTCTAGGCTTTCTACCTCCGATCTACGCAACGATTAATGGTATAACAGCGGTATTGTTATTTGTCGCGGTCGCGGCAATTAAAAAAGGGAATATTAAGTTGCATGAGAATTTGATCAAGCTATGTATGGTTTGTTCAGCATTGTTCCTGGTAATGTATGTTGCGTATCATATGACCTCCGAGTCTACGAAGTACCTTGGAGAAGGCGCAATTCGATATGTATACTATTTCATTCTCGTTACACATATCGTTTTATCAGTGATCATTATACCGTTTGTGTTATTTACATTTGTTCGCGGTATTGCAGGTGCTTATGAGCGTCATAAGAAGCTCGCAAGAATAACATATCCAATGTGGTTGTATGTTGCTGTAACCGGTGTTATAGTTTATCTGATGATATCACCTTATTACACGCATTAATAAGAGAGGGAATATGAAGAAGATTTGGATATATCAAGCCGACCGTTTTTTTACTCAACCGGAGTTAGAACGAGCGCAAGCAGAATTAAAAAGTTTTGTTGCCGAATGGACAGCGCATGGAAGTCAGTTAGCAGGTAATGCAGAGATTAAGTATAACCTGTTTGTAATTTTGACAGTTGACGAAGCTTTGGCGCAAACCACAGGCTGTTCCATAGATAAATCTGTTCATTTGCTGAAGAAACTCGAATCAGATTTACAGATAGACTTATTCAATAGAATGTTAATTTCCTATCGGGACATCGACGGAAATATTCAGCTTGTTTCAAGTGATGTATTCGAGGCTTTGTATAAAGAAGGAGTGATTAAAGATGAAACGATTGTATTCAATAATCTTATTCAGGATGCAGAGGACTTGTCGAGCAAATGGGAAATACCGTTTAAGGATAGCTGGCACGCTACTGTATTTAAGAAATAGAAAAGAGAGCCTTTCACGTCTGAAAGGCTCTCTTTTTTACTTCTTATCTACACTTATTTTTCCTGGTCCCATAACTGCGAATGCAATATAAATAGCAAGGAACTCGAGGGCATGTGAAGCGCCTGACAATCCATCGCCCTTACTGAAGTGCATAACAGCGGCTACAAGCATTGTAAATGCTAACAGCCAAGACGCTGGACGTGTCCAAAGTCCGAGAATTAGTAGAAAGGATGCTACTGTCTCGGTAAAGCCTGCTGAAAAGCCCCATACGGTAGGGAGAAAGTTGATACCAATGTTTTGCATCGATTGGCCGATTTTTGTCCAAGTGTCCACACCGCCCATTAATTTTGGGAAGCCGTGAAATGCCATCATGCTAGCACCGATGACTACTCGAATAATCATTAAGCCGATATCTGTTTTTGAATAACGCATGTTTTTTACTCTTATTATTTAATAATCTATTCCCAATATACTGATTTTTTATAGCTAATACTGCTGAGATGCATTGGAATAGTACATTTTGACGTATCTTTGTGATGTACGTAGCAGTATATTTTTTAAAATTTTAATCAGCAGTTTACATTGGATATTTTTAATAAACAACGCTATACCATTACGTCGGCATTACCTTACGCTAATGGTCCCTTACATATTGGTCACCTTGCAGGGGCTTACATTCCTGGAGATATATTCGTTCGCTTTTTACGCCTAAACAATAAGGATGTTGTTTATGTCTGTGGGTCTGATGAGCACGGAGCTGCGATCACCATTAAAGCGAAGAAAGAGGGAGTAACGCCTCAGCAGATTATTGATAAATACAATCAACAGATTAAAGAAAGTTTCGAGCAATTCGGTATTTCTTTTAATATTTACCATCGTACTTCTGAGCCGATTCATCATCAACTTTCTCAAGAATTCTTTTTGAACTTGTATGAGAAAGGAGAATTTGTTGAGCGCTTTTCTGAACAGTACTATGATGAGGAATATCATCAATTCCTTGCCGATCGTTATATCGTGGGAACCTGTCCACATTGTGGAAATGAAGGAGCCTATGGCGATCAATGTGAAAAGTGTGGAACCTCTCTTAATCCAACGGATTTAATTAATCCTAAATCAACTTTGAGCGGAAAGACACCGATTCTTAAAGAGACAAAGCACTGGTATTTACCTTTGGATAAATATCAGCCTTGGTTAGAACAATGGTTGATTGAGGGCAAGAAAAATGTGCTGAAGTCTAATGTATTTGGACAGTGTCAGTCCTGGTTGAAATCAGGATTACAACCGCGTTCAATGACCCGTGACTTAGACTGGGGGGTAGATGTTCCTTTGGCCGAGGCAGAAGGCAAGAAATTGTATGTATGGCTTGATGCGCCAATCGGATATATTTCTGCGACTAAGCAATGGGCAATTGATGAAGGTAAAGATTGGGAGTTGTACTGGAAGAAACAGGCGAATGCTGAAAATGATTCTACGTTGATTCACTTTATTGGTAAAGATAATATCGTTTTCCATTGCATTATCTTTCCGGCAATCCTTCATGCTCATGGGGATTATATTCTGCCGGAGAATGTTCCGGCCAATGAATTCCTAAACTTAGAGGGAGATAAATTATCAACATCCAGAAACCACGCTGTTTGGTTACATGAATATTTGGAAGAATTCCCTGGAAAACAGGATGAACTTCGATACATGTTAACTTCAATTCTCCCAGAAACATCGGATAGTGAATTTACTTGGAAAGATTTTCAAGCACGTGTCAATAACGAATTGGTTGCCATTTTTGGTAATTTCGTTAACCGTGTCATGGTGTTATCTCATAAATATTTTGACGGTAAGGTATTAATGGGCTCCCCATTAACAGAAGCGGATCAGGCCGTATTGAAGGAATTAGCGACTTTCCCAGACTTAATTAAACAGTCTTTATCACAATATAGATTCCGTGAGGCCTTAGCACAGTTTATGAACGCTGCTCGTTTAGGCAATAAATACTTAGCTGATGAGGAACCTTGGAAAGTATATAAGACCGATGAAGAACGCGTAAAAACCGTGTTGTTTGTAGCGGGACAAATTGTTGCAAATTTAGCGGTATTGGGACAACCATTCTTACCATTTACAAGTGCGAGAATATTCGAGATGTTAAATCTAGCGCAACAAGATTGGTCAGCAGCTGGGAATGCAGATTTATTGTCTGAAGGTCATGAATTAGGCGAGACACAGCTATTATTCGATAAAATTACAGACGAGCAAGTTGAATTCCAACTGAATAAATTGGCTCAAGCGAAAGCTTCAAACGCGCTATCTGCGCCTAAAGCTCCTCAAAAGGCCAATGTTTCTTTTGATGATTTTGTTAAAATGGATATCCGTGTGGGGCGTATCTTAACCGCGGAGAAAATTGCAAAAACGAAGAAATTATTAAAGCTTACTATTGACACCGGTATTGATAAGCGAACGGTAGTTTCTGGTATTGCCGAATACTTCCAACCCGAGGAGATTGTAGGCAAGCAAGTATCGATCTTAGTGAATTTAGAACCTAGAGAAATTAAGGGAATCCAATCTCAAGGGATGATTCTGATGGCAGAAGATGCCGATGGGCGTCTTGATTTTGTGAATCCAACATCGGATATTTCCGTTGGTAGCGGAGTTCGCTAGGTAAGAAGTTAAATAAATTTATATCGGAAAGACCGTTCATCTAGAGCGGTCTTTTTTATTACACAGATTGATGCTGGACGCAATAAAGGTGTGACTAGGTCATATCAATGTATCAGTAGTACTGAATTTAGGCGTTCTCTTGTTAAAATTTGTTAATTCAGATATCCTCTGAGACGAAAGGCATAGCAATTGCGTTTATGTATTAAAGCAAAAGTAAAAGAGTAAAAATTTCATAATTTAGGTTAATAATTGGTTTGGTAAAAA
>JBEBRI010000226.1:0-5042 GCA_040394915.1 Sphingobacterium sp.
TGTGCTCTACCAACTGAGCTACTTTCGCTTGACGTGCTGCAAATATAGAGAGAAATGCGAAACTGCAAAAATAAATCTTAGTCTTTTCTTGCAACAGGCTTAAAATGTGCGTAATAATTTTATCACGAAAGGCATTTTCCTCGTTAAAAGTAGTTTCTAGAAGGAAAATTCCCTATTTTTGTCCATTATTATTAGCTTATGCGACTTAAACTTATTCCGATTCTGCTCTTATGTTTGTTCGGGTTGAAGACAAATGCGGAAACTTATCCAGAAGTGGTCTTTGATAACAGCCTTGTCAATGGAACGTATGCTCGAAGTTTAGTAGAGTATACTGGAAAGAGCTGGGTAGAGAATGTCAATAAACATTTGCTGGTGTCGGATACGTTATTTTTCACACCGGGCAATGCTTTGTCATTACGTTATTTGTCGCATCCGCAAGGGGATTGGAATGTCACGATACGCTATAGCCGTCAGAAATTTCATTATAGATTATCGAGTGATGATGTTTTGAATTTTAAGTTATATGTTGGCTCCGGGCAAACGAAAGCGGAGCACCTTCCATCAATTTCTATTAAACAAAGAGATAACCAATCGGTGAGTTTAGCAGTCCGAAACTATGTTGAGGGCTATAAGAATGGCGCTTGGTTAAATGTTCGAATTCCTGTAAAAGACTTTGCTGGATTAAACTTGGAAGATCCAATCTCGGGTATAATCTTTCGCCAACTCAATGAGGCGAAGAACATGAATCAGCTCTTTTTAGATCAAATTGAATTCCTACCAGCTAAATATCCTACTGTACCTTTAACGTCTGCTGCTGTGCTTGCTAAAGCAACGGCTCATGCAAATCATGTAGATTTACAATGGCAGGTGCCGTTGACACCGAGTATCCGCTATGTAAAGATCTATCGCTCGGAAAACAATAAGGACTTTGTACCCATTTCAATTCGCCCAACCTATATGCAGCGATGTTTGGACTACGTGCCAGTCCTCGATAAAAAGTATTATTATAAAATTGCTTGGTTAGATTTCAACTACAAAGAATCGCCGTTATCGGCGGTCCAGGAAGTAGAACCAAAGCAGGTCAGTGACGAAGAGTTGTTCAACATTATCCAAATTGCACATATCAACTACTTTGTCGAGAATTACGATATCAATACAGGAATGCATATGCCATTCCGTATGAAAGAAAAAGCGATTGTGTCGGTCAAAGAAACAGGGGGAGCAATCCTCAGTTTAATGGTTGGCGTTGAAAAGGGCTTTATCAGTCGTCCTTTATTTATCAGTCGTGTAAAGCGTATTGTTAATTTTCTTGCCAAAGCTCAGAATAAACATGGTTTCTTTCCTTCTTACTATGATGGTAGAAAGGGCATTCCAGAACACTTCGACCGTAGACCGCAATATGATATCGAGTCTTCGGCGGCTATTATGGAAGCATTGCTTGTTGTTCGGCAGTATTTAAAAGGAGACGAGGAAGCCGAAACAGAAATTAGAAGAGGCATAACCGATATATGGGAACGTATGGATTGGAAGGCAGTCACGCTGCCTGATGACCCACATATTTTACGATCGAATCTTGATATGCTCGATGATTACTTTATCGTAGAACCAATCGTAGGTGTAAATCAAGGGTTAAATGCCTATATGCTAGCTATGGCATCTACAAGATCAAACATTCCCATTTCTTCATTCGTAGACGCTATCGAGCATAAATACATTCCGTTTGTACATGCGCCCGCCTTATTAGAAGTCGATTCGGCAGTAGTGGATACGTTTAAGCATAATACGATGTTTCCAGACGGTAGCCATGCCTTAACAAAAGACTCGCTACAGCGCGTATCTAATTTGCAAGATACGATGATGTATGGGGTAACATTGCCTTTCGGCGCACCTGAAGGTCATCTATTGGAAATGTATAGACCCTTTGTGACGATTAATCCGAAGCTAGCGAAACTGAAAGATTACAATTTAGCCGACGTGGTAGGTAATTATGCGCGCGTCGTTAAGCGTCGCGATAATGAGATTGGAGTAGGGACAAGTAATTCGGATATTTGGGGATTCCAAGAACGTAGAGACAGCATTGGCACATTCCGAATTAATCCGGCAATCTCTGTTGCTAGCATTTTTGTTGACAGTCCAGGTGCTAAAAAATCGCTACATGCGCTATACCATGAATTTGGCGCTTTTTTATTTACAGAATATGGCTTCCGTTCCTGGGTCGATTTGCGTAGCAATGACGTTTCGGATGAATATGTCGCTAGTAATCAAGCGAATGTTGCATTACTGTTGGAAAATGCAAAAACTGGATTCATCTGGAAACTATACCAACAGATTCCTGAAATACAGGCCGTTGAACAAAGGCTGTTTAAGAAATGAAAAAATTAGGGATAAAGTATTATATTTACGCAAATAACAAAGAAACCATAACATGAAACGCATCAATTTATTAGCATTAGTTTTACTTTCGAGCATCACATTCTTTTCTTGTAAACAACAGTCATTGATTGTCAATCCGGGAGCGGTTGTTAGTAAGGACGGTACAGACGATGGGTTGAAAAATGTGAAGCGTGAGTTTAACGACGTGAAGCAAACTGATGAAGGAATTCTAGTTTCCATTTCCTCTGATTTATTGTTCCCAACAAACTCATCTTATTTATCGGAAAATGCCAAACAAGAATTGAGTAAATTGGTGAAAGTTTTAAAAGGGCAGAATGCTAAGGTCCGTGTAGATGGTCACACCGATGCGACGGGAACAGCAGAATACAATCAATGGCTATCAGATAAGCGTGCAGCATCAGTAAAAAAATTTTTAGTTGATGCCGGTATTGCGGAATCTAGATTATCCATTAAAGGTTTAGGACAAACGAAGCCAATTGCTGATAATAAAACTCCGGAAGGACGTCAGCGGAATAGACGTGTTGAAGTTGTCATCTTGAAGTAACCCAACACCAAAGAAATTATATAGCCACCCTTGAGGTGGCTTTTTTTTTGCGACCGATACGATCGCTTTCGTTTTTTATCAGCACGAGGCTAAATTCTGAGTAATTCTACACAAAAAGTCAACGAAAGCATATAATTACTTCGTTATTATTACGTTAAAAATAATGACATCTAACTTATCGGATGATGTTAAAAATTGTTGATTTTAATGAGTAATTTTGTTGGTTCAGAGGGGAACACACTATGTATATTATTTTCGATACAGAAACGACGGGATTGCCAAAAAGATGGGATGCGCCAATAACAGATACGGATAATTGGCCGAGGTGTATTCAGATAGCTTGGCAGCTCCACGATGAGATGGGAAGGATGATTGAGCATCAGGATTATTTAATTAAACCTGATGGTTTTAATATTCCATACGATTCGGAAAAAATACATGGGATTTCAACCGCACTAGCCGAAGAACAAGGAATCCCTTTAACCGATGTATTGGTCAAATTCAATGAGGCCCTAGCTAAAGCAAAGTTTGTTGTAGGTCAAAATATAGGTTTTGATATCAATGTCATGGGCTGTGAATTTCACCGATATGCGGTAGACAGTCCAATGGCGTCCATGCCAATTTTAGATACTTGTACGGAAGTAACCGCAGAATTATTAAAATTACCGGGAGGGCGTGGAGGACGTTTTAAGCTTCCAAACTTAACCGAATTACATAGTTATTTGTTTGGGGTTCCGTTTGCAGAAGCCCATAATGCGACTGCCGATGTGGAAGCAACTACACGTTGTTTCTTCGAATTGGTGCGTAGAAACGTGTTCAAAGCAGAAGAACTGCAAGTTGATACGGGTTATTTCGTTGAGTTTAAACAGCATCATCCAACAACAATTGCTTCTGTTGGATTGCAGCACGTTAATTTAAAGGCTGCTTCGGATGCGATACGTGCGAAATCAGAGCCCACAATAACTCCAGTGGAGATTGACTCGGCGACCCTCGAAGCCTTGGCAAATGCCAATTTTGCACATCTGCATAATCATACTCAATTTTCCGTATTGCAATCAACCATTTCCATTGATAGTCTCGTTCAGGCGACTGCGAAGCAAAAAATGCCGGCAGTTGCAATGACCGATCATGGAAATATGATGGGAGCCTTCCACTTTGTGAATAAGGTCTTAAGCTATAACAAAGATTTAGAAGGGAAAAAGAAGGAAGCTGAGGAAAAAGGGGAAACATTTGACGGACAGGCCATCAAGCCTATCGTTGGTTGTGAATTCTTTATTTGCGAAAACCGAAAAGATAAAACTAGAAAAGACAATGGTTATCAAGTTGTATTTCTAGCAAAAAATAAAAATGGCTATCATAATTTAGCAAAGATGGCCTCGGCAGCCTATACCGAAGGCTTCTATTACGTGCCGCGTATTGATCGGGAGATAGTAGAACGCTATAAAGAGGATTTGATTGTCCTTTCCGGGAATTTGCAAGGCGAGGTGCCAAGCAAGTTGCTTAATATTGGAGAGCTACAGGCAGAAGAAGCGTTAATTTGGTGGAAAGAGCGCTTTGGTGAGGACTTCTATATTGAGGTCATGCGACATGGTCAAGAGGATGAAAATCGCGTTAACGAAGCCATTATAGGCTTAGCGCGCAAGCATGCTGTGAAACTCATTGCAACAAATAATACGTATTACGTCAATAAGGCCGATGCGCATGCACACGATATCCTTTTATGTGTGAAAGATGGGGAAAAGCTTTCCACACCAAAAGGTCGCGGTCGAGGCTTTCGCTTCGGACTTCCTAATCAAGAATACTACTTCAAATCGTCTGAAGAGATGAAGAAGGTATTTCAAGATCTCCCAGAAGCTATTATCAATATTGATGAAATATTGGATAAAATAGAAACCTATGTATTAGCGCGTGAAGTATTGCTTCCGAAGTTTGAAATTCCAGAAGAATTTCAACATGCCGAAGATGAGGTTGACGGAGGGAAGCGGGGTGAGAATGCTTATCTAAAAGATTTAACCTATAAGGGAGCCGCTAAGCGATACGAAACGCTCACTGACGATATTCGGGAACGCTTAGATTTTGAACTCGCAACCATCGAGAAAACGGG
>JBEBRI010000227.1:0-5022 GCA_040394915.1 Sphingobacterium sp.
TGCACTGGCTGTGACACGCTTCGGCGCACAGCCCGGCATGCCGACGATGGAGAACGTGCAGCAATTTCTTCAGCAAGGCTACTCAATTAAAGAGTAGCCTCTACTCGATTATGGCGGAGCCCTAAAGGGGGAACGGTCCCCTGGGGTTCGTCCCGCATGGATGGAACGAAGTGGAATGCAACTCAAAAAACTCACTGTAAAGGTAAACTCTTCTTATTCTATACTTTTTAAAGATTCGATCATATTGATTTGTGACACTTTTCTTCGAAGCAGCAAGTTTGAAAGAACGGTAAGCAAGAACGCAAGAATAACAGATACAAGTATGACAAACGGTTTTAATTGATTCGGGATTTGCTGGTGTGTGCTCGACAGACCCTTGACAACCAGTTCATACGTATAGCCACTGATGGGTAACGCTACGAGAACCGCAAAGGTGGTAAGTATGATGTTCTCAAAGAAGATGAGCCGGTTTATTTTACGTTTGGGATAGCCTAATACCTTTAATGTAGCTAACTCACGATTTCTTTCATAAATGTTTATGGAGGATACCGTATAGATGGCGCCAAAGGAAAGTGCGACGGAACTAATGATAAACAGGATAAAGATAAAATTATTTTGTTTTAAAATATATTGAGCGGAATTCTTTAAATCATTCTTATCTGCGATTGTAGCTACCTGTTGGTCTTGTTCGAAGTAATGATGAACACTTGTAAAGTCTTCAGCGCTATTGACTTCCACTAAAAGTGAGGTGGGGATATAGTCGATGCCAAAGCTCTGGAGGTATGTTATCGTGCAATAAAACGATGGATTCGAATACTGGGTGGATATTTGTGCAACCGTCATATCGATCGTTCTATTGGAAAACTTTGAATCTGTAAACTTGATTTGGATGATATCCCCTTCTGCGATCTTATAGGTGTCGGCGTACGATTTGGGCACCAGTATGCCATTGTCTTTCAATGTGATCCGATTGTCGTTTTGGTCGAAGAAATGAATGAGATTGTTTTCTTTCTTCGTTACAACTAACGTGGCATTTTCGTTAATATCGTCTTTGATGAATTTCACGGGAAAGGTAGATAAATCGTAACTGCTTGTAATGCCGACGGGCAACTGTGATGGATCCGGTGCTGCTCCATTCGTATAATCGACTTTCAAATCATAGATAAATACCTCTTCTATTTGGGCTGCTACCTTTTGCAAGGACGTTTGAGTACTGAAGGCCGTGATCAATAAAACGGTACTCACCACAACGCCAACGGAGCTTGCCAGCGCTTTTTGTTTATTTAAAAATATATTTCTCAAAATGAGCTTATAACTGTAGGAAATACGACTCCAGATTCCTGGAATTTGTTCGATGAGCAGCTTCTTTATCTTTCTGTGCGGTTTGGGCCGCATTGCCTGCGCCGCGCGCTCTCGCAGTATGGCGATTCCGCTCAAGTAACAGGCCAGGATTCCAAATGCACTTGAGAACAGGATGGGTGGAATCGCAGAAAATAAGGATAAAGAGAAGGTAATGTCGGGCAGCGAGTAGGCTTTTGCATTTGACGCCCTCACTAATGGAATAAATACGCTAGCGGCAATGACGCACCCAAGAATGGAGCCTATGATCCCTACCAGTATCGGGTATCCCATGTAGTGAAGCATAATGTTTCTATTTTTGATACCCAATGCCTTCATGATCCCTACTTGGTTTCTTTGAGAATCGATAATTCGCGACATGGTAAGGAACAGGATAATCGCTTCGATTATAAAAAGAACCAACGGGATCACCCTGCTCATCAATTTGTTATTATGGATCGTTTGTTGGATCTGAGAATAACTGAATGTTCTTTCTTTACTAATTTGGTGATCATAGGAGAGTTCCTTGGATTGCGCTTCAATCGTCTGACTCAACCGGTCAATAGGGTAACCTTCTTCGGCATCGATCAAGAGTTCATTATAGTAAAAGCTGCCTGCGATATGAGGTATTTCCGTCTCAGCTATATAGGCTACACCGGAGGTTTTATGGTCTTGGGTTTCGTTCTTTTTGGCATATTCCACATTTTCACCCAAGCCGCTTATGATGAACGCCATATTCTTGTTATTCACGCTAAGGCTGATTGAATCGCCGACTTGGTACCGATGCTCATTGGCATAATGGGAATCCAGCATGATTTCATGATTTTGTGACGGTAAACGTCCCTCGATCATCGTTGGCGTATTGATTTCATTGTTTACTGGGATCGAATGTATTCTTAAGGTCGCTTTCGTATCTTCAAAAGTTTGCGTCGCATCGAAGGTATAACGTCCTTCCATTTTTTTTATCCCATTGATAGTGCTTAACTTCTCTACTTCCTGCTTGGAAATTTGGCTGTAATACACATTTAAGTCGCTTAAATTATGCTCTTTGAAGTAAGCCTCCGTATAGCTGCTAAGATGATCGCTTAATGTGACGAGCCCCGCATAGAAAAAAGCACCTACGGCTATAACCAAAATAAAGGCAAAGAATTGTCCGATCGATTGCTTGATATCCCTTAAACATTTATAGAATAATTTCATCACCACTCAATCCCTTCGATATTTTGCTTGTTATCGTTTACTTTCACGCTTTCTATCTTTCCGCTCTTGACCCTGATGATTTTATCCGCCATAGGAGCAATCGCGGAGTTATGTGTGACCAGAACAACGCACTTCTTCGTTGACTCGTTCAAATCTTGAAGGAGTTTTAAAACGGATTTGCCTGTAATATAGTCCAACGCGCCAGTGGGCTCATCGCAGAGTAAAAGCGAAGGATTTTTGGCAACGGCCCGGGCTATAGCAACTCTTTGTTGTTCTCCTCCAGAGAGCTGGGATGGGAAATTGTTGATGCGATTGCTTAAACCGACTTTCTGCAAAATATCTTTTGCATCCAGATGGTCTTTACAAATTTCAGCGGCAAATTCAACATTTTCTAGCGCGTTTAAATTTGGAATTAAGTTATAAAATTGAAATACAAAGCCTACCTTCTCGGCGCGATATCTAGTTAATTTTTTCTCATTGAAGCTGGTGATGTCTTGATTGCTGACAAACACTTGACCTGAGGTAGCTGTATCCATACCACCGAGTATATTCAGAATGGTGCTTTTACCGGCGCCACTTGCACCCAAAACAACGACGAATTCCCCTTCATTTATGGAAAGTCAACTCCATTAAGAGCCTTGATAGGTACTTCGCCTATTTTGTATTCTTTTGTTACATTTTTGAATTCGATCAATGCGTTCATTGACTGCATCTCCCCGTATCGTATTTGTACTACACTTAAGAAACTTTTCCTTTGCCAACCTTATTCAAAGTGTGTTAGTATGTTACTCATGTAGCATACTATAATTCGTTCATGTGTAATTGTCAATAACAGGATTAGATACTAGCGCCCCACTGTCTTATCGAGTGACTGATTATTGACAATTGTTTGTACATAAGTTAAGCTTTGCTGCTAGATGGGTAACAAACAATGATGCTGAGTGGTGAGGCAATGAACGTCACTTTCAACGATAAGCAACCGATATTTCAACAACTGGCTGATTTGATTGAGGACGATATTCTGAATGGCACTTTCCCAGCAGACGAGCAGATTCTTTCCGTGGCTCAGTTTTCTCAGCTGTTTCAAGTGAATCCAGCTACCGTAGTGAAAGGGATCGGCCTTCTCGTAACTGAAGGGATTTTGTACAAAAAAAGAGGGCTTGGCATGTATGTCTCGACCGATGCGAAACAGAAGATTCAGCTTCAGCGAAGAGATCGTTTCTACAAGGAGCTGCTATCTAATCTGCTGAGTGAAGCCGACAAACTCGAGCTGACGACTGAAGAGATTATTGGCATGATCAAGCAGTTGAGAAAGGAATGAACGCATCGTGAGCATAGTATTGAGTTGCGACAAATTAAACAAAAAATACGGTCAAACTTACGCATTGCGGGATCTGGATCTGCAGCTGGAGGAAAACGTCATTTACGGCTTGCTCGGGCAAAACGGCGCCGGCAAAACGACGTTGCTTAACATAATCGCAGGCGGAATCTTACCAAACCACGGTACAATTGAGGTAAGAGGAAAAAAGCTGGGTAGAGGAGAACTTCCAAAAGATTTCTGTTTCGTACGGGAGAACAACAAACTTTTCGGAGGAGCGCGAGTTATCGAGATTTTGCAGTTTGCTGCGAATTTTCATCCAAATTGGGACTGGACGTTAGCTCACAAGTTACTCCAAACGTTTCGTCTTGATCCGGACCATAAAATCAGACAGCTTTCGAGAGGGGCGCAATCGCTCGTAGGAAATGTCATCGGACTTGCTAGCCGGGCACCGTTGACCTTATTCGACGAGCCGGTGCTCGGGCTTGATGTCTTGATGCGGGAAAGGTTTTACAGGGTGTTCTTGGAGGATTATGCCAATCACCCTCGCACGATTCTATTATCTACGCATTTGATTGACGAAATCGCCCCTGTCGCAGAAAAAGTGTATATCATGGAGGCTGGTTCCATCCTGCTGCATGACGAGATGGATCGGATACGTATGGCAGCTTATTTGATTCGGGGAAATTCGGAAGCGGTGGCTTCGTTTACAGCAGGTAAGCGGGTATTATATACGGAATCCTATGGCCGCGGCGAACTTGCTGCGATTTACGAAATGTTGAACGATCGCGACATGCGGCAGGCACGTGAGTGGGACATTTCAATCGAACATTTGTCGCTTCAAAAGTTTTTCTCGTATTTAATTGAAGGAGGCCACTAAATTGGGTGAATTGGCCGTTCATTTAAAGGCTACTTATTTGCAAATGAGGATTTACATTTGGTTTGTCATTATGTTTATTTTGTTTGGCAGACTGGCGGAATTCATCGTTAGTCTCTTTGTAGACAGCAGCCAAAGTAAGGGCCTTTCAACTAGCAATATGCTTATTCTCATTTTGCTCCTTATCTCTATCGTGCTGCCGATCGTTTATTACAAACGCATCGTAAATTTAGGGGCAAGCCGGAAGCAATATTATGTGGGACTTCATTTCGTCTTTGCCGTCTGGGCA
>JBEBRI010000228.1:0-4983 GCA_040394915.1 Sphingobacterium sp.
AGCTTTTGCGTAACTCGCTCTAGATGTGACCGATAAATTTGAATAAAAGCTTTGCCGGGAAGGGATAATCGGACAGAAAGAGCTGTTTGGGTTAGTTGAAGGGGGATTCCTGCTCTTGATGTTGCTAAGCTTGGTAGTGAGCTTTTGGTATCAAAAAATAGACGAATCAAAGGAAAAAATGTTGTTGTTGCTCCAAAACTAGGAGTGGAAGGAGAGTAAAAAAGTTGAAAAGTCTTGCAGCGGACATAAAAAATAGGCACCTCGGTAATGACAAAGCATCCCCTACCCTATTAAACATCGCAAAAAATACGAGCTAAAAGCGGAGCATCATGAAGACTCCTTCGTAGCTTAGTCCTAAAAAAACACCGAAATTGGGTTAAGCTAGGGATCAGGTAGGGCTAAGCTAGGCTTGAGCTAAATAGAAAACTTGGGGAAAATAGATCTGAAGCCAATGGGAAGTTAGATCGAATTAACGCGCGTCATCTATAACGTATAGTACTACAGGATTCGCGCTGCTGGTAAAATTGAAATTAAAGCTACAGAAAATAGGTAGCTAGAATATTTTAAGACGCAGGTCGCAGGTTTAAAGTAAACAGCTATGCTGAAAACATATTGTATCGTTATAACGTATGTACTCCAAAAAAACTATTAGCAAGTGAGCGCAAAACAATATTTAATGTCACCTTCATTCTAGTGGAAATAGAAACGTTGCCATTCCCCCATACTTAAGTGCAGCGTGCCAAGCTCGGATTATAACCGCTTCTTGAAAAGGAATCATAAGAAATGAAAACGAGAGTTCATCCGCCAACTTTATATAGAGTAATAGATTGTAGTATTTGATAAGTCTTACCTAAACCGCTTTTGGCTGTATGAAATCTATATCGGAGGTCATACGAACATCATCAAGTTGCCTTGCCTACTCTCGAAAGTTGACGTATTGAATCTTAAATAAAGTTAAAACAGCAAAATCTATTACTTACTAATAAGCGCAAACTCTATATTTATTAAGTATACCAACCAAATTATGCACACTAAAGACGATAACAGCTCCGCTATGATGTTTCCGAAACAAGCTATCTTATTTAGATTTTGCTTTTTAATGATTAGCCTTTTTATTCTACTCCTTAACAACCACACCTTTTTGTTCCTTACACCAGTTTTCCCCATTATTCATAAGGCACTGACAATGCTAATCGAATCTCTCACTTCTGGCTTAATAGAAATTGATCAAACAATACCCTATTATAAAAACGGAAGTGGGGACACGACGATGCATTGGCTAATTTTATTATTTATAATCGGCGTATCACTTGTTGGCACATTAGTTTGGTCACTATTCGATAGGAGAACCAAGCAGTATCCAAAACTATATTACTGGTTGACGGTATCTGTGCGATATTACGTAGGTATCACCATGTTCAATTATGGCATCATCAAATTATTTCATGGACAATTCCCCTTTCCCTCCTTATATAAATTAACAGAACCGTTATACCTCTTCTCTCCTATGGGATTAGCATGGACATTTTATGGAGCCTCTCCCGCTTATAATATAGCCATCGGAATTGCGGAAATGCTAGGCGCACTTTTATTGTTTAGGAAAACCGCAACAATTGGCGCGATGATCAGCCTCATTGTCTGTATCAATGTTATGGCAACAAATTACTTTTATGATGTCCCCGTCAATATGATATCCACGGCCTTGGTTATCATATGTATTTATCTCCTCGGGCCAAACCTTAAACGACTTTACCTTTTATTTATAGCGAATAAAGAAATAAGGCTGATTCCAAATCCCCATTTGCATGCTACCAAGCCTTGGCAAAAGATTGTACTCATAAGCCTGAAGAGTTTGCTCATTTTTGGAACCCTAATAGTAGGGCTACACAGTGTAGTTCGAACGAATGAGCTTTTAAAAACGCATTTACAAAAAGAAAGTGCGTTATATGGTGTCTATTACATTCCCCTTAATGAATATGAGAACCGTAAAAAATTGGGCATTCCCGATCAGTGGCATTTATTTGTATTTATCAATAACCAATCGATGATGATCCGTGATCAAGAGCAGAACGGTCAACTCTACCAAATCGTAACTGATAGCAGCAAGAAAGAGTTAAAGATTTTTGGCAAGAAAAACGAAAGGACGCAGTATTTTCAATATGAAGTACGCAGCAATGGGATCATGCTAAAGGGTTTGGAACGGAAAGAGGCCATATCTATCTTTATCAATAAGATAGATATGGAAAACATTGATTTGAAGAATCGAGGGTTCCGTTGGATAAGCGATTTACCGTATAATAGATAACTCTACTCAAAAGCGCTAATGCCAGTAATATCTTGTCCCGTGATTAAGAGGTGTACATCGTGCGTTCCTTCGTAGGTAATAACTGATTCCAGATTCATCATATGTCTCATAATCGGATAATCGCCGACAATCCCCATCGCTCCTAATATCTGTCGCGCTTCACGGGCCACTTGGAGAGCCATGTTCACATTATTCCGCTTCGCCATTGAGATTTGCTGTGGAGTCGCTTTGTCTTCATTTTTCAATACCCCAAGTCTCCAAGAAAGCAGTTGTGCTTTTGTAATTTCTGTTATTATTTCAGCCAACTTCTTTTGTTGCAATTGAAACGAAGCAATGGGCTTACCAAATTGCTGTCTTTCTTTTGCGTACTTCAGTGCGACTTCATAACAATCTATAGCCGCTCCAATCACACCCCATGAAATCCCGTATCTCGCAGAATTTAGACAGGAAAGCGGACCGCGCATACTTTTTACATCAGGAAGTACATTCTCCTTCGGTATAGAAACTTGATCAAATACCAATTCACCGGTTTTCGATGCTCTTAATGACCAATTATTTAAGGTTTCTGGAGTAGAAAACCCTTTCATCTCTCGTTCAACGATTACCCCACGAACTTGATTGCTTTCATCCCTCGCCCATACGACGGCCAAATCACAAATAGGTGCATTGGTAATCCACATCTTTGCCCCATTTAAACGAAAACCATCCCCATCCTTCGTCAACCGAGTTTCCATACTGGAAGGATCCGACCCATGGTTGGGTTCGGTCAATCCGAAAGCGCCAATCAGACTGCCACTTGCTAGCGCCGGCAAGTATTTCCTTTTCTGCGATTCAGAACCGAAGTGATATATAGGATACATGACCAGCGAGGACTGTACAGAAGCCGCAGAGCGAACAGCTGAATCACCAGCCTCAAGTTCCTGCATGATTAAACCATAAGCTATATAATCCAAGCCTGCACCGCCATAGGATTGCGGGATAAATGGTCCGAGCGCCCCTATTTCCCCCAATTTCTTCATTAGATCAGGAATTTCCTGATGATCTTGCGCGAAAGAATCTATGCGAGGACGTACCTCTAGGTCAACAAAACCACGAACAGCATCGCGGACTAAAATCTGTTCGGTTGACAAAAGGGATTCTATATCAAAATAGTCTGCCATAATTTCTTTGTATTATTCGATGTGAGAGGCTAACGCCAAAAAGATTAATCTAATAAAGTTAAAATTTACCATCCGATCCTGCTTCATACTGTTTCAGCAGTTCACGTGCTGTTAATTCGTACCCTACTCAACAGCTTACTCCTAATCTTAAAGATAAGAGATACGTCAATAGCGAGAAATGACTGCAATCACTTAATTTTTGACAAGCTGAACCCGCTTGGCGGCTATTCTGACTTTTAATTATCTCTTTCTGTCAAGGTTTCAACATCTTAGCTAGTGAAACAAATAATTAACAATGTACAAAAACTGATGTAATAAAATTTATATAATTCGACATATTCGTATATTTAATAAATAATATTCTATATATTTAGTAAAAATTCGAATAATATAAACCATAATATGACATCTAAAGAATTAAAAGCATTAGGAATTGAGTCGGAGAACTTAGGCACATCGACGGGAAGCAAATGGTATTCCAAAGGCAGCCTAATCGAGTCATACTCACCCAGCAACGGTAAGCTGATTGCTAAAGTTCAGTGCAGTACGAAAAAAGAATATGAGAGAGTTATACAGGAGGCGGAGAAGGCACAGCGAATATGGCGAGATATCCCTGCCCCTAAGCGTGGGGAGATTGTCCGTCTTTTGGGTGAGAAACTTCGAGAATTAAAGCCAATTCTGGGAAAACTGGTTTCTTATGAGATGGGTAAATCGTATCAAGAGGGAATGGGCGAAGTACAGGAAATGATCGATATCTGTGATTTCGCGGTGGGACTTTCGCGACAACTATACGGCAACACGATACATTCAGAGCGTCCTGGTCACCGAATGTACGATCAATACCATCCTCTAGGGATTGTTGGTATTATTACCGCCTTCAATTTTCCTGTCGCGGTTTGGTCTTGGAATGCAGCTTTAGCATTGGTTTGCGGCGATGTTGTTGTTTGGAAAGCAAGCGAGAAAACGCCACTCTGTGCGGTAGCTTGTCAGCACATTATTGCGGACATTTTAAAAGCGCACAAATTACCTGAAGGTATCTCCTCTATCGTCACTGGCGATAAAGAGGTTGGTGAGTGGATTTCTTCCGATGAACGTATTCCTTTGGTTTCGGCGACAGGCTCTACCCGTATGGGAAAAATTGTTGCGACTACTGTTGCACAACGTCTCGGTAAATCTTTGTTAGAGCTTGGCGGAAATAATGCCATTATCGTTACACCAAGTGCAGATTTGAAGATGACAATCATAGGTGCCGTATTTGGGGCTGTAGGAACTGCCGGACAGCGTTGTACAAGCACTAGACGATTGATTATTCATGAAAGTATATATGAAAAGGTTAAAAAATCTTTAGTTGACGCATACAAACAGATTAAAATTGGAGATCCATTGGACGTAAAGAACCATATGGGACCTTTGATTGACACCGCAGCGGTTGACATGTATCTAGATGCGCTAAACAAAATCAAAGAACAAGGTGGTAAGCTATTGACGAAAGGTGAAGTTCTGCATGGTAAGGGGTAT
>JBEBRI010000229.1:0-4960 GCA_040394915.1 Sphingobacterium sp.
AATAATTGCTTCAAAATTATCAATATTAGTTACATGAATCAGATGCATACTTTATTAAAATCCCAATATTTCCCAATTATTTTTCCTAGAATAATCTGTGTCTGTAAAAAACTTAAAGTCATGCCATCTAAAAGCAACCTCCTTTTTACTAGACCCGTCCTTTTTAGGAGATAAAATATATTTCGAGTAATTTTCTCCAACTATACTAGCCAGTTCATCATACTCATAAATGTAGTATTCGACATTCGATTCATTAATATTAACTAGAATAGTAAATAGATCAGGATTATTTCTTTTAACACAAATATCCTTCCCTAATTTCCAACCTTGTTTATTGCTTAATGACATTGTTTTCACTTGGATAAACACAGATTTGGTCCCATCCAAATTAACAGCTACCAAATCGTACAAAGGATTATTTTTAGGAGTTGGTAACGCAAGTATATTTCTTCTACCAAGTTCGGCAGCCACAAAATACTCGCCTGTTACACCTGTAATATTATTTTTCTGACTCATTATTCTATTCGAAATTAAAACGTCACTACCTACCCAATGTCGTTATATCTGTAACGTAAACTTTCATAGCAGCAGCTACATTAACAATTACCTCGGCAGGAAATTTCATACTACTTGATTTCATGGTATGAGGTATATAATTCTTAGCTATTTCACCTAATCCTCTTTTCAAACTCAGCAAAGGAATTTTATCCAATTTAAGGTGTAAATATTTTTCTCGGTCATAGGAAGGATCTGTAGTCACCTTCTTACATGCCCGCTCGAACTTACTTTTTAATTTTTCATCCATTAAAATTTAATTTAATTCTCATCGAAATCCTCTAAAGTAATTTCTGCTGGAGTTTTTTCAATAAGCGTTGCTCCATGAGATTTAGCAAAATCTAGGACAGTAACTGAAGGATAAGGGTCAACCATATATATTTTACAACCTCGCTTAAGAGATGAGTCAATCATTTTATTAATTTCACTATCAAGACACCCGTACCCAATTATAACAAACTTATCACAAGAGGCTAAATTATCTTGAAAGTGTCCAAACATCACATCATAATATTTAGGTTCCCTGTACCTTAAAATCTTAGACGTAGTTCCAGATAAAAAATCGGAATGATAATTAGAAAAATCCAAATCATCCCTTCCTTTAGTATTTCTTCTTTTAATGTTGGTTAAATCTGTTTTCCAAGGAAATTTCACATAATCAATTGTAAATCCTTTATCATCATGAAATGGAATAATATCAAAACTGCCATGCAACTTAAAAACCCTTACATTAGTAAGATAGTTATTTGTAAACCTAAATAAGTTCTTTTCGTAACCATCACTATCTTCGTAATAAAGCTCTCCATCAGTAAATCCATCAGATAATTGTTTATCAAATTCATCTGTATAATTTAAAGATTCTAAAAATACATCATGATTCAAACTATGTATGTTTATTATTGCATCCTTTTTTCTCAAAAAGTCAATTAAACTTAGAAAGCCACTATACTTATTTTTTGATTCTTCGCTTACAACATTAGATGAATAAAATTTATCATCTCCATTATCAGATATTTTCCAAGAGATAATTTGAGAAAATATTTTGATAATATCACTTCTCAGATTCAATAAATCTTTATACCAACCTTCTTTAGATATGTACTTATTAAATATGACTAAAGTCTCTGCATCAAATTCATCATCCTCGGTTAATGCTAAAAAATCATAGAACTCTTCATAATTAAAATCGTCCGGATACTTTTCGTTAAAATATTTAATCAGTTCTAATAAACAAGATTTCGAAGCTTTATACGAGCCAATAGTCCAAACATCTTTACGTTTAGTCTCAAAAATTCCAATTGTGCCCGAAGTTGTAACGCTAAAATCATCATATTCTAATTCAACCAAAGCACTTGAAAGGTCTCGCGCTTTGGGATACCCCTGATTAACTGAAAAACCAGCGCCTAATAAAAAAGATATATTTCTCATATTTAAATTTATAATGGTTAATTATTAAACATCCAATACTACTTTCTGCAACAATGTTTGTGCATCGGTATAGAATGGTACGTCTGTTTTCGAAAAAACAGTTGGTGGTAATGTTCCAAATTCGGACATATTTGTCATTGGAACCAAAACTATTTTCGCACCGTTTTCAGATAAACTTGAGACACGATCTGCAAAATTATTGGCTCTTTCGATTGCTCCTCCGATTGAGATATTTCCTAAAACAGCTAAGCCACCTTTCAAGTTTTTCTTGTATAATGCTGAAATAATTGCCACATAAACTGCAGCTCCAATTCCATCTGTTACATTCGAGCCTAAAATAGTAGAAACTTGTAAGTTAATGTCAAAATTGCTTAAAGAATGACGTTCATTTAAAATTGATTTTTCGTTTGCTTTTAGGTAATTGTACGTATTCTTGATATTCTCTTTTACGGCTTGGTTCGATGTACCTGTAATGTTTAATTTACCGTTCCCTGCTATTGCTACCACTTCTATTTTCACAACAGCGTTGGTTTCGCCATCGTTGGTAGCAGTATAACAAGTCCCTGGAGCTAATGGATTTGCTTCGATTAGTGATGATCCTTTTTCTTCTGGCAAACCAACAAAAACTTCTTCTTGTGTTTCTTTGTCAATGTATGAGAAATTGGTATCCCAGAATTCCATTCCCCCAATACGTTTTAATTGCTCTTTCACACGACGACGCATTTCCATTGCAATTGTTAAGTATTTACGGATATCCTCTTTCGTGTATTCTCCGTGAGGGTGTAATAGTTTTATAAATCCAGAAACAATACGGCGCACTGATTTGGCATCACGTTGTTTTAAATGGCTCCCCAATGCAAAATATTGATCTAATGCATCTGTGAATGTTATTTTACGCTGTGATTTTAGTAATTCTGAAAAGAAATCTGTACTAAACCCATAGTGCTTCGTAAAGTTTGATGGACTAAATTTTACAATTTCCCAACCTGGTAAAAATAAGTTGATACGATCTAAGAAAGCTGTATCTTCATTAACTTCATCGGATAACGGACTGAATAAATGAGAGGTCTGCAAAACCGTTTCTACAGGTTGATTGATGTTTCCGTTTAATATGATCGAAGCTGAACCTGAAATCTCTCCATTCTTCCCACGAGAGAATGATCCCGATTCCATATAATCTTTCATTAATGGAATAGCATCTTTATCTTTAAAAAGCTTATCGGTACTTTCGTCAAAACAAATAGCATCCCAAAGTCCAACGGCTCCTACACGACCTGAAGAGTTATTTACGAATAATTGCGCAACAGTTCCTTGTCCACCCGAAACTAATATCGCATAAGGTGTGATTTCTTTATAGATGTATGATTTACCTGATGAACGAGGACCAAGTTCAACGATGTTAAAATTCTTCTCCACCAACGGAATTAAACGACACAATAATAAATCTTGCATGCGCTCGTCCATTCCTTCGCTTTCAGGCTCATATCCTGCACTTCGTAATAATAATTTCTTCCAGTCATCTGTACTGAAGTTCTTTCGCTTATCGATTATGGATGAATTATCAAATGATGATAATTGTATCGGTGTAATTTTACTCACTACGAAAGGAAAAACTCTCGATCCAATTGTAATTAAAGGATCATATTCTACATCAATAATTGCCCAAATCCCTCCTAATAATATTTTTTCGTGGTGTTTTACTAAATCACTACTGATGTTGGCATTTTTGATGTTTGAATTGATTAACGTTGCCCAATAGGTATCTCTAGTTGCATCAAGATCTACCGAAATTTTATCGATAATTTTATAACGCCCTCTCTCCCTAATCTTTGATTGAATTAATGAACTTTCTTCTGGATTTACATAGTGATCGCGTAAAATGGTCCGTACATTTTCTAAGCCTTC
The DNA here is from genome assembly GCA_040394915.1 of Sphingobacterium sp. Classification (GTDB taxonomy): domain Bacteria; phylum Bacteroidota; class Bacteroidia; order Sphingobacteriales; family Sphingobacteriaceae; genus Sphingobacterium. The sequence continues at coordinate 3,889 of JBEBRI010000229.1, forward strand.
TCTAATTTTCTCTTCATCATCTGTACTGCAACTATTGGCTAATAAGTATTCTAAAACAAAGGCAGGAACATTTGCACCTCCTTTTACAATACCTACTAAATCTTTTTTTACCACGAAACCTCTAAAGTTATCGATGGCCTGTGTATCTAAATTATCTAATTGAATCATTGTTTTGTTTTAGAAATTAAAATAATCCTCCCATATCTCGGGCAGAAGATTTGTTCACGACAACTTGATCTATTTTTTCTTTTGTAGTAGCATCTTCTACCAATACTACAATTTGTTGATGTCCTTCAAAGCTAAATTCTTTATCCCATTGTTGGTCTTTCTGAATAATGATAGCTTCTACCGATTGCATTGGAATATTGTTTTGGTATAAGGTAATATTTACGGTACGTTGTGCATCAAAAAGCGAATCTCCACTTGCTTGGGTTTCTAATTTGATTTTAAAATATTCGCCTGATACGTCTGCTAATTGGTTTTTATTTGAAATAAATACCTGTAATGCTGGTTGTGCATTCCCTTTACGTTTGAACATAAAATTTGGAATGATGACCTCTTGTGGTGCAAAACCTCCGTGCGCAAAACCATAAACTCCTGGTGTACGGAACGGACGATCGGATTGTGCTACATTGATGTACTGATACTGCTCATAGCTTTTTGGAATGCTCCATAAGATATCCGTCTGTTGTTTTTCTACCGAGCGAATGTAACGTTCACTTTTACTGTGATTTCCGTCGATAGATACTTCTAACTTATCGGCATCTGATAATAAACCTGTTAATACAAATCCGTGATCGGTTACTAAATGTACTTCTTCGTATCCCGCACGTAAAAGTTCTTCAATTTTTTTGATTAAAACTTTTTCGAATTCTGCGAATAATTTAATGGCGTCCAACTGCAATTTTTCACCTGCACTGTCAATATCCTTGTAGGTTAAAACTACAATAGGATCTTGTGTTGTGGCGTTGGTATCCACTAATTTCTTGAACGCGATTTCTTTCCCTGTACGTTTAAGCAATTCCTTTTCACGGTCGCTGTGGTTTTGCAACACGTGCTGATATCCCACAAA
>JBEBRI010000230.1:0-4954 GCA_040394915.1 Sphingobacterium sp.
ACAACCAAGACTGTTGATGTAGGAAAGGGTCTTTGACGAAATGAACGTGATACTCATAACTTCGTGAAGTAGCGTCAAAGCGCGCGTGGGCATCGGGTTTCACGTGGATTAATCGATACACCACAATATCACAGGGAAGCAACGCATTCAAAGAATGAACGAAACGCTCCGGGTTTTTTAAAATTGGGGCTTCGGAATCAAAGTGCACATAAAGTTGTTTTGCATGTACGCCCGTATCGGTTCGACCGGCTCCAGTCGTTTCTATAGGCGCTCGAAGTAAGATGGCCAAAGCCGCATTGAGCTTTTCTTGGACACTCACTGCATTGTCTTGCACTTGCCAACCGTGGTAAGCGGTTCCATTATAGGCAATTTCTAAAAAATATCGTGTTGATGTTCCTTCCACTACGCAAAGGTACGCAAATCTGCGCTTCACAGAAACCAAAAGGAACTGGAAACTAAACCCAATTTAACTTGTTTATACTATATTTGTAGATATATTATAATTAAACTATGATACAGCGTATTCAAACCGTATGGTTGTTATTATCTAGCCTAGTTCTATTTGCCTTGTTTCTTTTCCCTTACGTTAGCTATATCGATCTTGTCGGATTGGGGAAGAATATTTATGTTTCGGGTGTCTATTCATCGGTCAATAATGTTGCAACAAAAGAATCTACATTTTTGCTGATGAGCATTGCAACGGTGGTATTGGCATTAATACCGTTATTTATCATTTTTAAGTTTAGAAATCGAAAGCTACAATTAACATTAATCCTAATACAGGTTATTTTGATCTGTCTTTTTGCGATTTGGATGTTTATCGCAGCCAATAGTATTTTAAGTTTAATCAATCAAAGTATTGGTGCGAGCAATATTGGAATTGGATTCTTCTTATTGCCCGTGTCGATCGTACTTCTAGGTTTAGCCATTCGTGGTATTCGCAACGATAATAAATTGATTAAATCTGCCGACAGATTACGTTAATATCTCTCTTATCATGAAGTGTTTTTTTTACAGTTTTCTATTTATCGTTCTTTTCAATGCTCCTCAAAGTGTTTTCGCTCAGGATGCTGAAGATCCGACTGTGCATGTCGTAAACGAGGTACAGTTTGATCTGAAGTCCGTTAAAACTGTAGGTGATACGTTGGTTGTAGATCTTTTTGCAATCTCTTATGAAAAAAATCCTCGTGAATTTAGACTGAATGTTTTTGGAACAAATCTAACCGATGCTGATGGGGTTGAACATCTATTTACATCGGTACAAGTTGGGCGTGTTATCGTGAACATTTCAGAACGACAGAATTATTTAAATTATCTCTTAAATCAAGATGTGCCGGTGGCCATTCAGCTTAAACTCACGCCTACAACTGAGGCAATCAAAAAAGCAAAACTAGTAAAACTTGTCTTCGCTGCGATTGAAGAAGAAGGGAAGTTTGTAGAAGCAAAGTTGAATCTCGAAAAATAGTTTTAAAAATATTTTTTTTTGGACGCCCATTGGCGTCTTTTTTATTGGAGCAAACTGCATTTATGAAGAAAATCTTTAAGGATTTCAGCTTTCATAAAACTAGCTTCGCAACAACAGATTTCTGATAAGAGCCATTAACAGTAAAAGACGCCGAATGGGCGTCTTTTATCTAATATCTAATATCTAATATCTAATGTGGAAAATCTATCTGGAATAACGGAATTGTTGTTTATCCATCATTCCCATTTGCGATTTCATCATCTTGATTTGTTCTTCAAGAAGTTTGTTTTTATCAGCCTTTTTCGCCTCAGCAAGTAATTTCTCCGCCTCGCGTTTATTACGTTTTGCCATGGCGATCCCCGCTAGGCTTAGTTTGGCTAAAGCCACATTGTGGTCCATGTGTAATCCCATAGAAAGCGCTTTTTTAAAGTATTTCTCAGATTGCAAGGGTGCACGTTGCGATTCAATTAATCCTAAAAGCATGTGGTAGTATCCGTGTTGAGCAGCAATTAACTCTTTCTCATAGTTGTTGATCTTTTTCAACCACATTTCGGCTTTATCCATACGCTCTTTACGTAAGAACCATTGTGCTAAGAGCATTTTTTCATTAAAAAATACCGTAACCCATGCTAGAATAGTTATCAAAATGGCTAGAATTCCCCAACCCCATTGGCCAATCCAAAACAAGGCGACTGTGCCGACTACCAATAAACTACAAATTATAATTCGAACAATATTTGACATAATTATACATTATACTGTAAGTTTGCAAATATCCGTTAATTTGCTGTCTCTTACAAATATGGACAGTAAAAATTCAAAATAATAACGTTAAAAGATGTCAGATCGTTTCGATTCCTCATGGGATGCTATCATAAAGCCATTGTTTGCAACAGCGAAAATGAAGAGCTTGTCTACCTTTGTGCAAAACGAAAGAGCAATCCATCAGGTGTTTCCTCCTCAAGATTTAGTGTTTAATGCTTTTCATTTGACGCCGCTTTCAAATGTTAAGGTGGTTATCTTAGGTCAGGATCCTTATCACAACGATGGGCAAGCGCATGGCTTATCCTTTTCTGTGCCAAAAGGCATGGCGATTCCACCTTCATTAAAGAATATATATACCGAATTGGTATCCGATGTACCTGGATTTACGTATCCCAAACACGGTGATTTAACGGCTTGGGCAAAACAAGGAGTGCTCCTCTTAAATGCGACTTTGACGGTGCGTGCACATGAAGCTGCTTCGCATCAAAAACGCGGATGGGAACAATTTACCGATACCATCATTCAAGAGATATCCGACAAAAAGGATCATGTTGTTTTTATGTTGTGGGGAAGTTACGCGATCAAAAAATCTGGACTGATTGATTCAAACAAACATCTCATTCTTACCGCTGTTCATCCTTCGCCTTTGTCTGTTTATCGGGGATTTTTCGGCTGTGCTCATTTCTCAAAAGCCAATGAATTTCTGAAGCAACATCAATTGCAGGAAATCAACTGGCAAGTTTAGGCGTAGCGTTCTTGCAGGTTTTTGAATTTGAACTCTTCAATAGGAAGTGGTTCTAGGTGCTTTATGCGGATCTTACGCCCATGTTGAACGACATGTGTAAACAAAAGATGACTATCATAGGCGATGTCCCAGTCCTCCTCCAGGCGAATGGGCTCCGTCGATTGGCCCAAGACAACGTATTCTATTTCGCCCTGGCTTGTATAACGACTTATCTCTACATAGTCCTCATTTCTCTGATTTAGATAATACCAAGCACCATCTCCAACGCCACCTAAATATCGAGCATGTTTTGGAACTGATATCGGTTTTGAGCCGTATGCCATCGCCCCGATAATCAAATCGGTAGGAAGCTGTCTAGCCTTATTTTTAAAAACATTGTCGCCTAATTGCTTCAATAAAAATCCAAAAGACTGCCAGCGACTCATCCGAAAACTCTTGAAGCCTTCATCTGGTGAATAGCTATAGATGATTCGGTCTTTGTTCGCATTTACTATGTTACTGATAGGGCTTGCCTTAATCGTTTCCGGCAAGTTGATTCCATGCCAGTAGGTGTATTTGTCAGAGGCTTTCATGAGCATCCGCGTAATAAATCGCGAACAGTTATTGTTGCTTTTTGCGACTGCGCCATAAGGATAGGTGCCTTGTTCGACACAATAATCGCCATAGGCCTTTGCAAGTCGAAAATCGATTTCGTTAACGATGTTGTAGAATACGCGCCCTTCGCCATACATCGAGGATTTCATCTCTTCGAAATATTCGATGATTTGCTCGATATTGCTAATTCTATCGTTCTCAAATTTTGCTTTGAGGGGAATGTTTAATTTGGGGTCTGAGTCTTTCGAGCGTGCTCGTCCGTATCCCCGCGGAGTGATATAGCGTCCGAAATCATAGAATAACATTTCGCCGGAGTGATGATCGACAATAACGATACCGGTATGGCCTACCTTAAAATTAAGGTTTTTGACTAATCCGATTTGCTTGAAAAACATCATCCATTTTTCATCTCCTCGAATAGTCGCATCGGGCCATGTTAATATGATAGCGAAATCTTTTTTACTCATTCTTTGATTAATATTCCAACGGCACTATAGGTTCCTTTTTGCTCGTCGACATGATCATCATTGTCTGAAAGGTTTTGACGAAGGGTATTTTCGAAATTTTCTCCATGATGACAGCTTCGTAGGCTTTAATGTCTTTCACGTAAACTTTTAGCATAAAGTCGCAATTTCCAGTTACATGATGACATTCGGTAACTTCAGGAATTGCACGAACCGCCTCTACAAATTCAGGGATGGCATTATGCGTGTGAAAGTCTAAAGATATCTGAATGAATGATTTGATCCCCAGTCCTAGCTTTTCCTCGTCTACAAAGGCATGGTAGCTCTTAATGAATCCAGAGTTTTCCAGTTTGCGGACGCGCTCAAGGGTAGGGGCAGGTGAAAGCCCGATATTAGTTGCTAATTGCAAATTGGTAATTCTGCCATTTTCTTGTAATAGCTTGAGAATTTTTAGATCCGTCTTGTCTGGTTGGTACGACATGGGCATTTCAAATTTGTATTAGAAAGATAAATGTACAAAATTATATTTGGTTTATTCGGCAAATTGTTTTTTTAACAATTATGGTCAAATACGTTATAGATTAAATTGATGTTGTTTTTATATCTCCATAGAGTAAACCTATATTAATCATACCATTGTCATAATATTTTTGATAAAAATGCTCTAGGGGCAAAATAAATGATATTTGTCATTTTTTTTCCAAGAAACTGCGTTCTAAGCATAAGAAGTGTACTGTTTTATCCTTTTTAAGTCGTAACTTTGCCATTCAAAAGATGGGGCTAACTGCCCCGGTAATTAAGTGAAAGCGATATGAGCACCAAAGACGACGATTTATTAAAAGAGTTAGAGCTCGAAGAATATAAGTACGGATTTACGACGGATATCGAGATGGATATTGCGCCAAAAGGGCTCAATGAAGA
>JBEBRI010000231.1:0-4922 GCA_040394915.1 Sphingobacterium sp.
GGACAGAAGGCGATGGCCTTACACGATAAGCTATTAGAGCGTGTTGAGGGCGTTGAGTATATTGGACTTCCCAGCACCAGTCCGGCGAATGCACGCTTCCATTTAGCGCTTCTTAAAGAGCATTGGGCACAGATTCTTTAACCTATCTGCGTAATAAATCTATTGAATTGGATTTAAAGGCATTTGCTCGCGAAAAACTTTCGCTATAATCAAGAGGTTTGTTTATTTTTGCAAGCAAGATGTCAGATTTAAAATACAACCAAAGAGGTGTATCCGCTGGTAAAGAGGATGTGCACAATGCAATTAAAAACATTGATAAAGGATTATTCCCAAAAGCTTTCTGTAAAATTATCCCGGATATACTGGGAGCGGATGAAGCTTGGTGTAATATTATGCACGCCGATGGAGCAGGTACAAAATCATCATTAGCATACGTTTATTGGAAAGAAACCGGAGACATCTCCGTTTGGCGCGGCATTGCGCAAGACGCTATTATCATGAATGTTGATGATTTACTTTGTGTTGGTGCAATTGACAATATCTTGTTGTCCTCAACCATTGGGAGAAATAAGAATCTTATTCCGGGTGAAGTTATTGCGGAAATTATAAATGGTACGGAAGAAATTCTTGCCGAATTGCGCGAGCTCGGTATAGGGATTTACTCTACAGGCGGCGAAACTGCTGATGTTGGCGATTTAGTAAGAACGATTATCGTTGACAGCACGGTAACATGTCGAATGAAACGTGAAGATGTGATTTCGAATCATCGTATCCAAGGTGGTAATGTTATTATAGGATTAGCATCTTATGGACAAGCAACATACGAAAAAGAATACAATGGCGGTATGGGGTCCAATGGATTGACCTCTGCTCGTCATGATGTATTCAGCAAATATATCGCGGAGAAATACCCGGAGAGTTTTGATCCAGCAGTTCCTTATGATTTAGTCTTTGCCGGTGGAAAAGCATTGACGGATAAAATAAAAGTGGAAACTGGGGCGGAAATTACGGCAGGCAAACTGGTGTTATCTGCTACCCGGACCTATGCACCCGTGATCAAACAAATTTTAGATAAGTACCGTTCGCAAATTGATGGTATGGTTCATTGTTCTGGCGGCGCGCAAACGAAAGTATTGCACTTCGTCGATAACGTACATGTGATTAAGGATAATTTGTTCCCGATTCCACCCTTATTTGAGTTAATCCAAAAAGAATCCAATACAGATTGGCAGGAAATGTATAAAGTATTCAATATGGGTCATCGTATGGAGCTTTATGTCCCTGAAGAAATTGCGGCCGACATCATTCAAATCTCCGAATCATTTGGTATTCCTGCACAAATTATTGGACGTGTCGAAGCGGCTGAAACTAAAAAAGTAACCATTCGCTCTCCATTCGGGGAATTTATTTACGAATAAATTTGAGGTGGATAGTAAAAAGATTATAGGTAGAACAGAAGTCATAGATTTACCCGAGTTGGGTCTTTATGATATTGAGGCTAAAATAGATACGGGAGCCGAGACTTCTGTTTTACACTGTGAGCAGATGGAAGTGGTTGACAAAAACGGACATCTTTTTGTGATTGGGCATATACGTCCTAATTTAGAGAGCGAAAAGGTTTTGAAGCTCACCTTCCCTGTGCATCGGGAAAGAACCATCAAAAGTTCTTTCGGACAGTCAGAGATTCGTTATATATTCCTAACAAAAATCAGAATGTTCAATGAGCTGTACGATATTAAACTCTCCTTTCGTGACAGGTCATCTATGTCCTATCCCATGCTTTTAGGGCGTAATTTTATTACTAGAAAATTCTTAGTGGATGTTTCTAAGAAAAATCTAGCATCCAATTTGATATAAAACATTAGTGCCCATTTATTCGTTATAGAAAAAAGAAGAAAGTGAAGATAGCTATATTATCGACAAATAAGTCAATTTACTCAACCCGACGTTTGGTTGAGGCGGCGGTATCGCGTGGGCATGAATGTTCGGTGATCGACCACAGTAAGTGTTATGTTGGAATACAGCAAGGGAAACCCTCGATTCACTATAAGGGACAAGATATTGCGGAAATTGACGCTATTGTACCAAGGATTGGATCTTCTGTTACATTTTATGGTTCGGCAATTGTACGCCAATTTGAAGTAATGGGCGTGATTTCGGCTAATCCAAGTCAAGCGATTACGCGATCTCGCGATAAACTACGTTGCATGCAGATACTTTCTGGTGCAGGTTTAGGCCTTCCCATTACAGGATTTGCTCGAACCGCTTCCGACGTGGATGACCTCATTAACATGGTTGGTGGTGCGCCATTGGTAATTAAGTTGTTGGAGGGAACACAAGGCATTGGTGTGGTATTAGCGGAAACGAAAAAAGCAGCGTCCTCTGTTATTGAAGCTTTTTACGGATTGGGAAATAACATTCTTATTCAGGAATATATCAAAGAAGCTAAAGGGACTGATATACGTGCGTTTGTGGTTGACGGCAAAGTTGTAGGGGCAATGAAACGCACAGCGAAGGAGGGCGAATTTCGTTCCAATTTACATCGTGGTGGCACTGCAGAGGTTATTAAATTGACGCGCAAAGAAAAAGAAACAGCAATCGCTGCGGCGCGGGCAATGGGACTCACGGTTGCCGGCGTTGATATGCTTCCTTCTTCAAGAGGACCCTTAATTTTAGAAGTGAACTCCTCCCCAGGACTAGAAGGTATTGAACAAGCAACAGGTAAGGATATTGCGAGTGAGATTATCAAGTACCTAGAAAGGCAGCATGAGCAAAAGCAACTTGCAAAACCGACAACAACTAGAACGAAAATCAAGAAACAAAGTAATCTGTAACGAAGGAGTAGGAGTTCCTACTATTGCGTATGGATTAATCAATAAAAAAAGCCAAGATTAAAATCTTGGCTTTATTGTTTTTCGATAAGGACTATTATTCGCAATAGGCTCTTAAAGCTCCTTAAACTCTTTTTCTGAACCATCCGCATTGTCAAGTCGCTCGCCCTCACTTTCCGAATTTTCAGTCAGCGAAATGCTGTTCTGATATTCGAGTTCAGCAGCTGCAGATCGGACAACAAATGTGCCCCTCACCCTTTGCGAACGTGCAACATAAATTAGCCAAATAATCGACGTAAGGATTCCGCCGACTGTATTCAAACTATCTTCATTATCGATCAGTTCGGCAGGCAATAAAGTTTCAGAAGCGATTAAATCAACGATTACAAACGCCAAGAGAGCGGTTCTGACAATGAAGAAGCTTTGCGGAAACAAGTCCCTTTTTTGAAAAAACAGATAGGCTATTGAGGGTAAAACAATCAAAGCGCCCAATTGAAAAAAAGTTTCAAATACAAAGATCATGCGTATAGCAATCTTTGAATTTTGGTCGTAATATTCTGCGGAATTCCAGACCGAAGTGTACAAATAAGAATCGGGCGTAAAGACGATAATTACCTGAACGATTAACGAAACGATTAATGCTAAACCAAGAAACACTAACCAACCGCCGATAGTATCATAACTGGCTTCTCGATTCATTGCAAACCTTGCGAGGGGTTTTGATGGCAGATATTTTTTGATAAACCACCAGTAATAAATGGCACCGATAATTAAAAGTAAACCGAAGAGAATCCAGTTGATATTTCCAAGCCCTCCTTCAGTAAGAATCAAACTACCTTGATCATCCACATAGAAAGATTGCATGGCATCATTAATAATTTTATTGTAATCGTTATAGTATGCCTTGGCGCGATCCGTAGGAATATAGGGGGATGCAACATCAAAATTATAGGAAACAATTAAGGTGTCTTTATGCGTATAAACATTCCTAAGGAAAGAATAATCAATTCCATTGACAATGTCATGTGCCGAATAGTTTGATAATTTCTTCTCATCAGGATTGACCACTTTAATACTGTGCATTACTTGCAGCGGGTAATCCAATGCAACAGGATTGTTAATATCTCCATCAACAGCCGGTAGGCGTTCGAAAATACTCCTACTATAAGAAGGTATCAAAACTTTATTGGTTACCTCATCGAGATGCCCCACTTCCCTGAGATCATAGGTTTCATAAACAGTAAACACGTTATCCGCTAAATTGTCTTCGGTGCGGATCTTATCTTTCGTCTTAACAGCTTTGTAGATATTTTTATAATATGATTCGTACTCTTCCTTAATTTGATTTTTTCCATTGGACTTAAAGTAAGATCGAATTTGATCTGCTTGTCCTCCGTAGTTGACAGTCTTCACTGTTAGTATTGCTTTATTATTCGACAGCAGCTTTAGCTCATCGAATATTTCAACTTTTTTAAAATGCTGAGCAGCTTCGGCATCCACAAGCTCCTGTGGTTTCGCAAGATTTAATAATTCGCCATAATATGGGAAATACTTGCTTTCCAGTTTCCCGCCTTGATTAGTCGAAGTTGCATCGATATAAGTGTATAGCCCTTTTCTCTTTAAGGCGACAACCATATGATTAAAAGCGTAGGGAGAGGGTAATTGATTTTTAACTATAGAACGCTGATAGGTATTGGCCAATACGGGCGTTGCATCGATCCCCTTCGCACGCAACATCGATACTAACAGAACCGATTTATCTTTACAGTCGCCATAACGCTGATTAAACACCTTATCGGCTGCATGGGCACGATGCGAATGTTGCCCAACTTCAATACCCATATAACGAATCTTGTTTTGCACGAAGTCGATGGCTTTTTCAGCATATAGATCTTTATCTCGCTTAGACTCTTGCCATAAATGTTCAACGAATTTTCCTAATTCTGTGGACAAACTAATTTCCTGAATTGGATTCACTCGCTTGGCCCATTGACCTACTTCGTCCCAACTAGCATATTCTGAACATTCGATATACATGTTGGGATCATACCAAGATGGCGCGAAATTACTGTATGATACCGTCTTCTTTGA
>JBEBRI010000232.1:0-4905 GCA_040394915.1 Sphingobacterium sp.
CGTATTAAGCGTGATGTCTTCAGAATCTACGGCAATATCACCGATTTCGACTTTAATCAATGCGTCGCCAGCGGAAACAGCGACCTCATTGTTCTCTTTACAGGATTTTAATCCAAAACCTAAACATAGGATGAATGCGCTAATGGTAATTAGCCTAAATATGTTGTTGAATTTCATGTCTATTTTATCTAATAAATTAACAATTAGGAGCTTACCAATCGATTGTGCGACTTTCATCGCTATCTTGGATCCATTCCTCTTCGACAACATTTTGATTGTTTTGTGGCTTAACGATTGCTGAGCCAGCTGCGATACAGTTTTCACTGAGCACGTGAAAGACCGCGACCTTTGGTTTAATGTAACGTGTTTTCATTAATAGTGTGTGTGTAATAAGTGTGTGGATGCAAAGATAAATAGTGAGTTTTCGCTTACCATATTTCCGTTTGTAAACAGTTTTGTTTGTAGCTGAATTTCTATATTTATTAACAAGGAGGATAAAATGTTGTTTGTAAGGAAAAATATCGTGGAGATTCATGTAAATGCGCTGCGCAAGCGACATCCTAAAATTTAATAGCACTAGCACTTTAGTTCGGAGTCGACTGTGCGTTGTAGTAGCTCTATTAATAATTTTATGGGCTGTATGAAGGGGTAAAGCGTTTAGATTTAGCTGTCAATATGGCATCTTTATCGCAATGCCGGATCAACTTCCAAGGTGGATTTGGGGGAGGTATACAAAAAGCGCTTAAGGTCTCATAGCACTACAAAGAAATACCAGTCCATCCAGTGTATTTGCAAAAGGAAAATATAGGTAATCTTTGCTATTTAATTCCACTTGGCTTTACATTGTTCGAGGGAGGTACGAAGTAAACTCGAATCATTCAATAGTATTTGCCCGGTTTAAGGAGTTAACTGAGCGTAGTACGTGGCGGTTTAGAGAATTAAAAAAGGCTTTCTAATATTTAGAAAGGCCTTTGGTATTAAAATAAATTTTAGACTCGATTTTAAACGATTATAACATCATCACGTCAGGAATTTCCCCTACTTTTTTATAGTAATCCACTACTTCGTCAGCGGAGTTTACGTAGTTTTCGATCGTCAATGAAGTGTATTTGCCTCCTGATGAAGTTTTCTCTGAGAACTTCGCAGAAGCATGTGTAAAGATGGCTTTAACCTTTTCCGCCTGATCTGTATCTGTTTTCACGATAAACTTGAATGTGTAGATCGAAGGAAATTGCTCCACTTCCATCAATTTCTCTTTGAAGTTTTTGTAGAAATCCGGACCATTACTGTTGTCTTGGATATCTTTTATATTAATGTTATTGAAATCACTCATTTTTTGTTCTCCTTTCTCTTTTGATATCAAAATGTATACCTAATGTAGAAACATGACAATTTGTTCTAATTTTCCATAGAGCTCGGTTGGTCTTTTCGCTTGATTCCAAACTGTTTGTTCGGCTTATCTGTCATTTCGAAAACGAGTTCGCGCGCCTTCAGCATATCTTGATGACGAATATAGGATTTTGTGTATGTTTTACCGTCAAGTTTGATGGACTTAATATAAACATTCTTTTTACTATTGTTTTTTACGAAAATGCTGAAGGTGTTGCCATTCGGCATTTTAAGGGTTGCCGCATCGACGGCAGGGCTTCCGAATACATATTCACCATTGACAGGTGAGGCGGGATACAAACCCATCATTGACCAGACGGCCCAAGCGCTCATCTGTCCAGCATCCTCGTTACCTGCATAACCATCCGGGACATCATGATACATGGAATCAATAATCGCGCGGACTTTCTCTTGCGTTTTCCAAGGCTTACCAATATAACTATACATATAAGCAATGTGATGGCTCGGCTCATTACCATGCGCATATTGACCAATAAAGCCAGACGCATCCGGCGATTGATTTTCCCCGGTCATTTCGGATGGCGCCTTAAAAAGGGTGTCAAGCATTGCTTCTAAGCCACCTTTTTTTGGGAAAAGTTTATCAAGACCACGGACGTCCTGCGGTACAAAGAAGGAATGTTGCCATGCATTCCCTTCAATGTATTGACTTTTTTCGAAATCGTGTTCCGAGTGGAAGGGGTCGAATGGTTCTATAAAATTTCCGTTTTTCAAACGTGCCCGCATAAACCCGGAGTTTGGATCGAAATGATTGCTATAGTTTTTCGCTCTTTTGCTGAATTTGATGAAATCGTCTTGTTTACCTAATTTTTTTGCAACAAGGGAAATACAGTAGTCATCGAAAGCATATTCTAGCGTTTTAGTAACCGAACCACCATTGACATCTTGTGGCACATAGCCGTATTCCATATACGCCGGTACCTCGCGGATGGATTGATTTGCACTGGCTAACATCGCTCGGTAGGCACGCTCTGGATCCACACCTGGCCAATCCTTTAAGATGGCATCCGCAAGAACGGGGATGGCGTGATACCCCGTCATGGTATTAGTTTCGAAAGTGCTTAAATCCCAAACTGGCAAAAGCCCGTTTTCATCGTAGAAGGCTAACATACTATTCAATATGTCGCTATATCGCTCAGCCTGTGTGATCGTAAATAGCGGATGGAGCGCTCGAAAAGTATCCCATAGGGAAAAGAGCGTGTAGCGTTGTGCATGATTTGGCATTTTATGAAATTCGCCTTTATAATTCTTGTAAGATCCATCTTGATCGGAATACAGGGTCGGAGAGATCGCCGTATGGTATAGGGCAGAATAGAAGATTCGTTTCACGCGTTCGTCCGTACTTTCGATTTTTATTTTACCCAGTTCCTTTTCCCATTTGTCGTCCGCAGCTTGTTTTACCTGCTCGAAGGACCAGGTTGGAATTTCGTTTAACGCTTGTTGCGCATTTGCCGTACTGCTGGTTGACAGCGCGACCTTCATTTCCACTTGACGCTGACTCGGGAAGCAAAATTGTGCATTAATCGTGGCTTCACGCTTCGGGTCATTTTGTGAATTGAATGCGACAACTTTTTCCTGAGTCGCTTTGCCGTTTAATAAATAGTGCGTAAAAGGCTTTGCAAATCGGATGGCACAATAAATATGTTGTTGGTTTGCCCATCCATAGGAATAGCGCTTTCCAACGACGGTACTATCATTTAAGATGCTGATCTCCGTGTTGGTCGGTTTGTCCCAATTGTAGGCATGATTTAGATCCAAACGGATGGTGGCTTCAGATCCTGCCGGAAAAGTATACTGATGATATCCGACCCGCTCAGTCGATGTTAGGTTGACTTTAATCTGATTGTCGAGTAAGACCGAATAAAAGCCAGGGCTCGCCTGTTCGTTTTTGTGTGAAAAAGATACCCGTGTATCGATCTTTTCCTTTTGTATAGGTTTTATCAAGGGCATAACGGCAACGTCAAGCCAATCGCCAATACCCGTTCCGCTCAAATGCATATGACTGAAGCCGGCAATGGAGTCTGCTGAAATGTGATATCCACTCACCCAATCCCACCCATTTTTGCCATTATCGGGGGATAATTGGACTAAGGCAAAAGGGACGGTTGCACCAGGGAAGGTGTGTCCGTGTCCACCTGTTCCAATAAAAGGATCGACGTAACTTGTCAGTTTCTGCGCCTGGCCGATGTTGACTTGAAAAAGGATCAACCAGCACAGACTCAAGGATTTGATGATTGGGGGGCAATGAAAACTCATAATATTCGTTAATAATAGTGTATAGCTACAAAAGTAGCGTTTTATTTAATATAAAACCTTTTAGCTCTGTTTTTAGCAATTAATTTAGCATTTGCTTGCTAAAATTTAGCTGAAATTATATATTTGATAAAAATTCCAATAATCCACTGTTGACCTAGCATGAGAAAACGTATTTTAATTAGTGATATTGCAAAGACTCTTGGAGTTTCTGTGACGACTGTTTCTTTTATTCTGAATGGAAAAGCCAAAGAGAAGCGCATTAGCGAGAGTTTGACGAAGCGCGTTTTAGAGTATGTTAAAAAGGTAGGTTACAAGCCAAATCAATTGGCACAAAGTTTACGAACTGGACAGTCTAAAATATTGGGCCTTATCGTTGAGGATATCTCGAATCCTTTCTTCTCGAACGTAGCCAAATACATTGAACGCATCGCCTATGAAAATGGATACCATATTATTTACTGTAGTATGGATAACGATGCGACTAAAGCGAAGGAACTCATCCAGCTGTTTTATGACCGCCAAGTTGATGGATATATCATTACGCCGCCAGAAGGGCTTGAAGAAACACTGAGCAATCTGCATAAGAACAATGTTCCTTTGGTTTTATTCGATCGCTATATTCCGCAGTTGGAGACTCATTATGTTGTTTTAGATAATTTTAAGGGAGCCTACGAAGCGACAACACATTTATTAAATAATCCTAAAAACAGGAAAGTGGGTTTCGTATCCTTGTATTCAACTCAAACACAAATGCGGGATCGATTAGAGGGCTATATGAAAGCGGTTGATGACTTTCAACAGCAAGCCTATATTAAAAAGGTTCGGCTGGATGAGGATGAGCAATCCGTTATGGAGCAACTGTATAATTTTATCCACGAAAATCATTTAGATGCAGTTTTGTTTGCGACGAATTATTTGGCAATTGATGGTTTAAAAGCCGTTAAGGAATATGGCATGAATTTGCCACATATGGTCGCCTTTGATGATCATACATTATTCAAGCTACACGAACCAGATATTTCAGTGGTTACGCAAGACACCAGTGCCATTGCGAATGAACTGATTCACACATTATTGAACGAAATAAAGGGGAAAAACAAGGAACTACAAAAGATTGTAATTCCTTGTGAGTTGTTAGTTCGCGGTTCTTCTGCGACCGTTAATGAGCTGAAGGAACAAACTTCATCGAAATAGAATTTACACAATGTCTCGTGTTTTTGGCGGTGAATCCTTCACCCTCAA
>JBEBRI010000233.1:0-4856 GCA_040394915.1 Sphingobacterium sp.
CGACGTTATTTCTAATAGCGCCTGAAACTCATTTCGCATAATAAGAATGACCTCACTCATTTTTTCACAAAAATTACCCAACATTTCACTTAGAGACATAGCTTTTTTGCTAATGTCGGTTTCGTTAGAAATATCGAGAATAGTCTGATCATATTCATACAACTCCAATGCCATCCATTCCGACACTACATTTATAAATATATAATGCGTAACAACAGATGCCCACTTATTTTCAATTTTCCGTAATAACATCTCCGCCTTTAGTTCATTGCTGACACTGTAATCGAGAAGCTGCTTTAAGTCATTTTGCACTGACTTGGCAATCCGCTTGAACTCATTCAGAGCTTCAATAATCTCAATCGTCTTACTGCGAACTTCCGAAAAGTCTGGATGAAATTCAACACGTGCTTCAGAAATAAGCTTTTTAATTGAATCGAATTCATAGCTGCGATATGGAATGTGCTTCATAGCTTGGGATATTTCCATATACTCTGCCCCTGCTATAACTGCGCCTTTGGAAGATGCATTCGAAAACGCAATTTCGGGAAATTGTCCTATGATTTGCTCAATGTTCTCAAGAGTTTTCTTCATGCTAAAGGTTGTAGGATTAGTTCCTCCAAACACATTCGTAACTGTTTCAGTTAACTCTTGATCAGGCTTAGTGTTTATCCCTTCATCTATGTGAATTGCACCCGGTGAGTAAACTTTCTTATCCGGGTACGATAAATCCTGACCCGTCAGCACCACATGTTCAGCCCCCATATATATTGCCGCTTGAATAGCCGTCCCAGTTACGGAATATGTAGGTTCAAAAGCATAGTCCTTTAAATCATAGTCGACATATATATTAAGCATCGAATCATTATTGTAATAAGCAAATATATTATTTTCACTGTGCTCTTCTATAATTTCATGATGAATCTGAGGCATATATAGTAAAGGGATATTGTTAAAGTTAGTTCGAGAAAATACATTAGCGTTCGCAATTCCAGGGTCCATCGATACAATCAAATGCGGTATAACACCCAGATAAACAAGTGATTGAACACTTGAACCCGCAGCAATAATAAGAATTTCATCCCTGTGCTGCTTCATATATTCAATATCATACTGCAACGACGGTCCTCCGCCTGCAATGATCGCGGTACTGCCTTTAAACTTACTTTTCAATAAATCTAATGATGGGGTTTGGATCATATGACGAATATTTTTCAAACTATTTATAAACATCTGATTCCCAAAAAATTGATGGAAGCCTTGCTTGAACAGTTTCCTAACGTTAATTTTTTCAAGGACTTTTAAAAAGACAACAAAAAACGGTGCATCTATCGTTCTATATATAGGGATATCTAATACACGAACTGGAAGCTTTCCGTAATAATAAAGGTAATTTATATACTTCTCTAAAACATCTTTTGTTTTCCCGACGGAAATGTATGCAATATTCGGGTACGAAAATAAGCTTGCAACATCAACTACTTTTAATGCTTCTACAAATATACCTACTTCTGGCTCATATATAAATAATTTCACATTTGGAAACTGTTCGAGAATAGGGGCCAAATGATAGGTTAACCCTAATCCGTACACTACAAAATCCGTCTCAATATGCGTATCAAGTTGATACGAGTCTAACCATCTTTCGCACTCATATTCTGGATCATATTTGCTATGTAACAAAAAGGATTCTTTCGAGTCGCGATGCTCGATGTTCAACACTGGGTCTGACACCAAAGAAAATGCGCGACCTGCTTCAGGCCCATTCAAGTAATCCATAACTATGGTATAAATAGATGGCTTATGTTGCTTGAGATATACTAGATTTGTGTCAAACACTTGTTCCATGACTCCCTACTCCTTTAAAGCAGATAATATTTTCTCTAAATGTCCAGGAATCTCATATTTTAAAATATCCGCCAAGGAAACAAAACGTTCCTGGTTAATTAACGTTTTCATTTGCTCGAATTGGTTGAACAGTCCGGCTACATATTGTTCTGAGTTGTTTTTCAAATCAGGAGCAAAGAACTCACTATTTTCCACTGTTACCGCGATGGCGTGTGCAATATCGTAAAATCCATTTAAATACTGGGTGAACACTTCAATGGTTTGAGGCTGCATAGCATCATAAAACAGCTCACCGACCGAGAGGCTCGCTTTCTCAAGCTTCAGAATATGAAGTTCCACTTCCTCTATAAGTTCTTTCCACTCCGTTTGATTCATTGTTCAATTCGCTCCCTGATCTATTTTCTTCTTACTGTATTTATCGGTAAATAAGCGTTAATCTATTAATAAAAAAGGCTGCCAATTGGCAGCCTTTTTCTGGTATTGTGAACTTACATATTATCCTAGAAGCTTCAACACGTTTTGTGGTACAGAGTTTGCTTGTGCAAGCATCGAAGTACCAGCTTGAACCAAGATTTGGTTCTTCGTGAAGTTAGTCATTTCTTGAGCCATATCTGCATCGCGAATACGAGATTGAGCAGCAGACAAATTCTCAGCGTTAACGCCAAGGTTGTTGATTGTGTGCTCTAGACGGTTTTGAACAGCACCAAACTTCGCGCGTTGCTCGGAAACCGCTTCAATTGCTTTTTCAATCTTCGTAATTGCAGCTTGAGCACTACCAGCGCTTTTCAAAGAAATTGCATTAACAGATAGCGCTGCTGCACCCATTTTGCCTCTGTCAACTTTGATAGTATCGCCGCTGTTTACACCAACTTGGAAAGAGATTGTTGCCGATTGATTCAATAAAGAAATTCCATTAAATTTGGTAGTTGATGCAATGTTGCTAATCTCACTTAGTAGCTGAGTAACTTCAAGCTGTACTTTTTCACGGTCTTTAGATGCATAAGTACCGTTTGAAGCCTGATTAGCAAGGGTATTCAAACGTTGCAACATGGCATGAGTTTCAGTAAGCGCGCCTTCAGCTGTTTGAATTAGAGAAATACCGTCTTGAGCGTTGCGTTGTGCTTGTTGCAATCCGTTGATTTGGAAACGCATTTTCTCGGAGATTGCAAGACCAGCAGCATCGTCTGCAGCACGGTTAATGCGGAAACCGGAAGATAGCTTTTCCATTGTTTTGTTCATTGCAGTGTTGTTGGAAGTCAAGTTACGGTGTGCGTTCATCGCACCTACGTTTGTGTTAATAAACATAAGTATCATCCTCCATGATAAGTTTTTCGTACCACGTCCTTGTGGTCACATTACATATATCGGCAAGATTTGCAGATTATTTAATAGTTTTTTTCAAAGGTGCAAATTATTTTTTGGAATCGATATAATATGACACAATATCGCTATTTTGTACACCACCATACGAATTCAATATTTTTCGTTGGGTCGAAACTTGCTTCATATTGGAGGAAGCATTGCCATGCCAGCCTTCCAATAGTTGCTGCAGTTTTTCATTCAACCCTTGCAGCTTAGTAATAGATTGCATAATCTGTTCAGCCCATTCTGGCTGCGGCTGATCCAGTCTATCGCTATATCCCTTTAGTATTCGCTTGATCGCTTCCTTCTCTTGTTCCAGCCGATTCATCTGATCAAAGCGCTCCTCGGTCGACTCTTGTCCAGCCAAAACCAACTGCGTTTCAACAATAGCTATCCATTGGTTGTAGCCGTTGATCACCTCCAAGTTTCGACTAGCCATTGGACACGGACACTTCCTTCCCGATCTGATCCCACGCTTCTTTAATATCTGTAATAATAGATGCCGCCTCACGCAGCGCATCTGTATTTTTCTCGATATTGGCTTTAATTAATAAATCAATCGAATAACGATACAAATTGTTCAAATTAGTAGCGATTTCTTTGCCTTGCTCGAAGTTCAAGCAAGCAATTAATTCATATAGAATATCTTGGGCACGGTGGATAGCTGTATTGGTACCCGCAATATCCTTTTGCTCGATCTTCTGAATAGCTTGATTCATGAATCGAAGCGCACCCTCATAGAGCATAGTGATTAGTCGATGAGGAGAGGCTGTCTCGTATTTATTTCTCTGGTATGCATGATATCCGCTATAATTCGGGATCATCCTTCAACATCCCCTTGTCGCATTTATTTATTGGATCTCGTATTCAACAATGCTTCAAACTGAGAACTTAGCCATTTCTGTTCATTTTTCAAACTGGACAGCATCGTTTCCATATTTCCGAATTGCAGCTTTAGGCGAGCTTCCGTCATCTCTAAACTTCTCGACATATTCGTCATTCTCTCATCGATCATTTTGATTTCGGAATCATACCCAGTAATTTTTTGAGAAATAAATCCGTTTACGCTGGACGTATACGAATTAATAATCTCAGAAAATTTTGTAATAATGCCATCAGTCATTCCTTTGTCGCTATCCACACTTTGAGTGAACATACCAATAACCTTGTCCGAATCTTCTTCCAACGCATTCTTGAAAGCTGCCTCATCAAACGTAATTCTACCGGTCAAATTCTCGGCTTTAGTCGCCCCTTTGTCGATGATTAGACCGATTTGCTCCATAAACGATTCCACTTTCTTAGTCGGATCGACCGGATGATTAGCAGCTCCATCCAATGCAACACCCGAATTAAATACTGTATACAACTGATTACTAATATTTTTCAGTAAAGAATCGCTTTGCAAAGGATTAAAATCTTCCTTTTTCGCCGGTTTTTTCAAATTTTCTTTAACAAGATCATTAACTTTATTATACGCAGCTACGAATTCTTTCACTTTCTCCACAATGCCGTCTGTGTCGATGCCTACTGTGACGGTCGATTGACCTGTGCTAGCAATTGTAAAAGTAGTACCCTCTATCAGATCATCAAATGTGTTAGATTGACGAGTTACATCAACACCATTGATTGTCAACTTGGCATCCTGTCCT
>JBEBRI010000234.1:0-4762 GCA_040394915.1 Sphingobacterium sp.
TGAATTTTTTAATTCTTCGCCCTTAGGGTTAATATTGATCATTTCTTCCTCCCCAGTTTTTATCACTGAAGCTACACCGTCAATAAATTGACCGGCAAAGCTGTATTGGAAAGGGATTACAGTTTCTCCCTTACCGTTTATATATCCGTAGCTTAGGCCGTCTTTACTGGCAATAAATAAGTCGTCAATAAAGGATAAGAATAGATATTGATAATCTCCAACAATTAACGATTTATCTTTGAGGTTATAGACTTGCATATGCTGTCCGCTTAATACGACATAGTATTTCGAGTCGAATTGCATAATGCTTTCATAATTTGCAGGAACGACAATATTTCCAGACTGGTCAACCAATCCATACTTGTCTTCGATCGAAAAGACGGCATAGTCGTCGATGAATGGGGCTAATGAAGAATAGCTAACGTTCCAGAGTGGTTTCCCATTTTTAGTCATTAAACCTGCTTTTCCGTCTTTGTTGTAAATGTATGCTTTGACCGTAGCGTCGTACAACAATTCATCATAACTTAGTTCAACGAGGGGCTTAGCATTTACATCAATTATGCCGCTTAAGTAATCTTCATTGACAACAATAAAGCAGCCGTCGATGTATTCACCAATTGAAGCGTAAATGGGTTGGGTAATAATTTGTCCACTGGCTGTTTTCAGTCCGTAATTAAATGTTAAGGAGTCGTGATAGGCTATAAAACCTTCACCAAGTTCGATATCGCTTGATTCTTGTACGATTTCTATTTCAGCAGATTCTTCTTGCTGTGCGAAAGCACTCTGTCCCAATAAACAAAAGAGCGTTAAAGCAGTCGCTAATTTCATGTTGTCGTTAATTATTGCTCAAAAGTCCCTGTTTTTTTTGAATCTGCAAAAATAGAATTGCGAATTTTATTAACAATGAAGTATAGATCGATTAACGAGAGGTTTAGAGCTTTGGTTTGTATCAATGGGGATCGCTTTTTCATAGCCGGGTTCGGTAGGAATAGCACAAAAAAAAGCATTAAACGGGATGTTTAATGCTTTTTACTCTTGATAAATTATGATAGGTGGTTAGTATTCGTTTCTTTCTAAAATTTTAACGTCTTCTCTGGATTGATTTTAGTGCCGTGGCTTAACAGCTCATAATGTAAATGCGGGCCAGTCGATCTTCCAGTGTTACCCAAGCTGCCAATAATTTGCCCGGCTTCCACACGTTGTCCTTCGCGAACTTTCGTTTTTGAAAGGTGTGCATATCTAGTCTCCCATCCATTGCTGTGCTCAATGATGATTACCCGACCGTATTGCCCTTTGTAACCTGCATGAACTACTTTACCCGCAGCAGTGGCTTTTATAGCCTCTCCAGTATTTCCTTTGATATCTATACCAGAGTGCATTTCTCTTCCTTTATTGGTAAAAGGATTACGACGATATCCGAAGCGCGACGTTATTTTTCCATGATGTGGAATTCCAAGCGGAATACCCTCTAACTTCTTGTCCAGATTTCTTAACTCTTTGTTGTAAAATTTGGTCAACTCTTCTAAGTTTAATTCCTCCTCTACCGGACCACCAACGTTTTTAATCTTAGGTGCAATATCTTTTAACCCTCTTTTACGCATTTTGGCATTAATTTGGTTAAGTGTACTATCAATGGCGTCAAAGGATTTCTGGACTTGCTCCATACTCATTTGATTGGATGCTTCCTCAGTTGCAAGCGATTGTTTTGCTGCTTCGAGGGCTTTCACTTTTTGAGTTAACTCTTTTTCGTAACGCTCGCTGGTGTTTTTTGTAGCGAGATATACAATAGTACCGCAGGCTAGGCATATCAACAAGGCACCTAAGCCAAGTATTCTTTTCCAGTTTTTTAAGACAAAAGTTGGAACTTGAATCTTGCGATCAGAATCTCCGTTGGCGTCTAGAATGACAACGGAAGTCTTTTGTTTAATCATAGTAATTATTTCTCTAATACTGCTAGTCGAATTACTAATTTATAGTATGTCCACATTATTTAATGATTTTTTAACATTTAATAACGTCAGGGCGACTGAATTTTAGAATAATTTTCATCTTTGTATCATGTCGTTTTCAGCACGTATTCTGGAGTGGTATCAACAGCATAAAAGAGCTTTGCCATGGCGAGAAACAAAGAATCCTTACGTAATTTGGCTGTCGGAGATTATTCTTCAGCAAACAAGAGTAGAACAAGGAACTCCATATTTTTTTAAATTTGTAGAGGAATATCCAAATGTAACAAAGTTTGCCCAAGCTGAGGAGGATCATATCTTGCGTTTATGGCAAGGTTTAGGTTATTATTCGCGTGCACGAAATATGCATAAAGCCGCTAAACAAGTTGTCAGTCTTCATGATGGCATTTTTCCTACACATTATAGTACGCTGCTATCATTACCTGGTATTGGTGAATACACTGCAGCGATTGCCTCTTTCTCGGAGAATCATGCGCATGCGGTATTAGATGGTAACGTCTTTCGCGTACTTTCGCGATATTTCGGTATCGAAGAACCAATCAATTCTTCCCTTGGCAAAAAGTTATTCGCAAAGCTTGCCGATGACATGTTGGATCCGCATCGTCCGGGGGAGTACAATCAAGCGATGATGGATTTCGGTGCACTGCAATGTAAGCCAAAGAATCCCGATTGTAGTGTCTGCCCTTTGCGTGTTGACTGTGTTGCTTATGCAAACAACTTACAGGCGGAATTGCCTAAAAAAATTAAGGGGAAGAAAAGTAGGGATCGCTATTTTCATTACTTCATTATTGAACAAGATGGAAAAGTGTTAATGTCGCAACGTCCAGACGGAGATGTTTGGACAAATTTGTTTGAGTTTCCGATGTTAGAAACGAGCGGCGCCATTTCAATCGAGGACCTACAAACATCCATTGAGTATCGGGAACTGTTTGGGGATGCTATGATTTTCCCGATAGGTGCTGTACAAAAGCATGTGCTAAGCCACCAAAATATATACGCACGCTTTTACAGAATGGATAATACTGCTGTTGATTTGCCGAAAAAAAACAATTGGAATTATTATTTGTTGGGAAATTTAGATAAATTAGCTAAACATAAACTGATTAGCTCCTTCATTGAGCAACATTTTTAGTGCTAACTAATCCTAAATTATTGATTATTGTATGTCTGGAGTAAACAAAGTTATTTTAGTAGGACATTTGGGTAAAGACCCTGAAATCCGTTATTTGGAAGGGAATGTAAGTGTAGCAAGTTTTCCCTTAGCGACTTCTGAAACCTTTAGTAAAGATGGTAAGCGAATTGAACAAACGGAATGGCACAATATTGTCCTTTGGCGAGGTTTGGCAGACGTTGCTGTAAAATACCTGAGTAAGGGTAAGCTCGTCTATATCGAAGGAAAGTTGAGGACTAGGTCCTATGAGGATAAGGAAGGAATCCGTCGATATACGACAGAAATTGTTGCGGAGAGTTTTAACCTTTTAGGTCGTCGCTCAGATTTTGAACCCCAAATTCCACAAGGAACATCTACCAATGCCTCGACTGTGGAAGTTGAGAAAGAACAATCTGTTGATTTTACCGAGAATAATGATGATAATGATGGCTTGCCATTTTAATATTTGCCTAAATTAATTACCAAACCTTATCATAAACTTTTTAAAATTTGCTGTATCTTTGGGCCATGTTGCAAGATAAAATAACGCAGTATACCCAAGAGATTGAAGCATTTGCTCCAACTTCAGCACAAGATGTGGAGGCATTCCGTCTTAAGTTTTTGGTGTCGAAGGGCATCGTTAAGAGTTTGTTCGAAGAATTCAAAACTGTTTCCTCAGAAGAGAAACGTGTTTTGGGAAAAGTATTGAACGAGTTTAAGCAATTAGCAGAAAACAAGTTTCAAGAAGCATCCGAGCAATTCGCAAGTCAAGCTGATGGCAGTCAAAATAAAAAAGAAGGCGATTTAACGCTTCCTGGGCAAGGTTTTACTTTAGGCTCAAGACATCCGTTGTCATTGGTTCGAAAAGAGATTGTAGAGATTTTCAAGAAATTGGGCTTCGTTGTTGCTGAAGGAAATGACATCGAAGATGATTGGCATAATTTCTCAGCATTGAACTTTGCGCCTGAACATCCGGCGCGCGATATGCAGGATACATTCTTTATCAAGAAACAAGATGGTAACGACGTGGTGTTGCGTACGCATACATCATCTGTACAGGTACGATTAATGGAACAAGGGCAGCCACCGTTTCGTGCGATTATGCCTGGCCGTGTATACCGTAATGAAGCAATTTCTGCTCGTGCACACTGTTTCTTCCATCAAGTGGAAGGATTGTATGTAGATGAAGAGGTTTCGTTTGCAGATTTAAAGCAGACACTATACCACTTTGTCAAAGAGCTTTATGGAGAGGACACGAAAGTACGTTTCCGTCCTTCATATTTTCCATTTACAGAACCGTCAGCTGAGATGGATATCTCTTGTACAATTTGTAAGGGTGCCGGTTGTCAGATGTGTAAATATTCTGGTTGGGTGGAAATCCTAGGCTGTGGAATGGTTGATCCGAATGTATTAGATAACTGTGGGATTGATAGTAAAAAATATTCAGGTTTTGCTTTCGGTATGGGTATCGAACGCATTACAAACCTTAAATACGAAATTCGGGATTTAAGGTTATTCTCCGAAAATGATGTTCGTTTCTTATCTCAGTTCGAGACGGAAATCATTTAAGGAATAAAATACAAATTCTATGTTGCTCTACGCATGAGCAACATAGAATTATAACCTCTAAACTAGTTAATGGAAG
>JBEBRI010000235.1:0-4734 GCA_040394915.1 Sphingobacterium sp.
GAAACATAATTTCGGAGCAGGCCCTTGTATTTTACCCAAGGAAGTCTTTGAAGAAGCTTCTCAAGCTGTGTTGGACTTTAATGGAACTGGACTTTCCATTTTAGAGGTATCCCACCGCTCGAAGGAGTTCGAAGCGGTTGTCGTTGAGACAGAGCGCTTAGTGCGCGAGCTATTGAACGTACCGCAAGGATATTCCATTTTATTTTTACAAGGCGGAGCAAGCCAGCAATTCGCAATGGTTCCCATGAACTTATTGCCAGAAGGAGGGAAAGCCGCTTATTTAGATACTGGCGTTTGGGCTAGTAAAGCCGCGAAGGAAGCAAAAAAACTCGGACAAGTAGAAATTGTTGCCTCCTCAAGCGATCAGAATTATACCTACATTCCGAAGGATTACTCCATCCCGGCAGATGCTACTTATTTCCATTTCACATCGAACAACACCATTTACGGAACTGAGGTGTTTCAAACACCCGTAACCAATATTCCTGTCGTTGTGGATATGTCTTCGGATATTTTAAGCCGAAAGATTGACGTTTCAGAATTTGATTTAATCTACGCCGGTGCGCAAAAAAATATGGGTCCTGCTGGTGTAACCTTGGTTATTGTGAAAGATGAGCTGTTTGGCAAATCTGGACGTAATCTGCCTACTATTTTTGAATATGAAGCCCACGCGAAAGCAGGCTCAATGTATAATACGCCTCCGGTATTTTCAATTTACGTTTCTATGTTAAATTTACGTTGGTTGAAAGCAAAAGGTGGTGTAGAGGTTATCGAACAAGAGAACATCATCAAAGCACGTATGCTATATGATGAAATTGATCGTAACCCTTTCTTCAAAGGAACAGCCCATACGGAAGATCGTTCACGTATGAATGTGACCTTCGTAATGGAAAGTCCAGAGTTAGAAGCCGAGTTCTTGGAACTTGCGAAAGAACGAGGATTAATCGGTCTTAAAGGACACCGTTCCGTTGGCGGATTTAGAGCGTCAATCTATAACGCATTAACGATCACATCGATTAATGCCCTAGTGGATACGATGAGAGAATTTGAAGAAAAGCATAAATAAAAAAGAACAAATGAGAATATTAGCAAACGATGGGATTGATCCGATCGGTAAACAGATATTAGAAGCTGCAGGATTTGAAGTGGATACCGTACATATTCCGCAAGAAGAACTTGCAGCACGCTTAAATGCCTACGATGCAGTGACTGTACGTAGCGCAACTAAATTAAGAAAGGAATTAATCGACCTATGTCCAAATATTAAAGTTATTGGTCGCGGCGGCGTTGGTATGGATAACATCGACGTGGATTACGCACGTTCTAAAGGTATTGCAGTTGTCAATACGCCTGCTGCATCATCACATTCCGTAGCCGAATTGGTATTTGCCCATTTGCTGAATGGTGTTCGTTTCTTGTATGATTCCAACCGTCAAATGCCAGTAAATGGTTCGACAAAGTTTGGAGCGTTAAAGAAAGCTTATGGCGCTGGTACAGAGCTTCAAGGTAAAACGTTAGGCGTTGTTGGTTTCGGTCGTATCGGCAGAGAAACGGCAAAGATTGGGTTAGGGTTAGGTATGAACGTGATCTACTCGGATTTGTTCGAAGGTCCTAAAACATTAACATTATCCCTTTCTGGTGATATCCAAGTGGAGGTTCCTGTTCAGCAAGTGGAGCTAGACAGCGTATTACGTCAATCTGATTTTATTTCATTACATGTTCCATTTACGGATAAGCCAGTTATTGGGAAAGACGAATTTGCGATCTTAAAAGATGGCGTTGGATTAGTCAATGCTTCACGTGGTGGCGTTATTGAGGAGCTTGCGTTAGTCGAAGCGTTAAATTCAGGTAAGGTAGCATTTGCGGGTTTAGACGTTTATGACGATGAACCAACTCCACGCACTGAGATTCTTACGCATCCAAAAATATCATTAACTCCACATATCGGTGCTGCGACAAATGAAGCGCAAGAACGTATTGGAGAAGAACTGGCAACATTATTAATAGAAAATCTGAAGAAGTAATTCTTCCGCATTGAAAATATGCGGCACAAAAGCTTTTAATTGCATTTGTGCCGCTTTTTTATGGGATAAATCCTTATATTCACACCCGCAAAAAACAAAGTTAAATTATAGAGATATGAAAATTCTTAAGTTCGGAGGAACATCCGTAGGAAGTGCTGAACGTATCAAAGGTTTACTGGAAATTGTAAACCCATCGGAGCGTCAGATCGTCGTGCTTTCAGCCGTTGCTGGAACCACTAATGCATTGGTAGAAATCGGAAAAGCTTACCTAGCAGGTAAGAAGGACGATGCCAAGCAATTGATCGAAACGCATAAGAATAAGTACGAATCGTTAATTAAGGAACTCTTCAGCACAGAGAACGGATATAAGAACGGTAAGGAATTAATTGACTATCATTTTAACTTAATTTCCTCGTTGTCAAACGACCTGTTTACCGCAGTAGAGGAGAAGGTGATACTAGCGCAGGGGGAGTTGTTATCGACCGCATTGTGGCATTTCCATTTGGAAGAAATCGGCGTTAAATCGGTTTTATTGCCAGCCTTGGATTTTATGAAAATTGACGAGGATAACGAACCTGTTGTGCCTTATATCAATGAGAAGTTGAGTGCAATCTTAGCTTCCTATCCAGACAACACTTTATTTATCACCCAAGGGTACATCTGTAGAAATGCATTCGGCGAGATTGACAATTTACGCCGCGGCGGATCTGACTATACGGCATCCTTGATCGGTGCTGCAATTCAAGCGGATGAAGTTCAAATCTGGACCGATATCGACGGGATGCACAATAATGACCCACGTGTTGTCAAAGGAACAAGTCCAATTGCTCATTTAAGCTTTGATGAAGCAGCCGAGTTAGCCTACTTTGGTGCAAAAATTCTTCACCCACAATCAGTTTTTCCAGCGCAAAAATACAATGTGCCGGTACGTCTGTTAAACACAATGGATCCTAAAGCGCCAGGAACGCTGATTTCCAAAGATGGTGGACAAAAAGGAGCCATTCGCGCAATTGCAGCTAAAGATGAAATCACAGCTATTCATATTCACTCTTCACGAATGCTTTTAGCCTATGGTTTCTTGCGTAAAATATTCGAAATCTTCGAACGCTACAAAACTCCAATTGATATGATTACAACCTCGGAGGTTGCCGTATCGTTATCCATTGATGATACCCGTAATTTAGACGATATCATCCGTGAGGTGGAAGACTTTGGAACCGTGCGCGTTGATAGAGATCAGACGATCGTTTGTATTGTGGGCGACTTTGGTGCCAATACACATGGTTATGCCGCTCGTGTATTAGACGCTGTGAAGCACCTTCCAGTACGTATGATTTCTTACGGCGGATCGGACTATAATGTTTCTATCCTTTTGAATTCCGAGCACAAAACAGAAGCACTACGCTCTTTACATAATAGATTGTTTTAATAAATAGAAAATGCAAATAAATAAAATTAGCCTGAACCGTTTAACGCCATTTGAAACTCCATTTTATTATTACGATATGGAGCTTTTGAATCGTACTTTGCAAGCTGCGAAAGTTGCTGCAGATAAGCGTGGATTTCATATTCACTACGCGTTAAAAGCTAAC
Source organism: Sphingobacterium sp. (assembly GCA_040394915.1). Lineage (GTDB taxonomy): Bacteria > Bacteroidota > Bacteroidia > Sphingobacteriales > Sphingobacteriaceae > Sphingobacterium. The sequence goes on from JBEBRI010000235.1 coordinate 3,617, forward strand.
TTTAATGATAAAGTATTAGCGGCTATCCAAGCGCAAGGTTTTGGTGCTGACTGTGTCTCGGGAAACGAAGTTCAAAAATCGATCGATAGAGGATTTCCTGCCGATCAGATTACATTCGCCGGAGTAGGGAAGTCGGATAAGGAAATCACGATGGCCTTAAAGCATCAGATTTTCGCTTTCAATGTTGAATCGATCGAAGAATTACAAGTAATTGATGAACTTGCCGCTTCACTTGGTGAACGTGCCAATGTTTCGTTGCGCATTAACCCAAATGTAGATGCCCATACGCACCATTATATCACAACGGGTCTTGATGAGAATAAGTTCGGTGTACCAAACTCCGAACTCGAACAAGCGGCTTCCGTATTGCGCGATTGTCAGCATGTAGATCTCGTGGGCTTACATTTCCATGTGGGATCACAGATTACTGATATGAATGTATTCAAAAGCCTTTGCGTCAAGGTCAATGAATGGAAAAACTGGTTTGAAGAACGCGGTACAACAATTAAGATATTGAATGTAGGCGGCGGATTGGGTGTCGATTATTATCATCCGGACGAGAATCCAATTCCAGATTTTGAGGCCTATTTTGACGTGTTCGATAAGTTCCTCGAACGTACGCCACAACAGGAGGTTCACTTTGAGCTTGGTCGTGCCTTGGTCGCTCAATCCGGTACATTGGTTAGTCGAGTGCTGTACAGCAAAAGTGGGGTAAAAAAGAATTTCTTAATTCTCGATGCCGGAATGACCGAGCTGATGCGCCCAGCGCTTTACCAAGCCTATCATAAAATCGAACGCCTCGGCTTACCAACCGAAACTAGTACGCTAAACTACGATGTGGTAGGTCCTATTTGCGAGAGCTCGGATTGCTTCGGTAAAGAAGTATCACTTCCTATATCTAAAAGGGGAGACCTTATCGCTATACGTACCGCAGGTGCCTATGGAGAAGTAATGGCCTCAAGATATAACTTGAGAGAAGAGATTAGGTATGTGTTTTCGGATAATGTGTTTAGACATTAGATATTAGATGTTAGACATTAGATGTTAGATGTTAGACATTAGATGTTAGATGTTAGACATTAGATGTTAGACATTAGACATTAGATATTATACATAAG
>JBEBRI010000236.1:0-4707 GCA_040394915.1 Sphingobacterium sp.
ATACCAAATTGCGGAAGCGAAAGCTTACGGAGCAGATATTATTCTTTTGATCGCGGCTTGTTTGACCGAAGAGGAAATCAAAACGCTTTCAAGCTATGCAAAATCATTAGGCTTGAATGTGCTTTTAGAAATCCACAATGAAGAAGAATTAGGCAAAAGTTTATTTGATACCATTGATGCCATTGGCGTGAATAACCGAAACCTGAAAGATTTCGTCGTATCCCTAGACCATTCTTATGACCTGGTTGAAAAAATACCAAATCAGTATATCAAGGTATCAGAGAGTGGAATTTCGGATCCCAATACCATTAATGACTTAAAGCATGCCGGATTTCAAGCTTTCCTGATCGGCGAGAACTTTATGAAAACTGAAGATCCTATGCAAGCAATTCAAGACTTTACTGACCAAATCAATAAGGCATAAAAAGCAAAATAAACGAACGTATAAAGAATGGACAATCAATTACAATTGTCTTATAGCGAATTGAATATTCGACTGTCTCATTCTTGCTCAGTTTAAAGCAAAGCTTGCTTCGCGACCTTCTTCGAGACTAATGCTCAATCAACGACTCAGCGTCGAAGAAGGTCCGAAGCAAATTATACCATAAACCTAAAACACCGAACAGCTTTTCGTTTGATTGTCACTTGAATCTACAATCTCACATCCCAAAGACCTCGTACATTTGAAAATCAGAATTTTGCGTACCTTTGTAAAAATTTTTGAATAGTATGTCGGTAAAGATTGGTGAACATATTGATTTAGGGGAATTTCCATTGCTTTTAGCACCTATGGAGGACGTTAGTGATCCCCCTTTCCGTTTTGTTTGCAAACAGAATGGGGTTGATATGATGTACACGGAGTTTATCTCTTCTGAGGGGCTTATTCGTGATGCAGCGAAGTCGAGACAGAAATTAGATATCTTTGAGTATGAACGACCGATTGGTATTCAAATTTTTGGATCTGATATTGAGCACATGCGTCAATCATCAGAGATTTGTTCCGCTGCAAATCCAGATTTGATCGATATCAATTACGGATGTCCGGTAAAGAATGTGGCATGCCGCGGCGCAGGCGCGAGCTTACTACAGGACATTGATAAGATGGTCGCTATGACCAAAGCTGTTGTTGAGGCCACACATTTGCCTGTTACCGTCAAAACTCGATTAGGTTGGGATGATAACACCAAGAATGTTTATGAGGTTGCCGAGCGTCTACAAGATATTGGTATCAAAGCACTTTCTATTCATGGAAGAACACGCGCACAAATGTATAAAGGTCAGGCCGACTGGACCATGATTCGCGATGTGAAACGCAATCCGCGCGTTAAAATTCCTATTTTCGGAAATGGAGACGTGGACTCAGTGGAGAAAGCAGCAGCTTGGCGCCAGGAATATGAGGTTGATGGCATTATGATTGGAAGAGCGTCAATCGGTTATCCATGGATTTTTCGAGAAGTTAAACACTTCTTTGCTACTGGGGAACGATTAGATGGCCCTACCATCGCAGAACGTGTTGAAGTATGCCGAACACACTTAACGAAGTCGATCGAGTGGAAAGGTGACAAGACCGGAATATTCGAAATGAGACGCCATTATGCCAATTACTTTAAAGGCATTCCAAACTTTAAGGAATATAGAATGAAGCTCGTTGAGCTAATGCAATTCGATGATATTATCGAGGTTCTCGAAGAGATAAAACATAATTTTTCTGAAGAAGTGGCGTAACAAGCGATTTTTTTTATTTCCCTCTTTTTAGCATACTTAGGATAACGTCTTTCTCCAAATAGGCCACAATCGCCAAGAAAGCGAGAAAGATTAAATTTCCGAACCAAAAATGTAAATGAAAGGCAGCAAAAGCGAGAGCTACGGCGCCGATCATATAGATCGAAATCTTCTTCAGATTGTAAGGAATGCTATAGTTTTTCTGTCCCCAGAAATAAGAAAGGCCAACCATCAGTAGATAGGTGATTGTTGTTGACAATGCCGCACCTACGTATGAATACGTCGGAATTAACGTAAAGTTCAAAATAATCGTTGCGATTGCCCCTATACCGGAAATGTATAAAGCATATCTCGTTTGGTCTGACAATTTATACCAAACCGATAAATTCATGTAGATCCCTAACAAGACATAGTTTAACAACAAGACCGGTACAATAAATAAACCCGACCAATAATCCTGATCTCCGCCTTTCCCACTCGGTATAAAATGCTTCAGCCAGTCTATATTGGCACACAGCCCCACCATCACGAGCAACATCACGATTACAAAGTATTCCATAATCGTCGCATAGGTTTTCCGAGCATTCTCGTTTTTCGAATAGCTAAAGAAAAATGGCTCTGCTCCTAACCGAAAGGCGGTCACAAAGAGATTTAGAAATACCGCAATCTTTGCTACCGCACCATAAATACCCAAATCACTTTCGCCTCGCTCTCCCGGAATTAGCCGCGGTAGCATCATCTTATCTAAATTCTCATTAATGATGAAGGATATATTGGCAATTAAGATCGGAAAGGTATAGCTCAGCATTTGTTTTATCAGTGTCTTATCGACATTAAATCGAAAACTAATGAGTTGTGGAATCAGCATAATCAGCGTCACGACAGAAGCAATCAGATTTGCGATAAACACATTTCCTAACCAACCCTCTCTAAACCATCCGGATGTCAGCGCTTTCCAACTCGGATACTCCTTAACCAGATAAGGCAATAAATAAAGGAAAAACAGCACGAAAAACACGTAAATTAAGATGTTACCTACTTTAATCAAGCCATACTTAATTGGTCTTCCTTCTGCCCTAAGCTTTGCGAAGGGTACAACCGCCAGTGCATCTGCAGCAAGAATAACAGCAAAATACTTGACGTACATCGCATAATCAGCGACGTTCTCACCCTCACTTAACCAATACCCAATGGGATTCGCAAAGGTCAATACGGTCAATACAAATAAAGCGCTGCTAATAAGGGTTATAAAGAAACTGGTGTCAAACACTTTTTGTTTTTCTCCCTCCACTTTTTGGAGATAGCGGAAGTAAGTGGTTTCCATACCAAAGGCAAGGATCGCATTGATCAGGGAAGCATATGCATAAAGATTGGTGAAAACCCCATATACTGCCGTAGCGAACTTCTTCGTTAGAAAGGGGGTCATGATAAAGCCAAGCATACGGGATAATATGGTTGTTAATCCATATATCGCCGTATCGCTTATAAATCTCTTTACGACCGACACCTTATTTTGCTTTTTTAATAATTTCGAAATTCGAAAAGCCTTTGATTTCGGTAGACTCTGTCACCTGTACATCCGCTACATTCGCATCGCTCGGCCCTTCTTTACAGAAATCCAAAAGAAAATCTAAAGCTAAGGCATCTCCTTCGGCCTCTATATAAACGGTACCGTCTGCTTGATTAAAGACAAAACCTTTAACCCCCAATTGATCGGCAACTGCTTTTGTAGAGGCGCGAAAGTATACTCCTTGTACTTTACCCTTAACCAAGATGTTCAAATGCTTCATGGTTACAAAGGTATAAGAAGAAATAGAAAAATCTATCGGATTCGCTTAACTTTAATTTTTGGATCCAATTTGAAGCTTTCCATCCCCTCAAGTAATACTAAGCCTGGTCTTTTACCTTCTTCGAGTGAGCCTAACTCATGGTCGATATTCAGGGCTTTGGCACCATTGATCGTGGCCCATTTAATCGTTTCATTGAAATCAAGATGCGGATATTCAGCGTGGATAACCTTCAACTCATCCAAGATATCTAAAGAAGTGTTGGAAGCTAAGCTATCGGTACCGATTATAATTTCATGACCGCCTAAAAGGAAGTTCTCCACTTTTGGTAGCTTGTTCTCAATATAAAGATTCGCTTTTGGACATAAGCAGAAATATACTTTACGTCCCATACGATCAACAAAGTCAAGATCTTTGATTGACGTGTAAGTATTATGAACTAATATTAGTTTATTTTTCGTTGGGATATATGGTAGAAAGGATTGCAAGGAGTTTCTTGCTTGGGCACGAAAACCGTCAACTGACAGTTTCATTTGCTTATAGAAATCGAGGAATTCACCTTTATTATATCGGAACAATTTGTTTTCCTCATCGCTCTCTTGGTTATGAATACTGATGATATTATCCTCACCAACAGCCTTTTTAAAGGTTTTAAAAAGAGATTTTGAGCAGGAATAAGGTGCGTGAGGTGTTATTGAAGATCGTTTATAGTCAAAATGGAATTCTATTTCTTTGGCTTGATCGATTCGCGATTCTACATCTGCATCCGCCAATGCCATCACTTCCACAAAGGTATGATACTGAATTGGGCTGTTTTCTTTGACTTTCGCAGAGACTGCGGAATTTACATGATCCCCAACAGCCTGAATACCATTCTCATACATGGCTTTATCTGCCGCTTCCATCGCTTTGTCAACCGACTTTTCTTTCGCTCCGCGCTCATTCATGACTTTCATCAGGAATTGTGGCAAGCCTGTATGTTGTGGAATTAGTCCTTCCATATGCGAAAGTTCAAGATGACAGTGTGCATTTACGAAGCCAGGAATGAGGGCCCCTTTTAAGAATTCTACCTTTGAATCGTCGACTTCACCTTGGTTGTAAATCCCCTTAATTACTCCATGGTCGTCCATTGCTACGATTCCTTTTTTTATTGCAGGGCCAGTTACTGGAAATACAATATCAGCAGCATAATACTTCA
>JBEBRI010000237.1:0-4607 GCA_040394915.1 Sphingobacterium sp.
TACGTCGTTATCAATTGAATAATATCCCACGCGACTTCTTTATGACCTTAAAACAAAAAGGTTATTCCGACTACCAAATCGCATGGTTATTAACGAATGTAACGGAAGACGAAGTATATGCTCGCCGTAAAGAATTAGGTATTAATCGCGTTTATAAAATGGTTGATACATGTGCTGCGGAATTCCCTGCACATACCCCATACTATTACTCCACTTTCGAAGAAGAAAACGAATCGATCGTATCTGATCGTAAGAAAATCATCGTTTTAGGTTCTGGTCCGAACCGCATCGGTCAGGGTATCGAATTCGATTATTCTTGTGTACACGGTTTATTGGCTGCAAAAGAATGTGGATACGAAGCCATCATGGTTAACTGTAACCCTGAAACGGTTTCTACGGATTTTAACATGGCCGATAAGTTATATTTCGAGCCTGTATTTTGGGAACATGTGCGCGAGATCATTGAATTAGAAAAACCTGAAGGAGTTATCGTTCAATTAGGTGGACAAACTGCATTGAAAATGGCAGAGCGTTTAGAAGCATTAGGTGTTAAAATCATCGGTACTTCTTTTGAGAACATGGACTTAGCGGAAGATCGCGGTCGTTTCTCGGACTTATTGAAAGACTTAGACATTCCTTACCCAAAATATGGTGTAGCGACTTCAGCTGAAGAAGCATTAGTTGTTGCTAACGAAGTTGGTTACCCTGTTCTTGTTCGTCCTTCATACGTGTTGGGAGGTCAAGGCATGAGTATAGTTATCAACGATGAAGATTTAGAAAAAGCGGTTGTCAATTTATTGAAGAATCTTCCGGGTAACCATATCTTAATTGACCACTTCTTAGATAGAGCTGAGGAAGCAGAGTCAGATTCGATAAGCGATGGTGAAGATGTGCACATTATCGGTATGATGGAACATATCGAACCTGCGGGTATCCACTCGGGTGACTCTTCAGCTGTACTTCCTCCATTCAGTCTTTCCGAAGCGGTTCAACAAAAAATGGAAGAATACTCGATTAAGTTGGCGAAAGCGTTGAACGTAAGCGGTTTATTAAACATTCAATTTGCGATTAAAGATGAGAATGTCTATGTAATCGAAGCCAATCCTCGTGCATCACGTACTGTTCCATTCATCGCTAAAGCTTACGATGTACCTTATATTAACATCGCTACGAAAGTTATGCTTGGCGCTAACAAGTTGAAAGACTTCAATATTGTTCGTAAGTTAGAAGGCTACGCGATTAAAGAACCTGTATTCTCATTCTCGAAATTTCCAGAAGTAGATAAGCAATTAGGCCCTGAAATGAAGTCAACAGGTGAAGCAATTCGATTCATCAAAGATCTGAATGATCCTCATTTTAGAGAGCTATATAGCCAAAAATCAATGTTCCTGAATGCCCAATAGGGATACAAGTTCGGAGACATTATATTATTAGAAATAAAAGCCTGCAGAAATGCAGGCTTTTTTCGTTAGGGCTCAATGCTCGTAAATTGATCCGCTCAAAATTGCGAACTAACACCAAATATTCTAACAATTTTTAAGATGAATGATTGAGTTTATCTGAAATGAATATTATATCCCATAAAAAAAGCTCGACTTGCGAGCTTTTGTAATCAAACTTGAAAAAATATCTCTAAATATCTTTCACGCACCTAAAGCCGACATTATTTGTCGGTGAGTTAACCTCTCCCTTTCCCCTACTACCTGCTTTATAGCGCTCGCAATATTGATCATTGCATAAAAATGAGCCGCCTCGTTGGACACGTTTTACAGCTCCAGGTTCTTGTGGATCAAATGCGTCAGCAGGTCCCTTGGGGTTGTCAGTTGGGCTATGCTGATAATAATCCGGTCGGTAGTAATCGGAACACCATTCCCAAACATTGCCCTCCATATCGAATAAGCCGTAGCTATTTGCTGGAAACGATTTAACAGGAGCGGTTGTTTCAAATCCATCCTCTTTGCTATTGCGGGTAGGGAAAGTTCCTTGAAAAATATTTGCCATCCATTCCCCATGCGGCGTCTTCTCATTACCCCAATAATAGGTTTCATCCGTATGTTTACCTTCCTTTGCTGCATACTCCCATTCTGCCTCTGTTGGTAAACGCTTACCTGCCCATTTTGCATAAGCTTCAGCGTCTTCGTATGCAAGTTGAGTAACAGGGTGATCCTCCTTACCTTCAATACTGCTCTCTGGACCTTCAGGATGCCTCCAATTCGCTCCAGGAATGTAATCCCACCATTGTAAATGATTCTGCATTCCCTGCACTTGATTTGGAGCTTTAAATACCGCAGATCCCGCCACAAGGACTTTAGGATCTACTCCAGGGAAGTCTTTTGGATCAAGCGGTCGCTCTGCCACAGTCACGTAGCCTGTTGCTTTCACAAATACAGCATACTGCGCGTTGGTAACTTCATGCTCATCCATATAGTAAGAATTCAAGCGAACTTCATGTATAGGACTTGCATCCTGGAATTTACTTGAACCCATCTGAAACGTACCTCCTTTAATTAGCACCATTTTCACAGTATCACGGCCTTTTTCATTTACAGTCGTCCGCTTGATTGCCGTTGCTCTCGACGGGACTGCCTCTGCATGACAGACCATTGCTGATGAATCAATCACATGAGATTGCTGTGCAAAAGCGACCGAAACGATAAATAAAGTCTGCAATAAAATGGATACTAGAAAGCGCATGTCAATTGAATTTTGAGCGTTACGATTACAAATATAAGAGGCTTTTTGAAAATGCAAAGAAATAGTCTACCATTTTAGTAGTTTAAATTTCTTTAGGTTCTATTTTGACAATAGCGCATAAGGCTTTTCATAAGGAATCATGCTGTCCATTGTGCCGTAAAAAAAAAGCCTCCATTTGCTGGAGGCTCCTTCTTGAAAATATGGGTTTAACTTATACCCTATTGAACGTTCAATTGAACATCTTTCTTTGTTTCCACTTTCGCACGGATACCGGTATTACCGCCACCGTTTAAAGTCATATCGTGTGGTTTATTGGTTTTCCAGTTCCCACGAGTAAAGTCTGGGATATCAACCGTTCTGCTATTCTTAGCCACCGATTCCACACTTAATGGAACAACCGCACTCCATGATGCACCATCATATACTGTTTGATCTAATGGCAAACCATTACGTAAACAGTCTATTAATCTCCAGTCCATCATAAAGTCCATACCACCATGTCCACCAACTTCTTTCGCTTGCTCACCAATGAATTTTACTAATTCTGGCGTATATTTTTCATATAGTGCGCTCAATTCCTCTGGCTTGATGTAACTATGTCCAAAAGCAATTCCTTCTTTCGGATATTTCTGTGCAAATCCTTTTGTACCACTCAACAAGTGAATACGTGAATATGGACGCGGAGAAGTAACATCATGTTGGATCATCATTGTCTTTCCTTTTTCAGTCTTAATCAATGTCGTATCCATGTTACCTCTATAACGTTTACCAACAAATTCTTGGAAGAATGAGTCTTTACCCGCTAACTCACGAGCCTTATCACCCATCATAAAATCGTTTGATTGCATAGCCACTAGATGATTCATTTTATCACCGCAGTTGATATTCAAACATTGAGCGATTGGGCCGATACCGTGTGTAGGATATAAGTTACCGTTCATCTTAATGTTTTCACGCAGTCTCCACATGTTGTCGTATCCGTTTTTATTGAAGTTTAAGTCCAATAAATCGTGAATATATGCTCCTTCAGCATGCACTAATTCACCAAACATACCTTGACGAGCCATATTTAGTGTAAGCATTTCGAAGAAGTCATAACAACAGTTTTCCAACATCATACAATGCTTCTTCGTCGCCTCTGACGTTTTCACCACTTCCCAGATTTCCGAAATGGTTAATCCGATTGGCACTTCTGTTGCAGCATGAGCACCGGATTTCATAGCTTCAATCGCCATTGGAGCATGATATTGCCACGGTGTACAGATATATACTAAATCTAAGTCTTCGTTTTTCAACATGGTTTTCCAACCATCCTCACCAGAATAGGATTTAGCTTCTTTGAGACCTTTTTTTGTAAGGATAGTTTGCGCTTTCGTCACACGGTCAGCATGTCGATCACACAATGCAACAATCTCTGCTCCTTCAATATAGGAAATACGATCTACAGCACCGGGACCACGCATCCCTAAGCCAATTATTGCTACCTTAACTTTATCAATTTTCGGCGCCGCAAAGCCCGACATATTAAAGTTTTGAGAAGCAAATACTTCGTTTTGCAAAGACGGTAATGTGATCGCAACACTCGATAACAATCCAGCCTTTTTCAAGAAATCTCTACGCGAATTATTCATGGTAAATATTTTAATAAGATCTAAGTTACAAAATCTTCGGTTTACATAATTAAGGGGGATATAGAAATCCCCCTCTAAATCACCTATTTTAAAACAAACTAAACAGTCAAATTGAAAATACTATCAAATTAATGAACGGTATAATTTGGTTCAGGAGTTATATGCGCAACTCCTAATACAATGATATAACGAATTTTGAAGAAACAAAAATGATTTCATCATGCAAACGTTTGTCCTATTTACACAACCGATTGCTTTTTTGTCAAAATCTTGTTATAAAGG
>JBEBRI010000238.1:0-4588 GCA_040394915.1 Sphingobacterium sp.
TTGAATTCAAGACAGTATGTATTACATTTGCTTCAGCCTGTTGAAAAACCACTCAAAATGTGGAGAACTCAACAAGCTGATGGTTGTAATAAAAAAGCGATTTAATGAAAACAAAGAAACTAGTGGCAGCAATGCTTCTCATAGGCTTATGTCTAGTCTCGCAGGCACAAACCAATAGTCAAAAGTCATCTGATCCAGATAACCTAGCTAAAGAATACTTCTCTCAGATTATGGGCGTTGCAGCAAACGCAACTTCTAATACGAAACTTTATCAATTTGTTTATGAATGGTTAGGAACTCCTTACCGCTTAGGTGGAGATTCTAAAAGAGGAATTGACTGTTCAAAATTCTCTTTAGCTGTTTATGAAAATGTATTTAATACGACGATTGGATACAATAGCCGTAACCAGTATCAAAATGTGACTCCCGTACGCAAGGGGGATTTGGAACCTGGGGATTTAGTATTTTTCAAAATTAGAAGCAAGAGTATTACACACGTTGGTGTTTACTTAGGTGAGGATAAATTCGCACATGCTTCTTCAAGTCGTGGCGTTATGGTAAGTAATTTAAACGAGGCGTACTGGAAAAGATATTATTACAACGGTGGTCGTCCTAAGGTTGATGATACCCAAGTTATGACTGCGGATGCAAATGCTAGAGAAAAGAGTAATTTAAACTAGACCAAACTTTCAAATATTATAAAAGGATCCCAACGTATACGCGTTGGGATTTTTTATTTCATTTCTCATCTCAACGTTGCGCATGGCATAGATTATTCCGTTCTGCCATTAGTATTTAGTATAAGTTTTAGTAAATTTACCCATCACAAAAGTATTGCAATGTCATCTAAGAAAACACTTATTTTAAACAAGGATCAAATATTCCAAAAATCGAAGCGTATCGCCTATCAAATCATAGAAGATAATTTTGACGAGCCTGCCCTTGTATTGGTTGGAATTGCCGATAGAGGTTATGTTTTTGCACAACGCCTTCAGAAATTATTGTTAGAGATTGACCCAAACAGATCTGTGGAATTGTTGAAAGTTACGATTCAAAAAACAAAGCGGAGTTTGGAATCGACAACAGATTTACCAGTTGAAACCGTAAAGAATAAAGTCGTAATTTTAATTGATGACGTTTTAAACAGCGGAAGAACATTAGCGTATGGATTAGGCGTTTTTCTGAACGTTCCTTTGAAGAGGATGAGAACCGCAGTTTTAATTGATCGTAGTCATCATCAGTTCCCAGTCTTTTCCGACTATTATGGACTAAAACTATCTACTATCCTGAAAGAGCATGTCGAGGTATTGTTAGAAGAATACGATAATACAGAAGATGCGGCCTATTTATCATAAGCCGCATCTTTTTTGTTCCAAATAATTCTTAGGAATTAGCCTTTTCCTTTATATATCTTTAATCGTTGTCCTATTTTTAAGTGGCTCCCTCGGATGTTATTATCCGATTTGATTCGACTTACAGTAGCACCGCGATGCTTACCTGCAATATCCGACAGGGTATCCCCTTTTCGAACGGTATAAGAAACAAATGTCGGATTACTTTTACTTTTCGCTTTTGCTGAAGTAGCAGCAACGACATTCTTAACCATTTTAGCATCCGCGCCTTTACTTACAATTAAATTCCGACCAGAAATACTACTATTCGCAGAAAGTTTGTTCCAGCTTCTTATTTGTTGCTCAGAAACAGCGTATTCTTTAGCAATACTTGCAATCGTTTCACCTCGTTTCACTTGATGGCGTTGCTCTTCATTATTTTCCGAACTTGCTAATGTCTGAATTACTTCTTGACGCTGATTATTTAGCGCTGCGTAGATTAACGAGTCGCTCATGTCGTCGTGGTACGGAATGATTAACCGACGTGGTTTCTCTGGAGACCCAGAAACGATCGCACGCTTGTATCCCGGATTTAATTGCTTTAGCAAATCTGTAGAACAGTTTAAACCCTCTGCAATATTACCAAAACTAACAGCCCTATCCACCATCAATACTTTATGATCAGTCATCAAATCATTTTGTGCAGGCACTAACCCATATAGCTCGGCATGATTTAACACATAAGTCATCGCGATAAATTTTGGAATATAGTTTTGAGTTTCTCGCGGCAAAAATGGCGACAGCTCCCAATAATTGGGATTCACTAAGCCCGAGCGTTGTATTGCTCGTCGAACACAACCACGACCGCAATTATAAGACGCTAAAGCTAACAACCAATCGTTAAATTCGTCATGTGCTTCTTTCAGGTAAGTTGATACAGCATAGGTGGTCGAATAGACATCTTTACGCTCATCCATATTACCATCCATCGTCAAATTGTAAATCTTCGCAGTCCCATAAATAAACTGCCAGGGACCAACGGCACCTGAAGTAGACACCGTATGCGGATTTAAGGACGACTCCACGACAGACAAATATTTGACTTCCTCAGGTATCCCCTGTTCGGCAAAGATTCGATCATAAATGGGAAAATAATAAGAACTCAATCCTAATAATTTCTCCATGTACGGCTTATAGTTTCTCGAAATATACTTATCGAGGTAAGCTTTGACACGATCATTATATTCTAAAGGGATTGTTTTTTGGATTTTATTAATTCGCTGTGCGATATTAACATCTTCGGCAGAGAACTCAGTGTTCCCCCCAGCCTTTTGTTTAACGGAATCTAAATGAGAATGTATTTGCTCTCGTTCCTTTTCAACTTGATCAATAACTTGGCTTTGAAATGTATCACTAAAGGTATGCAAATCAGCACTGATTTCTTGAGCAACCGTTAATTTCAAAACACTTAGGCCTATTGTAACAAGAAAACTAATTTTTTTGTTCATAAGTAATTAAATACTGTCAAACTACTGGTTAGTTCTTCGCTTATCGTTGGCAAATGGAGCCAAAGCTCTCGGATAGCTTGAATAAAAAAGTTTCATTAAACTAGGCAAAGCTAGTCTAATGAAACTTTGTAAATTTCTTTAATGTACGATATTAACGTTGATTGTTAACTGTATCATTATTCGCGGTGTTACTTGGATTATTTTCCGCTTCAGGACCATCTTTTTGTCCTTCCTTGAATTCCTTAACACCTCTTCCCAATCCACGCATTAACTCAGGAATCTTTTTACCCCCGAATAATAATAACGCCAATACTACGATAATGATGATTTCGTTAGTACCGATAAATAATAATCCCGATGTATACATATTTCTTTAAATTTCTAATCTTTCAGTTTACTGTATCTAACAAATATAAATATTTATAATGGAAAACCATGTAACTATCTTGCTATCCACGAACTTGGATTCATAGCAGTCTGCCCACGGAAAATACTCAAATCCACATAGGAATACCCCGCATCCGGATCTGAATCGGTCGTCCCAATGGCAGTACCAGTACTAATCTTTTGTCCTTTACGTACAGAGACCGACTTCAGATTTGAATATACCGAAAGATATTCCCCATGCTGCACGATAACTGCCGATGATCCAATATTAATTACATTAATCACCGTACCTTCAAAAATTGATTTGACTGTCGCATTGTCCCCTGTACGAATACGTATATAGTCGTAAAAATCACGAACGCCACGCTCGACCGTAACACTACCATAGTTACGAACAATGTTTCCTTGTGATACAGGCCATGGCAGACGACCTCTATTGGAGTTAAAGCCAGCAGACAATTTAGTGGCTTCAGGTGTATTGTTTAAAACTGAGCTTCCAGTTTTCTTTTCAATTTTCTTCTCCGCCTCTGCCACTGTCGTTCCCGACTTTTTCGCTTCAGCCTCCGCTAACCTTTTACGGCGAGCTTCCTCGGCCTTACGGGCAGCCTCAACTTCTCTAGCGATAGCGGATTTTATTGCTGCATCCAAGCGACGTTTTTCTTGTTGCTTCTTCGTTAACTGTCCTTTAAATCCACGCTCCTCTTTTACAATCTGACTTAATTGCTGCGAGTGCGCAGCCTTATCTTTCGCAATGACATTACGTTCAGTTTGCTGCTCTTTCAGTAAGGATTGTTGTGTTTGTTTATCACGCTGAAGTTGAGCGAGCTTAAGTTCGATTTGCTTTTTGTGTCCTTCGATCTCGGATACCTTGACTTTTCGAGCATCTGTAAATTGCTGCAAGTATTTAACGCGCTTGAATGCTTGATTAAAATCCTTTGAAGCAAAAATGAACATCATTTTGTTATAGGAATTCTTATTTCGGAAGGCAAAGAGGATCATCTTCTCGTAATCCTGTCTTAATTTTTCCAACTCGCCTTTGAGCTTATCGACGATTTTATTATTGGAAGAAATATTATTATTGATAATTCGGAGCTCACTATTGATGGTACCGATTTTATCTTCTCGCAAGTCTAACTGCTTACTCAAGGCAGCGACCTCACGTTGCGAAAGCAATTTCTCCTGCGTCTTGGCACTTAAAATCTTCTGCAGTTCAGCAATTTCTCTATCAAGTCGTTCTCTTTGTTTTTTTAACTCCAAGCTACTTTGACCATACCCAACACTAACAAAAAGAAATATTGAAAATATACTTAATACGATTTTTTTAAATTCCATGAAACGCTAAATTCTTAATATCGTTTATAT
>JBEBRI010000239.1:0-4583 GCA_040394915.1 Sphingobacterium sp.
GGTCTATATTATACCTTTGCCCTAATGGGGACAAAAGGTGACTCGGAAAAACCGCTATATATAGGGTATTTATCCGCAGAGTAAGGCAGCTTTACAATACATCCATAATTTGGAAGGCCCATATTTTATGGGCTTTTCTTATTTTTACCCTATTGTAAGCAAATAAACATGAGCCTAAAGAAACCTACTGTCGACGATTCTTTCCGCGTGTTACACAAAAAAGCACACGAATTCATCAGCGATCAACATGAACTGCTCACCGAGGAATATGGCTTCGGTGATTTCGACCATTATACCGTAGATCCCGATACCAACATCCTTCGTTTCTATAAAAATGAAAGCTTAGTGCTCGCAGTGAGTTATCAGACGGTTGGACATCTCACTGAAAGCACCAAGGAATGGCGCTGGTACTGGTCTTTGGACCAAATTGAAGAGGAGGCACTCGAAGAGTTGGAAGTCATCAAAAACTACGGTGACCTATTTAATTTCGGCCTGCTAACCCAAGCACAATGGCCAGCAGTAGAGGCAGATGCCTGGGCAGTAACCGCAATCGCAGCCTATCTACGTGGCGGAAAAGGCATATTCAAGATTCAACCCGATCAAACGCCATGCTTTATCTATTTTAAAGAAATACTCCACTCTTAGCATGTCAGCTCTGCGGAGGCTTTTAATCATGGCTGAAATTCACTATTTTCGCAAGATATTTTTTATACGGAAAACAACTTAAATGCAGTTAACGAAGTTAGAAATTAAAGGATTTAAGAGTTTTGGCGATAAGGTAGTTATCAACTTCAATGAAGGGGTAACAGCTATTGTAGGTCCAAACGGATGTGGTAAATCTAATGTTGTTGATGCAATACGCTGGGTATTGGGTGAACAGAGCACGCGAACGTTACGTTCGGAGAAAATGGAAAACATTATCTTCAATGGCACCAAGAATCGTAAAGCTGCAAATCTTGCCGAAGTATCATTAACCTTCGATAACACAAAAAACATCTTACCAACGGAGTTTACAACCGTAACTGTCACGCGTAAACTATTCCGTACCGGGGAAAGTGAATATCGCTTGAATGATGTTAAATGTCGACTGAAAGACATTACAAATCTTTTCTTAGATACAGGGGTCGGTGCCGACACCTACTCCATCATCGAATTAAAGATGATTGATGAAATTATTGCGAATAAGGACAACTCACGTCGAAATTTATTTGAAGAAGCATCAGGTATATCGAAATATAAAGTCCGGAAGAAACAAACCCTAGCCAAACTTAAAGATACAGAAGCCGACTTATCCCGTGTGGATGACCTCATGTTTGAAATCAATAAGAACTTAAAATCTTTAGAAAATCAAGCTAAGAAAGCGGACAAGTATTTTGCCATGAAAGAGGAGTACCGCGAAGCCAGCATCGGTTTAGCGTATTATCGTTTGGAAAATTTCCAAAACGATCTCGAACGTATTCAAGAGCAAGAAAACCAACAAAAAGAGCAGCTACAGGTTACTGTCGAGCAAATAGCATCCAAGGAGTCGGAACTTTCGACTCAAAAAAACGATATCCTCAGCAAGGAGAAAAATCTCGCTGCGCAACAGAAGATAACACACGAGTACGTCAATAAGATTCGCGCATTTGAATCCGATGAAAAGCTCAAGAACGCCAAAATGGTGCACTTGCAAGAAAAAGAAACTCGCCTGAACAACGATATCGCTCTCGATAAGCAACAATTAACGCAGATTGAATACAGTGTGAAGCGTTTGAACGAGGAGCTTTTTGATGAGCAAAATAAACTCGAAGAAATTAAACTAGACCTTGACAACAACAAACAGGAAGTAGAGGAACTGCGCGGACAACAGCAATCTGCAAAAGGCAAGCTAGATAACTTTACAAAGGAGAACGCTGAAACGCAAAATAACATCTATCGTTTAGAAAAGGACATTGCGGTTTTAGGAATTCAAAAGGATGCCCTAGAACAAGAATCACAACGTACATCGAATGATGCCATAGCAAAAGAAACGGAGTTGAACCAATTCACCCTCGTAGTAACCGAATTGGAAGAACGCGTAAATATTCAGCAAGAGCAATTCAACCAAGCATTACATACGGAAGAGCAATTGCAATTGCAGATTCAAGAGACTGAGGATACCATCCGTCAAAATACGAGCGAACTCAATCAAGAATCTCGGGTCGTCGATGCTAAGCAAAACGAATACAACCTGACGAAATCGCTAGTCGATAATCTAGAAGGGTTTCCCGAATCCATTCGTTTCTTAAGAAAGAATGCCGGCTGGAAAAAGCAATACCCGCTGTTTTCAGATATTCTATTCTGTAAAGAGGACTATCGCGTGGCGATTGAGAATTTCCTGGAGCCAATTATGAACCACTACGTTGTTGATCTGAAAGATGACGCGGTTAAGGCAATTAACCTTTTAAGCGATTCATCGCGCGGGAGAGCCAATTTCTTTATTCTCGAAGCCGTAAAACAACTTCCCTCCCTAGCCTCCAAGGAGCCCAACGATCCTCGACTTATTCCAGCGATGGATGTAATCTCCGTTGATGATAAATTTAAAACGCTATGCGAAATTCTACTAGAAGGCGTTTTTCTGCTGAAATCCGAAGATGATATCACCCTAGAATCCGATTTACCTAATGATAATGTAACTATACTACACAAGGATGGTAAATTCTCGAAGACCAAATTAGGCCTTTCTGGCGGTTCTGTAGGACTATTCGAAGGTAAACGTATTGGGCGTGCCAAGAACCTAGAAATCCTCGCAAAGGAGATTAAAACGCTAAATTTACGTATCGCTGAACTACAAGAGAATCTACGCGTAGCAAATGAAAAGTTGATTCGATTAAAAGGTGGTTCACAACGAATGTTTATTGAGGAACAACGCGTGCAGTTAAACCGATTGACGAATGAGTTGGTTTCCGTCAAAACTAAACAAGAACAATATCAAACGTTTATCAACAATAGCCAAAATAGAAAACTTGATATTGAAGCGAAAATCGCCTCTATTCTCGTCGAACTCGACAAAGCAGAGCCTGAATTGCAAGACTTGAAAATCAAAGCGGCAACCAATCAGCAGGAGTTGGTTTATCTACAGCAACAATTTCAAGATATCTCTGAAATATTAACAGAGCGATCGGCGATTTATAATAACGCCAACATTAAGTTCCACCAACAACAAAGCAAGGTCTCTACCCTACTTAAAGATTTGGAATATCGCGAACATCAGAAAGATACGCTGTTGGAACGTATTGAAAAAAATACAGCAGAACTCGATCAGGTCAAAATAGAGATAAAGGAATCTGTAAATACGGAAGATAAAGACGAAATCGATTTGGCGGCTATGTACGAGCAAAAAGTATTGCTGGAACAAGGACTCCAAGAGATCGAAGAAGAGTTCTACGCAAGCCGTAAGATCATTAACGAGTTAGAAGAGCAAATTACGCAACTTCGCCGCAATAAGGACATCGCCGATACCATCATCAACGAGTATAAAGACAAAAAAACATCGTTACAGATTGAGCTAAATGCGTTAAAAGAGCGCCTTTCTGTAGAATTCAATATAGAACTTCAAGAACTATTAGAACAAGAAATTCCTGAAGATAGATTGCCTTTCGAAGAATTGGCAACAAAGTGTAATAAGTTGAAAAAACAACTTGACGACTACGGCAGCATCAACCCAATGGCCAAAGAAGCCTACGATGAGATGTACGAAAGACATGGATTTATCGATAAAGAGAAAACCGATTTGATGGATGCGAAAGCATCTCTACTCAGCACGATCTCCGAAATCGATCAATCCGCAAACGATAAGTTTATGTACGCGTTTACTAGCGTACGTGAGAACTTCGTTAAAGTATTCCGTTCCTTGTTCAATGAGGAAGATTCCTGCGATATTGTACTCAGCGATCCAAATAATCCGCTAGAGTCTGACATCGATATTATCGCAAGGCCGAAAGGAAAACGTCCTTTGTCCATTAATCAGCTCTCAGGAGGTGAGAAAACGTTAACCTCAACAGCATTACTATTCTCACTCTACTTGTTGAAACCTGCACCATTCTGTATCTTCGATGAAGTCGACGCCCCATTGGATGATACCAACATCGATAAATTCAATAATATCATCCGCGAGTTCTCGAGTCAATCCCAGTTTATTGTGGTTTCCCATAATAAACGTACAATCGCTAGTACTGATATCATCTATGGCGTAACCATGGTGGAACAAGGTGTCTCTAGAGTCGTAGCTGTGGATTTGAGAGATGTGGCGTAGAAGACGTGTTAGTATTTAGTAGTTAGTATTTAGATATTAGATATGAGATTTTAGATATTAGACGTATGGCGTCCATATATTATTCTCATCAAACAGAAAAGAGCCTAGATAGGCTCTTTTTTAGTGTAAATATTTATCGTTTATCGGACGGAAGTAAGGTATTTGTCTAAAATCTGATGTCAGATATCGAACATTTCCCATCTAACGTCTAAAATCTAATATCTAATATCTCTCATCTAATATCTAAAATTTAATTGTCCATCCCTGATATAAGTTGACCACAAATTTGAAAGAACTATGAGAGCAAATT
>JBEBRI010000240.1:0-4552 GCA_040394915.1 Sphingobacterium sp.
CTCATAGCCATGGTCTCTGAGTTTTTTACAAAAGCTTGCTGTTAACAATTCTTTCCGCATAGTGGAAACACCGCAACGGCCACCAATACTTTGCAGTCGTTCAATTGTTCCGATTGTATCTCTGCCGAGGTCAACCAAAATTAAACAATCAGAAATCTTTCGCGCAGCCTGCGCCAATTGAGTGTCCGAATTGAAGCAGATCCAGCTATCACCCATAATCTTTTGTGCCATCTCATAAGAGGCAAAGACCGTGCTATGTAGCATAGGCACGATTTTTTGTTTTTTACAAGCTAGCAGAAGCTCTTCTAGGGTAGGGATAGGTAAACGCAAGGATTCTATACTCGATTTTATAACGTATTTTTCACGCAGTTCTTTAAAGGTAGTTTTAGACACCTCAATCGGACTGGCGATTTCCGAATAGTCAAGTGCATTACGCATGGTGCGGTTAATCGTCTTATCGTGCATGATCACCATCACGCTATCTAAGGTATATTGAACATCGCATTCAATCGATTGATAGCCATAGCGTTTCGCCATTTCAACAGCCGCCACGGTGTTTTCGGGAATATCAGAACCAAACCAGGCGCCTCGGTGGGCAACTAAGTATGGAAGATCCTGCGCTGATATCTGCAAGGTATTCGGGAGCAATAGGACGAGGAATAATATTTTATACAGTAAACGGTTCATTAGGTTGCGGTTTAGGAACTAGGATTGTAAATATCTCAGACTCATCTGGATTATTTATATACCAATTTACGGAATAAAAAATCCAGTTCAATAAGAAATGTCGACAGTTTTGATTTTTATTAACTTACTCATATAACGTATTTCTCAAATATTAGTGAACTTAGACCTGTTAGATCAATGTTCAAAATTCTTTTTAAGGTAAATCACAAAAACATGGGCGATTTAGATCTTTTATTGGTATATGAATATAACAATACGAACTGCGCTTCAACCCTCCGAATTTCTTCTGATGACAAATAGCAAAAAGTTAAAGGTTAATGTTTTGATGGGCTACAATAGTCATTTAAACGAAGAAAACTCCTGATATAAACACATAATGTAACTGAATTATGTTATTTAACATAAATACATATTGTTAAATAGCTTATTAGTAGTATGTTATTGTTATGTGTTAGGGTTATAATATATTTTCTAAATCTTATTTTTAACAAATCTTGTCCTTTTTTCAATCTTAAACGATCTTAAATTAGTATAAGAAAAGCGAATGTAGACGATCCAAATCATGTTAACATTTTCGATTAATAGACCAATTATTTTTTTACTAAATCTAAAGAAAGGAATTTATGAAATGAATTAAAATGCCTGCCATACATCAAACTAACCAAAAAGATAATACATTAAATTTCTAGGAAAAACAAGATTAGAAATGCGCAATTTTTGTGCTTTTTGACCGACTGTTGCTCGGGGAATATCCTTGTGTCTTATTGATTTCTTAATAGTTATTATTCTTTAAAAGAATTAAATATTACCGACCGCGAGATCGCGTTCAGCGTTGTATTGACCTGGCGAATCGCGACAATTAACTAAGTCTTAAATTATGAAAAATAAACTTATGCTGCTTCTATACATATTGATGTATAATGCTGCCTCCAGTTATGCGGAAGATGGTCTAAGGCGGGTCGTCGTGAATACTAAAATTGACCTCAACAAGTTTGCGAATAAATCGATACAACGCATTGTTACTGGATCTGTTTTTGACGAGTCCGGAAGAACAATTGCTGGCGTTAGTATTCGTGTGAAAGGCTCTACACGCGGAGCCGTGACCGATAAGGATGGGAAGTTTGAAATTCAAATTAACGAAGACACCGAAGTGCTCATTTTATCTTCTGTCGGCTATGTGACGAAAGAAGTTCCTGTTGGGAAAGAAACGGTGCTACAAATCAAATTAATTGAAGATGCTCAAAACGCTTTAGAAGAAGTCGCTGTCGTAGCCTTTGGGACACAAAAGAAAGAGAGTGTCATCGGGTCAATTACCACCGTTAGTCCAAAAGATTTGAAGATTCCCTCAAGTAACTTGACACAAGCATTAGCAGGTCGGGTTGCCGGCGTAATCGCGTATCAACGAAGCGGTGAACCGGGAGCTGATAATGCTGATTTCTTCGTTCGTGGAATTACGACCTTTGGAAATAACACCAGGCCACTCATATTAATTGATGGTATTGAGCTAACGACTATCGATCTAGCGAGATTGCAACCCGATGATATTGAATCCTTTTCTGTCATGAAAGACGCTACAGCGACCGCTTTGTATGGTGCGCGTGGTGCAAATGGCGTTATTTTGGTCATTACGAAGCAAGGTAAAGAGGGTAGAGCGAAAATATCATTGCGTGCCGAGAATTCGATTTCTGCCCCTACGAGTAACGTAAAACTCGCAGATCCAATAACCTATATGGAAATGGCTAACGAGGCTACATTGACTAGAAATCCGCTCGCGGCATTACCATATTTGGAGGAAAAGATTGAGAACACTAGAAACAACGTAAATCCATTAGTATATCCCGCAAATGATTGGCGAAAGATGCTGTTTAAAGACTTTACAAACAATCAACGATATAATCTGAATGTCAGCGGCGGGGGTGGAGTTGCGCGATACTATGTTGCTGGAGCGTTTACCCAAGATAACGGAATGCTTAATGTCGACAAGCGTAATAACTTCAATAGTAATATCGATTTAAAGAGCTATTCGTTGCGTGCGAATGTCAATATCAATTTAACTAAGAGTACAGAGTTGATTGTTCGATTGAGCGGAAATTTCGATGATTATAAAGGACCGATTGAGGGGGGCGAAGATTTGTATCGCAAGGTAATGCGTTCTAACCCTGTATTATTTCCTGCCTATTATCCAGTAGATGAAGATCATCAATATGTCGAACATATTATGTTTGGTAATTATGACCTAAATAATCGATACGTTAACCCGTACGCAGACTTAGTAAGAGGTTATAAAGATCAAAGTCGATCACAGATGCTTGCTCAATTAGAATTAAAACAAGATTTGAGTGCAATTACAGAAGGCCTTTCTGTTCGTGGTTTGTTAAACTTAACTCGTCTATCAAATTTTTACTATTCACGTGCATATAATCCATTTTATTATCAAGTTGGCTCCTACGATTTTATAGCAAACAGCTATAAGATTGATCGCATGAACCAAAATGGAACGGAATACTTAGGGTTTAACGAAGGCCCGAAGACGTTGAATTCTATGTTTTATTTCGAATCGGCGCTGAATTATAACCGCACTTTCGGTGAAAAACATAACATAGGCGGACTACTCGTTGCGACAGCTAGAGAAAGCTTAAATGCGAATGCGGGTGATTTACTTCAATCATTACCATCAAGGAATATGGGTTTATCCGGGCGTGCAACTTATGCTTATGATAGACGTTACTTCGCTGAATTCAACTTTGGATATAATGGTTCAGAACGCTTTGATGTAAGAAATAGATTTGGATTCTTTCCATCGGCAGGTTTAGCATGGAGTGTTTCCAATGAGAAATTCTTCGAACCGTATCAAAATATCATTAGCAAACTACGATTCAGATATACTTATGGATTAGTCGGAAACGATCAAATTGGTGATATAAGCGATCGTTTCTTCTATTTGTCCAATGTTTCGATGAATGATGCATCTCGTTCTGCTCGATTCGGACAAGATCTTTCTGAAGTGAAAAATGGTGTCCTTGTGACGAGATACGCCAATCCAAATATCACTTGGGAGCGAGCTACTAAGCAGAATGTAGCCATGGAATTAAGCTTGTTTAATAAGGCAAATGTAATCGTCGAATATTTCACGGAAAAAAGAGACAATATTTTGATGAATAGAGCGAGTATCCCGAATACTATGGGCTTATCTAGTGCTACTAAATCGAATGTTGGAGAGGCTAGTGGACGCGGATTAGACATGTCCTTAGACTATCAACAAGCATGGACAAAGGATTTATGGGCATCGGTACGCGCGAATTTTACTTACGCGACAAGTAAGTATGAGGTTTACGAAGAGCCATTATATCCGGAGGCTTGGCGATCCCGTGTTGGAACATCTTTGAATCAAACCTACGGATATATAGCGGAGCGCTTATTTGTTGATGATGAAGAGGCTGCAAATGCACCGAGACAAGAGTTCGGTAATTATGGAGGCGGAGACATCAAGTATACCGATGTAAATAGAGATGGGAAAATTAATGAGGCGGATAAAGTCCCAATAGGAAATCCGAACGTCCCGGAAATTATTTATGGCTTTGGATTCTCATTAAGCTACAAAAAAGTCGATGTATCGGCCTTTTTCCAGGGATCCGCAAACGAGTCGTTCTGGATTGATCCAGCAGCAACTTCACCTTTCGTTGCTTATCACTACAATACAACCGAAGCCAGCTCTGGAAGAATCTTTATGAATCAACTTTTACAGGCCTATGCCGATAGCTACTGGTCTGAGGATAATAGAGATATCTACGCCACATTGCCAAGATTGAGCAATACCTTGAATGCGAACAATAGCCAAACCAGTACTTGGTACATGCGCAACGGG
>JBEBRI010000241.1:0-4506 GCA_040394915.1 Sphingobacterium sp.
ACCGTGCTACTGGTCGCAACATCATTATGTACTCTACAGAAGGTGGTATGGACATTGAGGAAGTCGCTGAAAAAACTCCACATTTAATTTTCAAAGAAGAAATTGATCCTAAAGTAGGTTTACAAGGTTTCCAAGCACGTAAAATTGCTTTTAACTTAGGATTATCAGGCGCAGCTCACAAAGACATGGTGAAATTTGTTGCCGCTTTATATAAAGCATACGATTCTATCGATGCTTCCATGTTTGAAATCAACCCAGTATTAAAAACTTCTGACGATAAAATCTTAGCTGTAGACGCTAAAGTAAACTTAGATGAGAATGCTTTATACCGTCATGCAGATATCGCTGCATTACGTGACGTTACGGAAGAAGATCCTACAGAAGTTGAAGCTGGTGAATCAAACTTAAACTACGTTAAATTAGATGGAAACGTAGGATGTATGGTAAATGGTGCTGGTCTTGCGATGGCAACGATGGACATCATCAAAATCGCGGGTGGTGAACCTGCAAACTTCTTAGACGTTGGTGGTACTGCTAATGCTGAAACAGTGAAAGCTGGTTTCAATATTATCTTAAAAGACCCTAACGTAAAAGCAATCTTAATCAATATCTTCGGTGGTATCGTACGTTGTGACCGCGTTGCTCAAGGTGTGATTGATGCTTACAATGAAATCGGAAATATTCCAGTGCCGATCATCGTTCGTTTACAAGGTACAAACGCTAAAGAAGCGAAAGACCTTATCGATGAATCAGGTTTACAAGTATACTCAGCAATCTTATTAAAAGAAGCAGCTGAATTAGTAACTAAAGTTTTAAATGAGGGAAAATAATCCTCCTCTACTAAACTAATAGTACAAAGTATTTAGACTTCTAGTCTAACATTCATTTGAAGAAAGCCACCGATATGGTGGCTTTCTTTTTTTATGTAAAAAAACAACATAAATTTACGCCTTTTGCCTAGCCGTCCATCTATATTCTAACTTCTAAATAGTATTTAAGTATATTTGTCTACTTAACAAAAAATTGAATACAATGACAACAACTGTTTCAGATATTTCACGTGAGAAGTCGGCCGAGTTATTTGAGAAAGCTAAGCAATATTTCCCTGGAGGCGTAAACTCTCCTGTTCGCGCATTTAAATCCGTATATGGTACCCCTTTGTTTATTGAACGAGGCGATAAATCTCGTCTATGGGATGCAGATGGCAACGAGTTTATCGACTATTGTTGTTCTTGGGGTCCATTGATCTTAGGACACAACAACGAAGAAATACGAGACGCTGTGCAAAATCAATTAGGAAAGGGCCTAAGCTTCGGAGCACCGACCGCATTAGAAAATGAGCTTGCGGAATTAATCTTAAAAAATAACAGCAAAATTGAGAAAATTCGATTTGTAAGTTCAGGTACGGAAGCCGTTATGTCAGCGATTCGCTTAGCAAGAGGTTACACCAAACGCGATAAGATTGTCAAATTTGAAGGTTGTTACCATGGACACTCTGACTCGCTATTAGTAAAAGCGGGGTCTGGACTAGTAACTTTTGGAGAAACATCTTCAGCGGGCGTTCCTAAAGCTTTTGCAGACGAAACAATTGTCATTGCCTTGAATGATAAAGAAGCTTTAGAACAAGTTTTCAAAGATTTCAAAGACCAAATTGCTGCCGTAATTATTGAGGGCGTTCCAGCGAATAATGGATTACTTATTCAAGATAAAGATTACATTCAATTTCTACGCGCAATTACAAAGCAAAATGGATCCCTTTTAATATTCGACGAAGTCATTACAGGCTTCCGTTTAGGGTTTGAAGGCGCTTCAAAATACTACGATATTCAACCGGATATCCTTACCTATGGTAAAATTATCGGGGGCGGCATGCCAGTCGGTGCTTACGGTGCTTCCAGAGAATTAATGTCATGTATCTCGCCAGACGGTGCAGTATATCAAGCTGGGACATTAGCCGGCAATCCAGTAGCTATGGCTGCAGGCATTGCAGCGCTATCCATCTTAGCCAAAGAAGGTTTCTATGAAAAGCTGGAACAGACTACCGTAGCATTCGTAGATGAACTACGTAGCTTCATTGCCGAGCGTAATTATCAAATCAAAATATTCACAATCGGTTCCATCTTTTGGTTTGCATTTACAGATCAAGAAAAAATTCAACGCGCTGATCAAATTGATTCTGCGTCCATGGAATTCTACAAGAAAATGCATAGAGAACTATTGAATCGTGGAATCTACTTCGGTCCTTCCGGATATGAAGTTGGTTTTATATCAGCAGCACACACGCAGGAAGACCTAAAACATACATTATCAATGATTAAAGAATCATTAGATGTTGTTTATCAATAAATAAAAAACTTTTATTGATTATACTTGTTCTATAATAATAAACATTTATCGACTAAATAATTTAATATGAGAACTATGAAAACAGTATTTGCATTGTTAGCCGCAACAGCTATCCTTGCATCTTGCGATAACAAATCCACCAAAAACAAGGATGGAGAAGTAAAAGATTCGACTGCCTTGGCTGACTCTGTAGGTTCCATTGCTGTGAATCCACTTGCGCATGCTAAAGATTTTCCTGGAGCAACTTTAAAAGTAGCATCGATAACATCGGAGAAACTAGGAACCGACTCTGCTAAAATTACCGTGAAATACGACGTACAGAACTTTAAACTTACGGAGCAGACCGAACACTCCCACCACATGGCAAACTCCCATGACGGGCAGCATATACACTTTATTTTGGACAACAAACCATACGTGGCATTATATAAACCAGAACATACGTTCACTGTACCTGTAAACTCAGAGCATTATTTATTGTCATTCCTGTCACGTTCTTTCCATGAGTCAATTAAAACAGCTGAAGCTTCAAAATTACTGAAGTTCAAAATCGGAGCCGATGCCAAATTAACGGAAGAACCGACACCAAAAGAACCTTCATTGTTCTACAGCCGTCCTAAAGGCGACTACAAGGGAGAAGAGACTAATGTGTTATTATTAGACTTCTTTATCAACAATACAACGCTTTCTGCTGATGGAAATAAGGTAAAGGCAGACATCAATGGTCAAGAGTTTATTTTAGATCAATGGACACCATACGAAATTCTTAACCTTCCAAAAGGTGAAGCAACCGTTAAGCTTACATTGATTGATAAAGATGGAAACGCCATCACTGGAGACAATGTGTCTGTTGAAAGAAAAATAAATCTACTCGAAAAATAGAAATAGTATTTAGCTATCGTATTTCGAACGGAAGCTATCAAATAAAAAAGGAACTCGTTATGCGAGTTCCTTTTTTATTTGATAGCTATTTAATACCAGAAGTATCAAGGCGTATAGCGCAAATATTATGCAGCGTTGTATTAAGCAGACCTAAATTTGAATTTCTTCGTACGATTCACTTTTAGAGAGATCTAAACGCTAAACTAAATAATAAAGCCATGGCTAACTTAAAATCCAACAGACTTTAAGTTGAGACCGGCACGCTCTTCCAATCCAAACATCAAATTCATATTTTGAACAGCCTGTCCGGATGCTCCTTTTAATAAATTATCGGTAGCATTTAGTATCAAAAGCTTATTACCATGCTTTTCTAGGTGAATAATGCTCTTATTGGTATTCACAACTTGTTTCAAATCTATGTTAGCCTTCGACACATGTGTAAACGGATGAGAGGCATAATAGGATTCATATAAATCATAGGCTTCCTCTTCGCTTAGATCTGAATCCACATAGATTGCAGAAAAAATACCTCTTGCGAAGTCACCGCGCTGCGGTATAAAATTAATCTTTTCAGCAGCTCTCGCTAAAAGAGATCCCTCTCCAGCTGGCAAAAATCCCTTTTGCAACTGATCTAAGGATTCTGAAATCTCCTGAAGATGCTGATGATCAAAAGATTTATAAGCAGAAAGGTTGTTATTCCGCCAAGAGAAATGCGTCGTCGCCGATGGCTTCTGCCCCGCCCCTGTGGAACCAGTCGTTGCGTTTACATGTATTTGACTCGGCAATAAGCCTTGACTTGCTAGCGGCAATAAGGCCAGCTGAATATTCGTCGCAAAACATCCAGGGTTAGCAATATACTGTGCTGAAATAATCTTTTCTCTATTGAGTTCAGGTAAGCCATAGACGAAGTTTTTCCCGTGATACGCCGTGTTGGCTCGCAAACGGTAATCTTGTGATAAATCAATAATCTTAACCTTTGCATCAACTGGATTAGCGTCTAGAAATTTCTTCGCGTCTCCATGCCCAACACATAAAAATAAAACATCGATATTGGAATGAAAATCAGAAGAAAACGTCAAATCGGTATCCCCGAATAGATCATTATGAACGTCTGATAATTTATTCCCCGCATTGGATGCACTATTCGCGAACACAATATCCACGTTCGGGTGAAAAATTAAAATACGTAATAATTCGCCTCCCGTGTATCCTGCGGATCCAACAATCCCAACTTTAATTTTTTCCATCATATAATCTTCCATTAAAACGGGCACAATA
>JBEBRI010000242.1:0-4470 GCA_040394915.1 Sphingobacterium sp.
AAGACGCTCTGACGATGTTAGAGAACATGGAGCACCGCGGGGCCTGCGGATGCGACCCCGAATCAGGAGACGGAGCAGGGATCATGATTCAATTACCTCATGAATTTCTGTGGGAAGAGTGTATTAATCTAGGTATACAATTACAAGA
Source organism: Sphingobacterium sp. (assembly GCA_040394915.1). Taxonomy (GTDB): domain Bacteria; phylum Bacteroidota; class Bacteroidia; order Sphingobacteriales; family Sphingobacteriaceae; genus Sphingobacterium. Next base: position 149 of record JBEBRI010000242.1, read on the forward strand.
ACCCGGTTATTACGGCGTGGGCATGTTATTCCTGCCAAAGGAAGCTGAAATGAATTCAATCTGCCGTCAGGTGATTGCAGAGGCTGCTGAAGACCGAAAGATGGAACTTTTAGGTTTCCGAACAGTTCCAGTCAATCGCAGCGGAATTGGCCCAACAGCGTTAAGCGCAGAACCTGAGATTGTTCAATTCTTTATCTCTAGACCGGAAGGAGTTGGTAATACAGAAGATTTTGAAAGAAAACTATACGTCTTAAGACGCCTAATTATCCAAAAAATCAAAACGTATCAAGCCTACCCGCTTCCACTTTATATTGCCTCTCTTTCTTGCAAAACAATAGTTTACAAAGGTCAATTAACCACTTACCAAGTGGGATCTTATTTCAAAGACTTACATGATCCGCGCGTTGTTTCGGCTTTCGGCTTAATTCACTCGCGCTTCTCAACAAATACCTTTCCTTCCTGGTCCTTGGCCCAACCGTTTCGCATGATTGCGCATAATGGCGAGATCAATACCTTGACCGGAAATCTAAATTGGTTCTATGCTGGCGTACGTGCATTGTCGTCGCCTTATTTTACCGACGAGGAAATGGAGATCCTATTGCCGGTGGTTGACCGTGGTCAGTCTGATTCGGCATGTTTAGATAACGTTGTTGAACTGTTACTCCATAGTGGAAGAAGTTTACCACATGTGATGCTGATGTTAGTTCCTGAAGCTTGGGACGGTAATGAGCAAATGGATCCATTGAAAAAAGCATTCTACGAATACCACGCAACCTTGATGGAGCCATGGGATGGTCCTGCCGCTCTATGTTTTACAGATGGTAATATTATTGGAGCAACATTAGACCGCAACGGTCTCCGTCCATTGCGTTATGCTGTTACAAATGATGACCGCGTTGTCGTTGCTTCAGAAGCTGGCGCATTACCAATCGATGAATCGACTATTATTTTAAAAGGTAGACAACAACCGGGTAAGATATTCGTCGTGGATATGGAAGCTGGAAAAATTCGCTCTGACGAAGAGGTAAAAGGCGAACTTGTTCGTCAGCAACCTTATGGTGAGTGGATTAACAATTATAAAATTAAACTAGAAGAATTAGCAGATCCTCGTGTTACTTTTACGTACCTATCGAAGGAATCTGTATTTAAATACCAACAGTCTTTTGGCTATTCTCGTGAGGATATTGAAACAATATTAACTCCAATGGCCCTAACAGGTTATGAGCCAATCGGCTCCATGGGAACGGATGTGCCATTAGCTGTTTTATCTGATCAACCTCAGCATATTTCTAGCTATTTCAAACAATTCTTTGCGCAAGTAACCAATCCGCCTATCGACCCGATTCGTGAGCGTTTGGTCATGAGTCTTGCAACCTTTATTGGAAACGCTGGAAACATCCTGATCGAGGATAAAAAATTCTGTCACTGTGTAACACTAGAGCACCCTATTCTAACTTCGAGTGAGCTCGAGAAGCTGCGCTCTATCGACACCGGTGTATTTCAAGCGAAAACTATTCAAAGTTATTTCCGCGCAGATGGTAAACCGGGCTCTTTAGAAGCGGGTCTGGATAGACTATGTCGCTATGCTGATGACGCTGTAAAAGATGGCTTTGAGGTCATTATCTTATCCGATAGAGCGATTGACTCCCAGCACTGTGCGATCCCTTCTTTATTAGCGGTTTCTGCCGTTCATCACCATTTGATTAAAACAGGAAATCGCGGTGCAGTTGGGCTTGTTGTAGAGGCTGGTGATGCATGGGAAGTTCATCACTTTGCGTGTTTGTTAGCATTCGGAGCGACGGCTATTAACCCATATATGGCCTTAGCAAGTATCCGTACAATGCGCGAGCAGGGGCAACTTGAAACGGATTTGACATGGGATGACTTAAAGAAAAACTACGTAAAAGCGGTTTGTAATGGCTTATTGAAGATTTTCTCGAAAATGGGAATCTCGACATTACAATCTTACCATGGCGCTCAGATTTTTGAGGTGTTAGGTATTGATGCTTCAGTTGTAGACAAGTACTTCTGTGGAGCCGTTTCTCGAATCGGTGGACTTACATTAGATGATATTGCTAAAGAAGCTTTAGCTAAACATTGGCGAGGTTTTGAAAACAGCAGAGTAACGCCAAAGCTATTGCCTGAGGGAGGTCTGTACCAATGGAAACGTCGTGGTGAAGGTCACTTATGGAATCCTCAAACTGTTCACTTATTACAACAAGCTTGTAGAACCGACAGTTTTGAAACTTATAAAAAATACGCAAGCCTAATTAATAACCAAAAGGAGCATATGTTTACGCTTCGTGGTTTATTAGAATTTGCTAAACACCGTACACCAATCTCCATTGACCAAGTAGAACCGGCTAGCGAGATTATGAAACGCTTTGCAACGGGTGCCATGTCATTTGGATCTATTTCACATGAAGCACACAGCACGCTGGCGATTGCAATGAACCGCATTGGCGGTAAATCAAATACGGGTGAAGGTGGTGAAGATGAAATTCGCTATGCGAAATTACCAAACGGAGATTCCATGCGTTCTGCGATTAAGCAAGTCGCATCGGCACGCTTCGGGGTAACATCAAACTACTTAACGCAAGCGGATGAGATTCAAATCAAGATGGCTCAAGGAGCAAAACCTGGCGAAGGTGGTCAGCTTCCTGGACATAAAGTTGATGATTGGATTGCAAAAGTTCGTCACTCAACACCGGGAGTGGGATTAATTTCTCCTCCTCCACATCACGATATTTATTCGATCGAAGATTTAGCACAGTTAATTTTCGATTTGAAAAATGCTAATAGAGACGCCCGTATCAACGTAAAACTGGTTTCCAAGGCCGGCGTTGGTACTATCGCCGCAGGAGTGGCAAAGGCGCATGCTGACGTAATCTTAATCGCTGGTTATGACGGGGGGACTGGAGCTTCCCCCATCAGCTCTATCAAACATGCCGGACTACCTTGGGAATTAGGTCTTGCAGAAGCACATCAGACACTCGTACAAAATAAACTTCGTAGTCGCGTCGTATTACAAGCCGACGGTCAAATGAAGACTGGTAGAGATTTAGTTATCGCAACATTACTTGGGGCTGAAGAATGGGGAGTGGCTACAGCTGCCTTAGTTGCAGGAGGATGTATTATGATGCGTAAGTGTCACCTAAATACATGTCCTGTAGGTGTTGCCACACAAGATCCAGAATTAAGAAAATTATTCTCCGGAAAACCGGAAGACGTTGTAAATCTATTTGGCTTCTTAGCTGAAGAGATGCGCGAAATTATGGCTCAGTTAGGATTCCGTACCATCAATGAGATGGTAGGTAGAGCACAATTCTTAAAAAAGAGAGAAGATTTACTGCATTGGAAGGCATCTAAAATTGACTTCTCAGGTATCTTACATGTTGCTGCAAACGCAAACGGACAGACGCTATACAATACCGAAGAACAAGATCACGGCATGAGCATGATCTTAGACTGGGGATTATTGACACAAGCAAAACCAGCTTTAGAGGGAAAAACTCCAGTATTCGGAACGTTTCATGTGAAAAATACCGATAGAACAATAGGTACTTTATTGTCGAATGAGATTTCTAAACTTTACGGTTCTGAAGGTCTTCCAGACAATAGCATCAATTTTAAATTTAAAGGATCTGCCGGTCAATCATTCGGCGCCTTCAACACCAAAGGGATTTCTTTCGAGTTAGAAGGAGAAGCCAATGATTACGTGGGAAAAGGTTTGTCTGGTGCGCAACTAGCGATCTATCCTGCTGCAGAAAGTACTTTAGTGCCTGATGAGAACATCATTATCGGTAATGTGGCACTATACGGCGCAACATCAGGGCATTTATTTATCAATGGACGTGCAGGGGAACGCTTTGCTGTCAGAAACTCCGGCGCAACAGCCGTTGTTGAAGGCATTGGTGACCACGGTTGTGAATATATGACTGGAGGTAGAGCACTTATCCTTGGTGAAACAGGCAGAAACTTTGCCGCAGGTATGAGTGGTGGTATCGCTTGGGTTTACGATGTAAAAGGGAATTTCGCGGATAACTGCAATAAGGAGATGGTAGATTTAGATCCCCTCGAAGCTGAAGATGAAACCGCAATTATCAACTTATTGAAAAAGCATGTCTTGCTTACCAAAAGTGAAAGAGCAAATACCATTCTTACTAATTGGGCAACAGAGAAGAATAAGTTTATTAAAGTATATCCTAGAGAATACAAACAAGTTATTCAGAGAAAATTAGTAACAGCATAAGCAAGGAGGAATATTATCATGGGAAAACCAACAGGATTTTTAGAATATGAAAGAACGCTTCCTCAGAAAG
>JBEBRI010000243.1:0-4435 GCA_040394915.1 Sphingobacterium sp.
TAGCAGAGAACAATAATTAAAAATTAAATATTATGGCAAAGAAAGTATTATTATTAGTTGGCGATTATGTGGAGGATTATGAAGCAATGGTTCCATTTCAAGCGATGGGTGCCATCGGTATTGAGGTTGATGCGATTGCACCAGATCGAAAAAAAGGCGATGTGGTTCCGACCGCCGTTCACGATTTTACAGGTGATCAAACCTATAAAGAACTACGCGGCCATAACTTCGCGATAAATAAAGATTTTGACGCTGTGAATCCGGAGGACTATGATGGTCTTTACATTGCCGGTGGACGTTCTGCAGAATACATCCGATTGAACAAACGCGTTATTGAGATTACGAAGCATTTTTTTGAGAAAGACAAACCTGTAGCGGCAATCTGCCACGGGATTCAGGTATTGACCACCGCACAGGTATTAAAAGGCCGTACATTAACTGCATATGTTGCTGTCGGCCCCGATATCGAATTGGCGGGTGGTACATGGAAGAATATCCCTGCCGACCAAGCCGTAGTTGATGGGCAACTCGTAACTTCACCCGCGTGGCCTGGACATCAAGCCATCTTAAAAGAGTTCTACAAATTATTAGGCATTCAAATTAGTTTATAATACATTCATGGCAGAGAAAAAGAATAGGAAGGTTTGGATTTTCGCGATCCCATTAATCGCTTTATTGGCATATTTTATTTGGGATTCGTATTCACAGCCTTCTATAAAGGATTTACCAGGAGATTTTGAGGAAGTAGCGTTTGTTCGTAACGAACAAAATAAAGGTGGGATAATCCGAGTTTATGCCGTAACCGTTGGGGATGCGATGAATGCACAATACGATAAATGTGCTGACTTATTTCCGACGAATGATTATGGATCGGTAACCAAGGTGTTCTTTTTTGATAAAACAAAGCCCTTTCCAACGAAATTGAATATCGAGGAGCCTCACTATGATCTCAAACAGTATGAGGCAATCAATATCCAAAAGCGTTATGGCTCGCAGAAGTGAATTAACAATTTGATTTCTTAGTATTAACAAATAATTAACCTAGCTCCGATAATTTCGGGCTATCATGAGAGAACTAGAAATGGCAAAGAAATTTATCCCTCGGGATATTAGTTGGTTGAGCTTTAATGCGCGGGTTTTACAGGAAGCTGCCGATGCAGAAGTCCCTCTAGAACAACGCATTAAATTTCTAGGAATCTTTTCAAATAATTTAGATGAATTCTTTCGCGTTCGCGTTGCTGCATTAAAGCGCGCCGCGGAATTGAATACCAAAGAAGTATTGGGATCTTTTTATGAAGATCCCAATGTTATTTTAGAACAGATAACCCATATTGTTATCAAGCAACAGAAAAAGTTTGATAAGATTTGGTTGGATGTTCAAAAAGAGATGGCTAAACAGCGTGTTTTTATAAAAACCGCGGAAGAGCTTTCTGAAGAGCAATTGGAATTTGTGAAAGAATACTTCGACCGCGAGGTCGAGAGTAGCATTATTCCGCTTTTATTAGATGAGGTTCGTCCAATGCCTTATTTACGCGACAAGAGTTTGTACCTCGGAGTTGCCATGTTTAAAAAAGACTGGCAGTATCAAACGAAGTTCGCTATTATCGAACTTCCATCAAGTCAACTGGGACGCTTTGTTATCTTACCGGCCCCTAAAAATCAGAAACATATCATCTTAATAGAGGATGTCGTTAAAGTAAACTTACCGTATATCTTCTCGTACTTTGGGTTTGATGAGTTCTTAGCCAACACGTTTAAGATTACCAAAGATGCGGAGTTTGACTTAGACAATGACGTGAATACGTCCTTCGTCGAGAAAATCACCAAGGGGGTGAAAAACAGACGGAAGGGTAAGCCTACTCGCTTTGTGTACGATAAGGATATGAATCATATGTTATTGGAATTCTTAATTCGCAAATTGAACCTATCCAAGCGCGACAGTATTATTCCAGGTCAGAAGATCCATAACTTTAAGCATTTCATGGATTTTCCAGATGTATTCAGGTCTTATAAAAAACCTTTTGAACGGAGTTCATTTGAGCACCCCGATATCAGTGGTGTAGATCGTGTAACGGATATTATCTTGAAGAAAGATGTACTCCTCTCCTTTCCTTACCATCAGTTTCGCCCGATGATTGACTTACTTCGTGAGGCAGCCATGGATCCTGATGTAAAGACAATCAAAATTACCATCTATCGCATGGCAACGAACTCTAAGATTGCAAATGCCTTAGTAAACGCCGCTCGAAATGGTAAAGAGGTTACCGTTATGTTAGAACTTCGCGCGCGCTTCGATGAAGAGCATAACCTGGATTGGAAAGAGCGTTTTGAAATGGAGGGTGTCAAAGTACTCGTTGGTATTCCGAACAAGAAAGTACATGCGAAGCTTTGTATAATCAAAAAGCGGGTAGATAACAAAACAATCCAATATGGTTTTGTGAGTACTGGAAACATCAATGAGAAGACCGCGCGCGTATATGGGGATCATTGCCTCATGACCAGCAATAAAAGCGTTATGGCGGACATCAACAAGGTTTTCAATGCCTTGCAGAAACCCAAAATTCCATTAGAAAACACCATCAAGAATTGTAAAAGCTTGCTGACTTGTCCCTTAGATATGCGTCAACAGATTTTACATTTTATCGATAAGGAAATCATAGAAGCAAAAGCGGGGCGTAAAGCACATATTATCATAAAAATAAACTCCCTGAGTGATAAAGAGTGTATCAAGAAATTGTATGATGCTGCAATCGCAGGGGTTAAAGTCGAATTGATTGTTCGTGGCGTATATTGCGCAATCAATCAGAAAAAATTCAAAGAGCCGCTCTATGGAATAAGTATCGTCGACGAGTACCTAGAACATGCGCGTGTATTTTACTTTTACGCCGCTAGCAAAGAGCTGACTTACATTTCTTCAGCCGACTTGATGACGCGTAATTTAGATTATCGTATAGAGGCTGCTGTAAAGATCAATAGCAAAAAACTCAAAACGGAATTACGAGATTTGTTACAAATACAGTTGAAGGACAATGTGAAAGCAAGAATCTTAAATAACTTGCAGAACAACGAGTATGTGACGAATAAAAAGCCTGCATTTCGCTCACAAATCGAAATATTCAATTACTTATACGCGAAGACTGTACAGCAAAGCGAATAAATAATTTTACAGCCTACTTATTTTTGCTAATATTTTTAGTATTTTAGAAAAATATTAGGAGGAATTATGGCTACTGAATTTATTCAAGGTCGTGGAGCGCAAGCCAATGTATCTAACATTTTTTTCAAACAACATTACAGCCGTGACATTGTTGAGGGTATCGATGAGTGGGAAGAAGAAAAACCACAAACGCAGTTTACGATCGTACATCCCAAGAGTTTTGTCAACAAGGTCGATAGTCCGGACGTGGGAATGGAGTATTCGGCAAATCCTTACCAGGGTTGTGAGCATGGTTGTATATACTGCTATGCTCGTAATTCACATCAATATTGGGGCTACAGTGCTGGCTTAGATTTTGAAACAAAGATTATGGTTAAAGCAAATAGCGTCAAGCTATTCCGCGAATTTATTACCCGTAAATCTTGGACAGGAACCCCCATCTCACTTTCCGGAAATACCGATTGCTATCAACCTTTAGAACGTAAGTTTGAATTGACTCGAGGTATTCTTAAGACTGCGAGTCAATATGGTCAACCGATTAGCATTATTACCAAGAATAGCTTGATATTACGAGATGCAGACATCATCAGCGAGATGTCTAATCGAAACTTATGTATGGTATTTGTCTCGATCAATTCGTTAACAGAAGACACTCGCCTAAAACTAGAGCCCCGTACTGTAACGGCCAAACAAAGACTGCATGTGATTGAATCCCTTTCGAAACTCGGCGTCCCTGTTGGTATTATGTGTGCTCCGGTGATCCCTGGTTTAACGGACCATGAAATCCCAAAGGTTTTAAAAGCGGCAGCCAATGCGGGGGCCAAATGGGCGGGCTATACTACGGTACGATTAAATGGGGAAATAGGTCAAATTTTCGAAAATTGGCTCCATAAGGCGTACCCAGAACGAGCAAACAAGATTTGGCACAGCATCCAAAGTTGCCATCATGGAAAAGTCAACGATAGTGAATTCGGAAACCGCATGAAGGGCACTGGAAAACTTGCCCAAATGATTAAAGATTCTTTCCGTATGCACTGTAAACGCAATAAATTAAATGTGGAAGACTTTGAGTTCGACTGTTCGCAGTTCTTAAAAAATGGCGATCAGCAACTGAAATTATTCTAATTCGCAAGCGTTAAGAAATGTTAAAAAGAAAATGTAACAAGTATGTTGCAGTCATAATGGCATTGTGTTTGGTTCATTTAGTACAGAAATTATCAGAAAACATAAATATTGTACTATGAAAAACACATTGAAATTATTAAGTCTTTTGTTCGT
>JBEBRI010000244.1:0-4434 GCA_040394915.1 Sphingobacterium sp.
CAATTGATCCAACCACTGCTTGTTAATCCAAAGCGGCGTCCCAATTAACAATGGGAGAAACTCGGGTGAGTAAAAAGTTGGGAACGAATAAATATTACCATCCGGCATAGTCAGTCCTTTTCTTAAATCCGGATACTGATCCAGCAGTCTCTTGAAATTCGGTGCATACTGATCAATAAGATCATTTAACGGAATCAGCACGTCCTGTTGTGCCCCATATTTAATCAAGTCGTTGGCACTTAGCCTCGCCGTATAGAACACATCAGGGTATTCTCCGCTGGCCAGAACCAAATTACGTTTTTCTGTCAGGCTTTCAAAAGGGACGAGTTGGAAATTGACCTTAATGTTAGACATTTCTGCATACTCTTTCCACACTAAGGTTTCCTCGAATTTATTGCTGTTGGAAGCATCCTTGCCAGTGAAAAATGTAAGTGAAATAGGTTCCTTCACAATTGGGAATCCGCTTGGATTGAGATTACTGTCTGCTGCTGTTTCTTTTTCTTTTTCTTCGCCATTAACCTTTTCCTTGCCTCCATCAACAATAGTTCCCGCTCCAGATGGAGATGGTGGTTTTGCCTCTTTGGCGCAGCCAGACAACACGATACTTAAAATCAGCATAACCGATAACAGCATTAAACCCCATTTGTTAGTATTCATATAAAAAGAACTCCTCCCAATTTCTCAATGTGAACATCAGCCTTTAAGCGCCCCAATCATTACTCCCTTTACAAAATACTTTTGCAAGAAAGGGTATAAAATGAGCATAGGCAAATTTGCAACAACGACAACCGCATATTTCAAGGCTTCTATTTGTAACAAATAATTCGCGAGAGAATCATCGGTAGACGAAGTCATTTCATCCATTTGCTCTTGTATCAAGATTTCTCTTAAAAACAGCTGTAATGGATATTTACTTCGATCCGATAAATAGATAAGTGCGTTAAAAAATGCATTCCAGTGTCCCACTGCGTAAAACAAAGTCATAACCGCAATAATCGGCATAGATAAGGGCAGTACAATTCGGAAGAGCGTTTGAATATTCGAGCAACCATCAATGAAGGCTGACTCCTGAATTTCCAATGGAATACTAGTCTGAAAAAATGTTCTCATAATGACAATATTCCATACCGATACAGCTCCTGGAATAACCAATGCCCAAAGCGTATTCAACATGTGTAAATCCCTGATCAACAAATAGAGAGGGATCATTCCACCGCTAAAGAACATTGTAAAAACAATGCAAATTGTAATAAAGTTGCGTCCATGAAAATCCTTTCGTGAAAGAGGATAAGCTGCCATCGTTGTAAGAGCAAGATTCACAAGCGTACCAACGGCTGTGTACATGATTGTGTTTAAGTAACCGCTTATAATGTCCTGGTTCTCAAACACTCTTTTGTATGCATCAATTGTAAACCCTTTAGGCAACAACCAAATTTCACCCCGTAAAATGGCCATAGGATCACTGAATGAAGCGTTTAAAACATAGAGCAACGGATAAATAACAATAAGCAATATCAAGCCCAGGGCTGCATAAATCACTCCTTCAAAAACACGTTCTCCCCGGCTCTTATATACCATTCACATAAGCCTCCTTACCACAAACTAGTGTCATTAACCTTACGCGCTATGGAATTGACCACAATCAACATAAGGAAATTTATTACTGCGTTGAACAAGCCTACGGCTGCAGAATAGCTGTATTGAGCCCCGATAATCCCCGCTTGATAGACATGGGTTGCAATCACAGCTGAAGCTTCCGCATTCAGTGAGTTCTGCATGAGAAACACTTTCTCGAACCCGACACTTAGAATTCTACCAACATTTAGAATAAGCAAAATAATGATTGTTGGCGCGATAACAGGGAGATTAATACTCCATACTCTACGAAGACGACCTGCGCCATCTACTTTAGCCGCATCATGAAGCTGGGGGTCAACACCCGACAATGCTGCTAAATAAATAATTGAGCTCCAGCCCATTTGCTGCCATACTCCTGAGATGACATAAACACTTTTGAACCATCCCGGTGAAGTCATGAACTTTATTGGCTCGAAGCCAAACCATTGCAGCAGCTGATTAACGAGCCCGCTTTGTGGGGACAGAAATAAAAACAGCATTCCCACAATAACAACAGTGGATAAAAAATGGGGGGCGTAAGTAACCGTCTGAACTACTCTTTTAAATAATCTGGAGCGTACCTCATTAATCATTAACGCTAACAAAATAGGGATGGGGAAACCAACAACAAGCTCGTACAAGCCGATCCCCAAAGTATTCTTGATCAACCTCCAGAAATAATAACTTTCATAAAAGCGCACAAAGTGCTTCCAACCGACCCATGGACTACCGCCAATTCCTTTGGTCGCAATAAAATCCTTGAAGGCTATTTGGACACCATACATCGGATAATATTCGAAAATAATAAAATAAACGAGTACTGGCAAAATCAGCAAATATAAATCAAGATTTCTGCGAACCTTTCTTTTCAATACATTTTTCAACTCCAATCTTCACCCCCTTCTACTGGCTTCAGGGCGATTATATATCGAGCAGAAACTTAAGCCTATTTACCTTTCACTCATTTATTAACACTTTTATCAGTTAGTCAAAAAAATGATAACTATAGAGAAAAAAGGCAACCTATTTTTATCGTTTCACTTGAAAGACTGCTGTTGCTTTCAATTTCACATGATACAATAGAAAAAAACTTTCGAGGGTGGTGTTCAATTGTCCACTCGCATAAAGACTAGAAATTCTTTGTTCATCCAAATATTTGCCGGATTTCTCGCTGTCATCATATTGCTGTCTTCATTCCACTGGGTTTCATTTTCTATTTTAAAAAATGATACCAAGGGTGAATTGATCAAATACAACCGTCTGCTGCTGCAGAATACTGTCAAGGAATACGAGAGGGTGTTTACATCCGTAAAAAGCAATCTTTATAGTCTTTATTACGACCCTAAAGTGGCGGCTGCAAATGTCAAGCTAGCCTTGCAAAGGATGGATCGGATTGACTATATGAAAGAAGGGCAAATCATTAACGAAATCGAAAATCATGTTTCTGATCGTGCATTGTATTTGGACAATATACTTATTTATTTCAATCAATCTTCCATTGTTTTGGATAAAGGGGGCAGGTCCAATGCGGAGACGTTATTTTTGAGCGATTATAAAAGCTCAATCTATTCTTATAGCTTTTGGCAGGGGCAATTTGTTGAAGGCTATACCTATCGATTGCATCCCAGTAGCGAATTTTTAATTATTCCTGGATCTATTAGAAGTCTTTTGCCTATTTCCATTAAGGAAACACCCAAATATCAAATTATCGCTTTACTCGATACTGATCGAATGCTGCAAGCATTTCACAACTTGCCTGATGTCGAATTTATGATAATGGATAAAAATAAACAACCTCTCTTTCAAACAATAAGTGATTTTCCCGAGTCCGTGCTAAATAAATTTGAAGGAGCGGATGGAGAAGTAGAGCAAGGCCAATATTACTATTTCTCACAAAAAGGAAATGAAAGCGCATTAACTTACATCGTTAAGATGCCTACATCAATCGTATCTGCACAAATGAAGAAATTTAACCTCAACTTACTGCTGGCTCTTGGTCTGTCTATTGGAGCCGGGATTGTCTGCTCCCATTTTTTCAGTAGAAGGCTTTACCGTCCAGTTAAGCAAATCATCACAGCAGTCCAGCACTCAAAGCTGAAGGGACTCGGAAGTACAATTAGCGAATTTAATTTGATCCATGACAAAATTCATTCCCTGATTAAAGAAAGAAACGACATTCAAACCGAGCTGGTCAACAAAAAATCGCTGCTGACTAATTACGGATATATGAATAAGTTGAAAATGATCCGATCGGACTTGAGCGATTTGCAAGATTTCATTCTAGCCAATCGAAAATTTCGAATTATTCTTTTTCATTTACAATTCCGACATGCTTCGCTAAAAGAGCTTAATATTTCTCTTGACGATGTGTCTTACTACTTAAGGGAATACATAAATTTGGTGATGAGTGACAGTTTTCCTGGTTCACATACCTTTCAAATTGAAAGCAATCAAATATTATCGATACTTTTTGATGATAAACCGATAGATACTTTACAAGAAACGATGCTACCTTTGAAGAAGGTTTGGGACGGAGATTCACAGTATTACCTTATCTCTATAGCTATGAGCTCTATGTATGAGTCCGCAGCAGAATTCAGCAAAGCTTACAATGAAGTGCTGGAGAAAGCTGGTCAGGCCAAGCTGCTGTCGGAAACTCAATTTATTTCTGATCTCCGTCCGCTAGCTAATCACGCCTATGTATTAGAAAAAGAAAAAGAATTTGATCTTAACTTGCGCGAAGGTAATATACTCGAATCTAAAGAATCGCTGAACCAAATGTTGCGATATTTGCATCAAAAGGAAGAGAGCGCTGAC
>JBEBRI010000245.1:0-4422 GCA_040394915.1 Sphingobacterium sp.
GGTTCAGGGCGATCACTCGACCGCGCGACCGGACGATCTGGGCGTATGCGTTCCCCCGCAGCAGCAGGTTCGCCTGCATCATCCTGCGGAAAGTTGATGCCGACTGCCACCGATTGGGCTTGCGACGAAGCACGTCCCACAGTGCATGGTCCGAGGCGTCTTCGCGGACCTGCGGCCCAACCCGGCGCTTGATATGCAGCGGCAGGTTCGCGACACCACCCGAGATAAGGCGGACGCACGCAAAGACTGCGCCGACGCGCATGGCCGATCCAGCAGACACCGATGCGCCCGAAGCCGTCAGGCCTCCGTTGCGCAAGGCTGCCTCTAAGTCTTCGGCCGACTGGATGATGATGCCGCCATCGCCGGTTTCTGCGCGCGGAGCTGGCGCTGGCGCCGCCGCTTGTGACGGGGCCAGCCATTTGGACCAAAAGGCCATTGCCCCTCCTTCAGAGAACGAGCGCGCCGCGCGACTGATAAACCGACAGGCCGTGCGCCTCAGGATTCCGGCTCATGAGCATGGCCGCATTGAACAGAGCGACGAGCGGGTCGATCTTGGCCCGACCCGCGCTCTCCTTGGTGATCAGGACGGCCCCGCCACGCACGACGGCCTTTGCGTTACCGACGCACCAAGCCATCATCCGGCGCCCGCCGTGGCGGAACGTCCGGTTCTTCAACTTGATCTCCAGCCCCCACGACGCCGGCGACAGCGCCGAGCCCTGGCGGATGGACGACAGCAGGTCGCCCTCGATCTTCCGCACGGCCAGTTCGTCGATCAGGGCAGCGATCCCGAAGGGGTCCAGGCCGATCCCGTATTTTTCGGGAAACAGGCCGGCGATGAACACCTGCTCCAGGACGTCCGCCGCCTCTCGGATGGGCTGCAGCGGGTCGTCGCAGATTGTCAGGTCACCATCGGCCTCGAACTCCCGCAACTGGGTCGCGATGTCCTGCCGCCGTTGCAGCACGTCGTCGTGGGCCCAGGCCCGCGACCACGACAGCCAATCGCGCGTTTCCCGGCACCGACCGATGAGGCCCAGCCCCATCAGGTCGTCCAGTCCGCCGCCGTCAACGCCGCCGACCACCACCTCTGACCGGGTCAGCAGCTCATTCAGCGTCAGCGTTTCGTCGGCCGCGCCTGACCAGTGGTCCGCCCCGGCCCAGCGATCCTGCGCCAGGCGGAGACCGATCTCGACATTGAGGTGCTTCGAGAGAAAGACCTGAAGCTCGCCGCCGGTGGCGTTGATGACCTTTTGCAGTTCATCGACCAGCCAGTTCAGGAAGACAGACCGCCCCATGTTCGGGTTGGTGATGTAGAAGTTGGCGGGATCGAGATAGGCCTGAGCCTCAATCAGCGCCTCGGGATACTCATAGATCAGCGGCAGGCTGGCCGGATCATGGATGCGCCCGTCGCGCACGCCCCGGAAGTAATCCAGCTTCGTCTTGAAGACACCGGCAGGCGCCTCATCCGACTGGGTGCTCGCCCAGATCACGAACCCTTCTGGCCTCGAAACAAGGCCCCCGGTCGCCTCCCTCAGCATGGCGTCGGCCTTGGGGCGCTTGCCGAAAATCCAAAGCTCATCAACGAAAATGAACCCGGCCTTCTTGCCCCCGACCGTGTCCGTATCCGCCGCGACGACCTTCAGCACCGCCTTCGTCGTTCGGTGCGTAATGGTCCGTGTGTGCTCCTGGATGTGCATCAGCACGACCAGGTCTTCGTCCTCCAGGATCATGTCCCGAGCAGGCTCGAAGGCGTTGTTCGCGATCTCCAGAGTCGGCGCCAGGATCAGCAGCTGGGCCGAATGACGCCAGTTACGAACCAGGGCGGTCACCATGATCCCGGCCGCAATGGTCGACTTTGAGTTCTTCTTGCTGATGAGCAGGAAGAACTCGCGGATCAGGCGCCGGCCGCTGGCGGCGTCATAAGCGCCGAAGATCGCGCGGACGAAATCAAAGACCCACTCTTCGCAGGCCTCGCCAAAGGTCGGCTTGCCCGGCGCATCCACGATGCGCAGCGACTTGAAGACGCGAAGCGCCTCCTCGCCCTCATCAGCGAAGAGCGGTGCGGGCAGCAGAGAGCGCCTGGACACGATCCTTTCGCGCCAGTCCAGGCAGGCCGTCGACCACTCCATGACTTACTGCAGCTTCGGCGGCGCCGGGGTCGCGAAGATGCCGCCGACACGCTCAGCGGCCGCCTGACGCTCTGCCTTGATGCCCAAGGCGGGCGCCTTCTCCTCGCGCTGACGAACCCGGTTCGCGGCGGCCTTGGCAGGGCCCTTGCCGAACTCCTCGCGGATGTAGCGCGCAGCGCTGACGTTTCCGGCGATCGCCTTGCGCCACATCGCCTCGTTCAACACCGCCTGGGCGAGGTCAGCGCCTTCCTCAAGCTCCCGAAAATAATACTTCCTCAGGGTGGGCTCGCTCAGACCAATACGGCTCGCGATCACCTCGACCGTTAGGCCGGCGGCTTTCAAAACCGCAATGTTTTCAGCTATTTGCTTCATCCAACGATGACGCTTCCGCCCTCGCCGGTCCTTCGGCGGCGTCCACGGGTCGCCCCACAGATCGACATCGCCCTCGTTTTCATCGCTCATCAGAAAAAAATCCCTGAGTGAGGGGGGCGCCGGTCTCTGAGCGGAAGGGTTCAGAACTTTCGACACCCCCCTCCCGCACGGCGGGGGAGGGCGCGCGCCCCGGTCAGTCCCAGACGCCGCGATGGTGCAGGCTGGCCTGCTCCTCGCGCTGGATCTCGCTGTCGTGGACAGCCTTGCTGACCGTCTCCAGGTTGTTGATGTCCCAGAACAGCTCTGCGCTGCCGCGATGCGGTCGCTTGTGGTTGACGGTCGGACTGTCCGGGGCAGGGTATCGCCCGCCCAGCACCTGCCCGGTGCGCTGGCACGTATAGGCGTCGCGGATCAGCACCTGCTGACGCAGCGCGCGCCACCGGGCGGTCTTGTACCAGGCGCGCCATGCAGCGCCGCTGGATCGCGCATCACTGCGCACCGGATCGTCCGCCGCCCAGCCGACCTTGGAGCGAGGCGCGCCGATCAGCGGCGGCAGCCCCTTCAATCTAGCCATGTGAACTCGCCCGAGTGTGACCGGCCTTCCGGTGAAGACCGGCTCAGTCGGTTGCCGCCGACCGTTACGCGAGCCGCCCGCATCGCCGTTGCTTTCTTAGCCTAAGGCCCGCCGTGGTGTCCCTGCCGCGCTCGGAGCCGGTCCAGGGTGATCAGATGCGGGAAGAGGTCCAGATACGCCAAGCCCGCCGAGACAAACGTCTGGCGGGCTCAAGGCGCATTTCTGAATGTGCTGAATCAGATGCCCTTAGTGGCCCTGATTCGCAAGCGCCTTCTTCAACTGCGCATCCGTGGTCCGCAACAGCGGGCCAGCCACGCGCAAAGCCCGAACCAATCGTCGCCCGTTCTCGGCGCGCACGTCGCCGCCGCCGCCCAGCGTCCTTATCGTCACCCCGCGCCCCGCCACGGCGTCCAGCACCGCCATAGCCCGCTCATCCGCGATAGCCGCCCTGACCAGCCGCAGCCGCAGCGCCGCATAGCCTCGCTCCAGGGCCGACCACACCGCGCCGTCGCTGCTCATCCGGGGCGCAGCCGACCGCTCGGTCAGGCTGGAGCCGACCGAGGCCTGCGCCTTCGCCACCATCCGCCGGTACAGCAGCCCGTCCTCATGATCTCGAGCATCAAGCGCCCCTGACTTCAGAAGGTTTTCCAGCCCGTCGATCCGCTTCGCCCGCGTCGCCGTCTCGACCTTCAGCACGGGTTCGCCCTGGTGGCGCAGCACCGCCCCATGCGTGTCGCGCACGAAGCTGGCCGTCTCAACAACCTCAAGCGTCACGCCGGCATCGGCCCCGCCGAGAACCTCGACCGTTTCGACGATCCCGTTCGCCACCGCCTCGGCCTCACGCGCCGCGGCCAACTGACGCTCGACGCGGCGAACGATCGCCGCCGCCTGACGCCGCTCCTCGATCGAGCCCTGCGCCAGCACGGCCGCCCGTTCGAGCGCTACGGCCTGAGCCCGGTTCAAGGCCTGCCCGTTCACGATGATCCGATCAGCGTCCAGCACGGTCGCCGCATGGGCCAACATCTTCGCTGCCGCGCTCACTGCCTTAGCCATGACGCACGCCTCCCTGACCGCCGACCTCGACCGTCGCCCGCAGAGCCCGCAGCGCCCGACCCGCTCCCTCCCTCAGCCGCTCGGCCGCCACCGATGTGGAGGCCAGCACCACGCGCCGTTCGTCGTCCCAGCCCGCACGGTTCAGGTAGCTCGCGACAGCCGCAGTCCCCATCGAGGTCGCCACGGCCACGGCCACCTCCGCCGGCCCGGCCCAGATCGCGCCTCCGGTCGCTGGGGCCGCTGCTGGCTCGACCGAGAGCCACGGCTCATAGCGCCCTTCGTCCAGCCAGCGGTCCA
>JBEBRI010000246.1:0-4418 GCA_040394915.1 Sphingobacterium sp.
TGAAACCATGATTACAAAACAACAAATATTAGATGCTTTGAGTAATGTGGAAGAGCCGGATCTAAAGAAGGATTTAGTGACTCTAAACATGATTGAGAACATCGAAATTCTACCTAATAAGATTAAATTCGACGTTGTACTGACCACTCCTGCTTGTCCATTAAAAGGGCATATTGAACACGCTTGCCGTAATGCAATTGCATTTTTTGTTTCAAAAGATGTGGAGGTTGAAATCAATATGACTGCGCGCGTCAAAGCTTCCGAAAATGAACAATTAAAGAATATTAAAAATATTGTTTTGGTGTCGTCGGGCAAAGGCGGTGTAGGGAAATCGACCGTTGCGGCAAATCTTGCTTTAGCACTTTCGCAAACAGGCGCTAAAACAGGCTTATTAGATGCCGATATTTATGGACCATCTGTCCCAATTATGTTTGGTTTAGATGGCGCGCGTCCTGAATCCACCCAAACTGCTGATGGAAAAACGAAGATTGTACCCATTGAGAAATTCGGTTTGAAACTTTTATCGATTGGATTCTTTACGGACCCGAATCAGCCCATTCCTTGGCGAGGCCCCATGGCAACATCGGCGATTAAACAGCTATTCAATGATACCGATTGGGGTGAATTGGATTACTTAGTAGTCGACATGCCTCCAGGCACTGGCGACATCCATATTACAGTCGCACAACAGTATCCAATTTCTGGGGCGGTGATTGTAACAACGCCTCAACAAGTAGCCTTAGCAGATGCTATTAAAGGTATGGCGATGTATCAAATGGAAGGTGTAGAAGTCCCTATTCTGGGCGTCATTGAAAACATGGCATACTTCACGCCAGCCGAATTACCAGATAACAAATATTACATTTTCGGAAAAGATGGAGGGAAGCGCCTTGCAGAACAGAATAACGTACCTTTCTTAGGAGAGATCGCTTTAGTAAAAGCTGTTGCGGACGCGGGCGATAATGGTTTCCCTGTCTCTCTAGACGGCGACGACCCTGTATCAACATCGTTCAATGAAATTGCAGGCCGCGTGGCGCAAGAATTAAGCATTCTCGCCGCTCGAGCATAAAATTTTAGATCAAAGAAACAACTGATGGCGACCTAAATGGTCGCCTTTTTCATGTCCAAATTTTCACGAACAAGTAAAGCAACATGCGCAAACATCCAAGTATCATTTGCTCTACTTCCCTTTCACTTCCCTTTCACTTCCCTTTCAAACCCAATACAGATCCCTACCTTAGCCGTTAAGGATCGGAGATGAATCGGATGCGATAAAGCTTAAGAATGAAAGTGCACGTTGTGAATTGCGAAGTTCCTCTCAACAAAAAAAAGGCCCTGCATAAGCAAGGCCTTTTCTAAATGTTTAGGAAGATCCCTTATTTAACATCCCACCAAACTGGTTTATCAATTGTGATAGAACCTGGGAAATTAGCATTCGTAGTAATCTCACTATTCGGATAAGGTAAACGCAAAGGTTTTAACCCAGCACCTAAAGTACTTGCTACCGACTGAACAAAGAATGTAGGGTAACCTGTTCTTCTCCATTCTGTCCAAGCTTCGAAACCTTGGAAACCACACATTGCAAAATATTTCTGTGTGATAATGGCTTTTGTGTTATCTTCAACACTAGTTCCGAATTTCGCATCTGGGGCTGTAGCGATGTACGCTTTAGCAGCCTCAGCAGTTAATCCAGTAGCGCTGAAACTTTCTTCGATACCGGCCTTATAAAGTGCTTCTGCAGATCCTGATCCCCATCCGCGAGCAACCGCCTCCGCTTGTAAGAAGAAGCTTTCTGCAGCAGATATTAATTTTGCAGGCGCAACAGCTGAGTTGTTATCAGCACCATTCGCACCAACAAGTGCATTTGGAGCGGATGCAACGTCTTTCGTTACATTGTAAGAACCTTGAGGAATGGAGTTGATTTCAGTAGCCTCTGGTCTTAGTTGATAGAATTTAAAACGACGTGGATCTTTATTAGCAATAAAGGCAGACACTGCAGTGCTACTTGCAACCGCATTTTGTGTTCTTCCTAATCCAAGCATTTCATTATACATCGGGTTCTCATTACCACCAGTGTTCGTATAAGTAATGCTTGCATCTTGCGTTAAGAAAGGCGCTTTAGCAGCATATAACGCTTTAATTCCATTTGCAGCTTTAGTTGAATTAACTGCAGATAGACGCAAGTAAGCACGTAAAGCTAAAGTATTAGCGAATGCTTCCCACTGCTCTTTATCACCACCAAAGATCATATCTTGCGAGGTTACTTGTTCAGCAGTCTTCGTTTTCAATAAGGCTTTACCTTTATCAAGGTAACTGAAGATAGAGTCATATACGTCGGATTGTTTAGAATATGAAGGATTCATATATTCTTTACCTTGCAATGCTTCTGACAAAGGAATATCTCCAAATGCATCAGTAGCCATTTGGAAAGTATATGCTTTCATGATGTAAGCAATACCCTTATAGTATTCTTGCCCTAGTACTTCACTATTAATGATTTGTTCCGCATTTACCAATGCACTACGGTAGATAATAGACCATGCTCTATCAGTCGCTGTTGTCAATACACGGTACTGATCAATCGTTCTGTATTGAGAAGAAGATGGGTTTTGTGTCCAAAATTGAGCCCAAAAGTTACCATACACTTGAAATGCATTCCCTGTAACTTGACTAGCAGCTGCTTGCACGCTAGGCAACAACAAAGAAGGAGTTGCTTTATCAGGATTATTCGGATTCTCATTGATATCCAAAAACTTGTTACAGCTCGTGAACGCTAATGTGCTCACTACTGTTAAAACAAGGATCCTTTTAATATTTTTAATATTCATCTTGATTGTAGAATTTAAAATGACACTTTAAGATTGATACCGTAGTTTCTCAAAGATGGTTGCGCGGTAAAGTCAAAACCTTGCGCATTACCAGCACCAGCAGAGTTTACTTCCGGATCTGCATATTTGTTTTCGCTAGGCGTCCAAATAAACAAGTTGTTACCGAATAGACCAATTGAAGCCGCTCCGAATGGAGTTTTCGCTAATTGCTCTTTAGTGAATTTATAGCTAACAGTTAAGTTACGTAGTTTTACATAGCTACCGTCAATTACGTTCACACCTGCTTCCATCGATGGATAGTAATCTTGTTTTTCGTAAGTAACATCTGTATTTACTACTGAGTTACCATTTTGATCAAGAATAACGGAGTTCGGGAAAATTTGACCAAAACGATCACCACCAGTTTCAGCTGATGTACCCACAAATCCCATAATATCTTTTGTACGAGAGAAGAATACTCCTCCTTGTTTCGTATCAAATAATGCGCTCAATGACCAGTTTTTGTAATTTACATTCGTACCTAAAGATGCTTGGTATTTCGGATTGTATGAACCTAAGTATTGTGCATCATCCGTTACTAAAGGAAGACCAGTGCTACTGCTTACGATTGTACGACCTTGATCATCAGTTTGATTAGTTACTGCGTATAATTGACCGTAAGGTTTACCTACCGCTGCAACGATTGACATACCAGAGAATCCACCTACACTAACTTGATCGATACCATCTAACAATTCAACCACATTGGAGTTATTCTTAGTGTACGTTCCGAATAATTCCCATGAGAAATTATCTCTTTTAATTGGCGTACCTCTTAAAGTTAATTCCACCCCTTTGTTTGTGATTTTACCAGCATTTACTACTGCAAAACCATAACCTGTAGAGTTTGCGATTGGAATAGGTAAGATTTGATTTCTAGACTCATTCGCATAGTATGTGAAATCAACAGATAATCTATTTCTGAAAAATCCTAATTCTGTACCGATTTCAAAAGACTGCGTAATTTCAGGTTTAAGTTCCGCATTTCCGATTGTTGATCCAGCCATCAATGCGGATACATTTCCGAATGGGAAAGTTGTGTTACCGAAACCAGCGTTAATCTCACCTCTTAAGAAGCTACTTACTGTTTGATATGGATCGGTATCATTACCAACTTGCGCCCAGTTTGTACGGAATTTACCATAGCTTAAAATATCTTTGTTCTCGATTAACTCAGAGAAAACAAATGATCCACTTACGCTCGGATAGAAGAATGATCTCGCTTTCTCAGGTAATGTTGACGACCAGTCATTACGAGCTGTTGCTTGTAAGTACAAGAAGTTTTTGTAAGCAACATTTAAGTCTGCGTAAACACCAACTAATCTTCTATTTGAAATATAGTCAGAAATATTGTTTAATGGACCGTTACTATTATCCAAGTTATATAATCCTGGAACAACTAAACCACCACTTTCGTTAGTCGCTACGTTATTTGTTGTCGACTTACGTTGACGAATATTGTTACCCAACATGATTGAGGCATTCCAATCATCATTGAAATCATGTGTAGCAGTGACCATAAAGTCATGAACGATTTCATTCACGTTCATT
>JBEBRI010000247.1:0-4252 GCA_040394915.1 Sphingobacterium sp.
ATTATTTATATAATTTAACAAAAAAATTCAACTAGTGATGAGCGTGTTCTTCAACTGCCATACCGATAAATAAGGATGACAACATGGTAAAGATAAACGCCTGTAAAAATGCAACCAATAATTCTAGGAAGAATAAGATCAATGTCAATAACATCGAAACCCCAATACTACCTGGAATTGTTAACTGTTGTTGGAATAAATAAACGATTGCGATTAATCCCATTACTACCGAGTGACCTGCAGTAATATTCGCGAATAAACGAAGCATCAATGAGAATGGCTTAGTAAACATACCTAAAACCTCAATTGGCGCTAATACAAATTTAAACGGAACAGGAACGCCTGGCATCCAGAAAATGTGCTTCCAATAATCTTTATTTGCTTTAAAGTTGGTAATCACAAAAGTGAATAAGGCTAAACACAAGGTGATAGAAATATTACCAGTCACGTTAAACCCTAGTGGAGTTAATCCTAATAAGTTCAATGTGAAGATTAAGAAAAATACCGAAAGCAAATACGGCATAAATTCTTTATAACGGTGACCGATATTTGGAACAGCCATTTCATCGCGCACATAAAGTACAAGCGGCTCTAGTACACGAGCAAATCCTTTAGGGATTGCATTCGCACCATTCTTATACGTTTTCGCTAAGCCAATAAATCCAATGAATAGTAACACTGCCGTTAACATTAAACCTACGACATTTTTAGTAATTGAAAAGTCTAAGGGTTTCGCATTCGTAGCGTGGTGCTTTTCATCATAATTGATGGTCCCAGCCGCGTCAGTCTTATAGATTTTACCGTGGTAAAGCTTGTAATAATTACCAGCCTTCTCCACTACTTTATCGCCATGCTCAAACTCTGCAGCTGAAAATACATGGAGTCCGTTGTCGATCAAAATAACAGGAAGCGCAATACCGTAGTGTTTACCAGCTTTCGCATCGCTGAAGAACGTCCAATAATAATCATCTTGTAAGTGATGATCAATGTGTTCTTTGATTTCTTGATCTTTTGTTTTTCCCTCAGTTCCATGTGCTTCCTCAGCAGCGAACGAGCGGAATGGGCTTACAGCGATAAATAATACTGTGATAAATAAAAGTACTCTTCTAAGACTCACCATTTTAACTAGTGTTGAATTATGACAAATTTTGCGCAAAAATACAATTTTATTTGGCATTAGTTCATATTTATGAAAACTTTTTGAAAATTTACTTTTCCACATGACGCCCCTCGGTATTAAGCAAACGGAATGCTATGTAAACGTCGAAAAATAGGTATAAAAAGAATACGCCTAAGAAATTCAATTCAATGAAATTATTCTCTAATAAATCTAGGCCAGAATGAATAAAAATATAACTCGCCACAGACTTCAATAACATCGCTCCCAGGAACACAAAACCCAGTTGTTTTGGCATCGCATATTCCGCTCCATAAAGAAACAAAATCATTATTAACGAGGAGATCGATCCAAAGATATACAAACTTGCCAAACTATAATCTGTACCAATCCACCAGTGATCTTGATCGTTGATTTTCAGAATGAAATAATGTAAACCATAGGCGACACCAGTTACTAGCACTAAGTAGATTAAGAATTCGAAGATTTTATTCATTTTTATTGATATAGTTTACTTGTCTAATAAATTGGTACATTGAAACCAATACCCCCAACATGGTCAAACCCTTCATCCACCACTCTCCCTCCACTTGATACTTCCCGTCTAACCATGAACCCACCCAATAAAACGCATAGATGGTCACACCCATTTGAAAAGGCATACTCGTGAATATCAACCATTTATTAACTTTTTTGTTTGAGTTCTCGTTTTTCAATAGCGTACGATTTCAGCAAATATAAATATTTATAGCTAGGCTAGGCCTTATGAGCCAATATTTCGACATGTCGTTGCGCAATTCTTATGGCTGGATAATCCACACTCGGCCCCAACATTGTTTTCAGTTCCAACGTCGTGACCTCTGGGTTCTTCTCGATTAATGTAACAATTTTTTGAAGCTCCTGCTCACTAATAAGATCCGTAGCTTCCAGATCACTGCCCATAAAATGAATAAGATGCCCGTAAACAGTACCGACAACCATATTCCGCTTCGCGGCTATTTCCGCAACATCCATCCCATCTTGGAACATTTCCAAACTAATCGATTTCGTATCCTGTTCCTTTTCCACCTCTGATTCCCGAGGGATATCATCCTTCGGTTTCGTCCAAGTCAGCAATTCCTCGGAAACTTGATCGTTCGACTTTGTCAAGGCCTCTGCGATCGTCAAGCTATGTTTCAGCTGCTCAAACTTACGCTTGAAATCCAGCAACAGTCCTTTCAATAATGTCACGTATTTTTTAGTCCGCTTCTTGACCTTCCAAGCCTCGAGATGCTGCTCCAAAGCGCGTACACAATCTTTCTCGAAGGTTGGCAAAAACCAATTAACGGCAGCTTTCGAGCGCTCGCAAATCAATTCATAATCAATCTCCTCACGTTTGCTTAACAAACCATGTAATTGAGTCATAAATTTATTGGCAACTTGTTCCTGTGTTTTTAAAGCTTTTTGTATTCCTGTTAAAACGCCGATAGCTTCTTCCTTCTGCTCCATCTTCTTCTCGCCATATTCTTCAATCAACTTTTCCAACTCGTCGGTCAATTGATGCCAGCGAAAACTATGTAGTAAGATTTGACCTAAATAGTTCTGTCTACTTTTCTGGAGAATATCGTCAAGATCCCCCATAGCGGCTGTTTGCTTCATGAAATTCACAACTTGCAGATCTGTACGTATAGCGAAAGGACTAATCTTCGAGCGCAATACTAAACCATCGAGTCCGGTCAATCTACTCAATGCAACATATACCTGTCCAGCAGCAAAGGAAGTCCCCGCATCGACAATCGCCTTTTCAAACGTCAAACCCTGACTCTTATGAATCGTTATCGCCCAAGCCAAGCGCAATGGAAATTGGGAAAACGTCCCTAATACCTCCTCTTCGATTTTATCATCCCCTTTATTGTAAGAATATCGAATATTCTCCCAAGTCTCCCGTTTTACGGTCACGTCTTCTTCATCATTAGGAAAGGAAACAATAACCTGATGTTTGTCTAGATTAATATCCTTTACAGTTCCTATCTTCCCGTTATAATATCGTCGCTCTTCACCTGTATCGTTCTTGATAAACATCACTTGCGCGCCTACTCGTAGACTGAGCGTATCATCTGCTGGAAACATCGACTGTCCAAAATCATCTTTTATCAGCGATTTGATTTGATGCAATTTCGTATCCAGGCTCATTAACTTCTCTTGATTAATCTGCTCGGCGAGTCTGTTATGAGAGGTTAAGGTAATATATTGTTCATCTTTTTCAGGCACAAAATCCGCTTGAAAATGTGAATTTAACTGCTCCAATTCCACTTCAGTTGTTTCGTTATTGCGAATACTGTTTAAAATGCGAATGAAGGCATCATCTTGCTGGCGGTATATTTTTTGCAATTCAATAACAATAGGCGGATGTTGCTTAAATACTTTGGCATCGAAGAAAAACATACTCTGATAGTAGTCTTTCAATACCTGCCATTCTCGGTCTTGAACAACCGGCGGCAATTGGTATAAATCGCCAATAAACAATACCTGAACCCCACCAAATGGTCTCATATCCCGTCGGACACTTTTTAGAATGGTATCAATAGCATCTAATGTATCCGCACGCACCATGGAAACTTCATCGATCACAAGTAGTTCCAACTCCTGAAGGATTGCCCGACGTTGCTTCGTCAATTTTATTGTACTAAACAATCGATGTTTATTGTAAATAAATTGATCGGCCTCCCCCCATTGCAAGGGATAATCTTCTATAAAGACGCCAAAAGGCAACCAAAATAAAGCGTGTAATGTTGTCCCACCTGCATTCATCGCTGCGACTCCAGTCGGTGCGGTGACCGCCATTTTTTTATAACTATTCTCCCGAATAAACTTCAAGAATGTCGTTTTACCAGTACCCGCTTTCCCGGTTAAGAAAATAGGTTGTTGTGTTTGATTGACGAAGGCAACGGCTTGAGCAAAAATATCATTATCCGTATCAAATTTCTGAGACATAGTATATGGAATTACGCGTACAAATATACATGAATTCGCGCTAAGGACTTTCGTTATATGCTTGTATTAATTCAAAAGATATATTATCTTCACCGTGTAAACGTATATAACCATGGCATATATTGATAAAAATGATTTGTTCCAAGAGGTTGAAACAAAGTT
>JBEBRI010000248.1:0-4232 GCA_040394915.1 Sphingobacterium sp.
AACAAATGAAATTTAACATTAAAACGTAGGAACTTAAAATTTTTGTATAAAAAAGGGGCTAAAATTATAATCTTAGCCCCTTTTTTTATTTTCGTCTGATTATTCTCCGTCGAAAGTAACTTTAACTAGGTGACGATCAATCTCCCAACGACCAGTTCCTTCTTCTCCAATTACATCGAATAGTTCAAGAATACGACGAGCAACATATTCTTCTTCAACTTGTTCTTCTAAGAACCATTGTATGAAGTTGAAAGTCACGAAATCTTTTGCTTTCATGCATCGATCAGCAATTTTGTTAAACTGCTCCGTAACAAACATTTCTTGCTCTAACGTTTGCTCGAATACTCCGCGGAATGATTCGAAATCAACAGGAACATTGTTTACTTCAGGAGAGAGTGCACGACCACCTCTTGCGGATATGTAATTAAACAATTTCAACATATGAGCACGCTCTTCGTCAGATTGCTTTGCAAAGAATGCAGCAGCATTATCTAAACCTTGATCATCACACCATGCAGACATTGCTAAGTACAATGCAGAGGAATGTGCTTCAACTTTAACTTGTGCATTCAATATGTTTTCGATCTCCTCAGAGATAGATGTTTTCAATTTCAATAAATCTTTCATAACAATATAATATAAAATTTCCAGCGGGTTTGAGTTTCAAATCCAACAATACAAAGATAATGAGTTACAATAAAATTTACGATTTTTTCTGCAATACGAATTCAGTCTAAATTAGACAGCAGAATAGCTAACTTATTTAGAACTAGTATAATTACAGCTTTAAATAGCAAGAAGGGTACGTGCGCTAAGGCAACTGTGAATCACGCCGTTCAGCTCGATCATAAACTTTGCACCAGCAAGTACATCACGTAATTGTAAAATCTCTTCGATAGAAAGAATAAAGCAACGCTCGGTGCGGAATGGCATGATAATCTCGAAATCGCAATTGCGTGCAGAGTTAGTTAACATCTTTTCAATATCGATATTATCTACTTTCTTTTTGAAATTTAAGAAATCTCTGACGTTAAA
This sequence comes from Sphingobacterium sp., assembly GCA_040394915.1. Lineage (GTDB taxonomy): Bacteria > Bacteroidota > Bacteroidia > Sphingobacteriales > Sphingobacteriaceae > Sphingobacterium. The sequence goes on from JBEBRI010000248.1 coordinate 1,036, forward strand.
TGATGTCGTTGAGCCTTGGAATTCCAACCAGTAACAATTTTGACGGCTGCATTGGTATACCGCCGCATTATCTGTTGTAAATACTTCTTCAACGTTTGCTAAAGGACAAATCATGCTTTTCAATAGTCTGGAACAAATCTAAATAATATTAAGAATTAATCCAAATAAATAAAAATTTTAGAATTAATGCAATGTGTTTTCCGAGTATTTTAGTCATCACATCGTCATAAGCATATGTTATTGACGATCTGCCCACCTATATCCTGTATTCCGGTCAGGCTTTACGGGCAACATTATGATCTGCGATGAGCGTGCAGATGGCCACAGATCAAGTTTCGTCAACAAAGCGTATTCAATCAAGCCCTGTGACTTCATATACTCTTGCAGACATCCGATGGATCTACGTATTCATAAAAAAAGCTGCCCTATTCAAGCAGCTTTCTTCATTTTCGTTTCAGATGTTCTTAGAACTCCTCTTCTTGATTTAATATTTCTTTATGATTACTTAAATTCGTTCTAGTCTTAGTTTTGTGCTTATTAATCTGTCTTCGGATCGATTCAATCGCTATATCAGTCGCTTCTTCGAAGGTCTTCGCTTGCGCTTTAGCAAACAATTGACTTCCAGGGACATTGAATTTCAATTCCACAATCTTGTTTGCTTCGTCTTCGACATTCTCTAATCGCAAATAGCATGCGCCTTCGATAATGTTGTCCAAAAACTGATTTAACTTCTCTGATCTCTTCTTAATGAACTCAATTAACTTTTGGTCTGCATTAAATTTAATAGATTGCACTGTAATGTTCATTTTTCCTCCTTTTTTAAGCCTTTGGATGGGCTTGTTTATAAATTGATTTCAAACGTTCAGCTGAGTTATGCGTATAAACTTGTGTTGCTGACAACCCAGCGTGACCTAATAACTCTTTAATGGCATTCAAATCTGCACCGTTGTCTAATAAAGCTGTCGCGAAAGTATGTCTCAAGACATGAGGACTTCTTTTTTTCTGGGAAGTAATCATACTCAAGTACTTTTTAACAATCTTATATATTAATTCCCGATATGCAGGCTTCCCCTCTTTGGTAACGACTAATTCAGGGATAATGTTTTGAAAGTTTTGTTGTTTTTTTTCCAACAAATATCGTTTCAGTTCTTCAAGTAATGTGTTGTTAATTGGAACAAAGCGTTCTTTGCTCCTTTTTCCTAATATAAGTATTTTTTTATTATAAAAATCAACATCAATTTCTTTTATTTTAATTAGTTCAGAAACACGGATACCTGTTCCAAATAGTAGTTCTAATACAATAAAATCACGCATATCTTCAAAAGATTCGAGCTCCTGTTCTAGGTTATCAAGCAGTTGAACTAACTTATCTTTCTCGACAATTGTCGGTAGCTTTTGAGGCACCTTCAATGACTTTATCAGCGACATTGGATTCTTGCTACAAAGCCCTTCTCTCAATAAAAACTTATAGAACGATTTCAAAGCCGATATCGCTCGATTGATTGAACGAACTTCTTTTCCTGCCTCCCGAAGTGTAGAGAAATAATAGCGTAGGAATTTAAAATCTATGGCATCAAAGGTATACGATTCCTGCTCCGCGAATGATAGAAATTGATCGATCTCTTTTTCATAAGCAGACAATGTATGCACCGAATAGTGTTTTTCAAATCGTAGATATGTGATGAAGTTATCCTTATACATTTCCTTTTCCCATATTGGTAATATTATGAATTATTTTCTATAAAAAATGTGATTAAGAACAATATTATTGTTGAAAATACTCATATGACAGGAAAATGAAAAAGGGCGAAGTATGACCTCGCCCTTTCCGAAATTTAAGAATTCCTTTCTTATAGTTTGCTATTTACATCAATAGCATTTAACTCTTCAAAGGCTTGTTTCAAACGAGTAACGAAAGCTTCCTCACCTTTTCTTAACCAAACACGTGGGTCATAGTATTTCTTGTTAGGCGAATCCGCACCTTCAGGGTTACCAATTTGAGCCTGCAAATAATCGTGGTTTTTCGCTTCGTAAGCACGAACACCATCCCAGAATGCCCATTGCATATCGGTATCAATGTTCATTTTGATTGCGCCGTAAGAGATTGCTTCAGCAATTTCCTCAGGCGATGAACCTGATCCACCGTGGAATACGAAGTTCACTGGTTTTTCAGCCGTTAAATTAAATTTCTCACGAATGTACTCTTGTGAGTTATGAAGAATAACAGGTTGTAACTTAACATTACCTGGTTTGTAAACACCATGTACATTTCCGAAAGCCGCAGCAACAGTAAACTTATCTGAAACTTGACCTAATTGTTCGAATGCATAAGCCACTTCTTCAGGTTGTGTATATAATTTAGAGCTATCAACGTCCGAGTTGTCAACGCCATCTTCTTCTCCACCTGTAACACCCAATTCGATTTCAACAGTCATCCCTAGCGGCTTCATGCGCTCCAAGTATTTTTTAGAGATTTCGATATTTTCTTCAATTGGCTCTTCAGAAAGATCTAACATATGAGAAGAGAACAATGGCTTCCCATGTTGAGCAAAGAATTTCTCGCCTGCATCTAACAAGCCATCGATCCAAGGTAAAAGCTTCTTAGCCGCGTGGTCCGTATGTAAGATAACAGCAACACCGTAGTGCTCTGCTAATAAATGTACGTGTTGAGCAGCAGATACAGCTCCTAAGATACATGCTTGCAAACCATCATTATTTAATGATTTACCAGCATAGAACTGTGCTCCACCGTTTGATAACTGTATAATTACGGGTGAGTTAACTGCTTTCGCTGTTTCCATAACAGCATTGATAGAATTCGTACCGATAATGTTTACCGCTGGTAAAGCAAATTTCTCTCTTTTAGCAATCTCAAATAACTCTTGTACTTGATCTCCTGTTAATACACCTTTGAAATCTTTTAGGCTCATAGTTTATTCGTTCTAAGTATTTGTTGTGAATGTTTAAAGATAACGTTTTTTTATTATTCGAAAAAATATAGTGTAAAATTTACACTAACTAAATTATGCAAGTTTATTTACGATAAAACGAACTTATCTAATCCGCAAAACATCCGGATACCAGGGTTGTTACCTCTTTATCAAGCTGAGGAATATTCGGATAAAACACCGCTGAAGGTCTTATTTTAACACTATTTAGCGTGCCCTTTTCGATCTAATTGATATCTTTATCCTGAA
>JBEBRI010000249.1:0-4221 GCA_040394915.1 Sphingobacterium sp.
ATATTTATATTTGAAAACTCGCCTGGATGCCAGTCCGAAAATAGGGAGGGTTACATCTCCAATAAAAGACAATGAACAAATAGCTAATATCAATAACCAACTATCACCTAACCAAAAACCACTAACTACAAGCTACAACCACAATATAATAGCGACTATCGTCTAAATACGAACTACTTATTACCAACTACTAACACAATATACTAGCGACTATCCTCTAAATACTAACTACTAATTGCCAACTACTAATTACCAACTACTAACACAATATACTAGCGACTATCCTCTAAATACTAACTACTAATTGCCAACTACTAATTACCAACTACTAACACAATATACTAGAGACTATCCCCTAAATCCTAAACTCTAGCTACTAACTACTAACTACTAAAAAAAAAGCGACTATTTCTAGTCGCCATACTCTAATATCTAATATCTAATATCTAATGTCTAAGATAATATCTAACTCAACGATTCAAGTTCCATTATTTCTTCTGCTAGCACTTCCCAATCGGCTTGCATTTGGTCGAATCGTGCTTTTTCAGAATTATAATTTCGTGTATGTTCTTTCAGTTTTACGGCGTCAGAGTAGATCTCTTCTTTTGCGAGCTCAATTTCTAGTTGTTTAACAATTAGGTCTTGACTGGCAATATTTTGTTCTAAATTATTAAGTTCTTTGTTTTTCTTCTGCAGCATCTTTTGTATGTCATCGTTTGCCGTCACTTTAACGGGTGTTGGCTTTTCCTCTTTAACCTTTTTTACAGGTTTATCCGAGCTTTTGACAGTACGTTTAGCATTCCACCCTTCGAATTCTTGGTATGTACCAGGGTATTCTTTGACCTTCTTATCCTCGATATACCATATTTTATTAGCGATATTATCTAGGAAATAGCGGTCGTGGGATACCACGATAAAAGTACCTTCATACTGTTGTAGCGCTTGAATAAGAATATTCACGGATGCCATGTCCAAGTGGTTGGTAGGCTCATCGAGAACGAGGAAGTTGGCATCGGCTGTAAGTGCTTTCGCTAGGGCAACCCTTGACTTCTCGCCGCCGGACAGGACTTTGATCTTCTTGAAAACATCATCGCCAGTAAAGAGGAAGCATCCGAGGATAGAGCGTAATTCAGTTTCCGTTTGTTTCGGAGCGAAGTTTACCAATTCTTGCAAAATAGAATTCTCTAAGTGCAGGGCTTCGAGTTGATGTTGTGCGAAGAAAGTTTGCGAAACATTATGTCCTTTTGTACTTGTTCCTGAAAATTCGGGATCTGCATCAGCAACAATACGTAATAATGTAGATTTACCCTTACCGTTCGCACCAATTAAAGCAATCTTATCACCTTTTTCAATCAATGCATCGGTACGATCTAATATTTCCAGGTTGGGGTAGGACTTAGAGATCTGCTCTAGCGTCACGACATGTCTACCGGAGGGTTTAGAAAACTTAAAGCTGAAGTTTACCTCAGGATTATCGTCATCAACTTCATCAACTTTTTCCATACGGTCTAAGGCTTTGATACGCGACTGTACCATTTTAGCCTTACTCGCTTTAGAGCGGAAGCGTTCGATTAATCTTTCTTCCTGTTTAATTTTTGCTTGTTGATTCTTGAATTGATTCCCTTGAATCTCTTCGCGAAGCGACTTCTCTTCGAGGTAGAAGGAGTAGTTGCCGGCATAGAGTGTCAACTTACCTTTTCTAGATTCAACCGTTTTATTGATAATACGGTCTAAGAAATAGCGGTCATGGGAAACAATTACAATTGCACCCTCAAAAGCTTGTAGGTAGTTTTCCAACCATTTAATGGACGGTAAGTCCAAGTGGTTGGTCGGCTCATCGAGTAATAAGATATCAGGAGTTTGCAGTAAGATACGGGCTAACATCACGCGCATACGCCATCCTCCTGAGAATGTCGCTAATGGGCGTTGTTGTTCCTCTTCCGAAAAACCTAAACCCGCTAAGATTTCATGCGCACGGAATTCAATGCTGTAGCCATCTAAAGCTTCAAATTCCATTTGCTTGTCACTCAATTTGTTCAATATATCGTCCGAGTAGTCTGTTTCCAGTTTTTTAAGGAGAACTTCAATTTCGCTATGCAATTGGTTTTGCCGTTCAAAAGCTTCCATTGCCACATGTAAGATGCTTTTCTCGGAGTGGTAAGAGAGTAAGTCTTGATTGAGGTAACCAATTTTCAAGTCCTTAGCCATTGAAACGGTTCCGGATGTAGGGCTGTATTCGCCGACAATTATTTTCAATAAAGTCGACTTTCCTGTACCGTTGGCACCAATGAGTCCGACTTTATCACCCGGTTTGATGTGCCAGTTTGCTTCGTCGTACAGTGCACGTGCACCAATTTCAAAAGTTAAATTATTTATAGATATCATTTCAACGACAAAAGTAATGAATATTTCTGCTTCTTTGGCTACCTTTGCGCTATGTACAAATTAGTTAAGCCACTATTTTTTCAAATGAACCCGGAACAAGCGCATAATAATGTGACCGCGGGTTTGAAAGTTTTTACTAAAATTTGGGGTTCCAATGCGATCTTGAAGTCCTTATACGCCGTGGAGGATCCTCGTTTGCAAAGGACGGTTTTTGGTTTAACGTTCAAAAATCCAGTAGGTTTAGCCGCCGGTTTTGATAAAAATGCAGATTATATTGAGCAGATGTCAAAACTGGGTTTCGGATTTATTGAAATCGGCACTGTAACGCCTAGACCTCAACCGGGAAACGATAAACCTCGTATGTTTAGATTAGTGGACGATGAGGCGTTAATCAATCGAATGGGCTTCAACAATCAAGGCGCTGATGTTGCTGCAGGGCGATTGAAACATCTGAAAGAGAAGAATGGCGTAATTATCGGTGGAAACATTGGTAAGAATAAAGTAACGCCGAATGAAGAAGCGGTAAACGATTACATTTACTGTTTCCACTCGCTGTTTGATTACGTAGACTATTTTGTCGTAAATGTAAGTTCGCCGAACACCCCAGGCTTGCGTGATTTGCAAGAAAAGGAACCTTTGAAGCACATCTTGAATACCTTGCAAGAGCTGAATGTGGCAAAAGCTAATCCGAAGCCTATATTGTTAAAGATAGCGCCCGATTTGACAGATTCACAATTGGATGATATCGTAGAGATTGTACAGGATACGAAGATCGCTGGTGTGATTGCTACGAATACCACTATTTCTAGAGAAGGATTAAAGAGCGACCCTAATTTGGTGAAAGAAACGGGAGGGGTATCTGGAAAACCATTAACGAAACGTTCAACAGAAGTTATCAAATATTTATCGGATAAATCGAATAAGGCTTTTCCTATCATTGGTGTAGGGGGGATACACTCCGCCGCAGATGCAATAGAAAAGTTAAATGCAGGTGCAAGTCTTGTGCAAGTGTATACTGGATTTATCTATCAGGGTCCGGGATTGGTCGCTGAGATATGTAAAGGAATATTAAAGGGGAAATAAAATTTCCCCTTTTTTTATGATCAGCATTACTGCTTATCATGAACTCTTTTGTTTTCGTTTAAAAAAACGTATTGCCTACAACTCTTTCTTCAAAATATAGTGATCTTTCAATGGACCATCAATTGGTTTTCCATCTTGATCTAGCGAGAATAGTTGATGCTCTCAGACCTTAAGTTTCATGTTAAATACTTTACCCAACAGATGCACCACGCTTCCGTTATCATGCCACATAAACTTTCCAGCATCTTCAATTTTGCTGTCGCGTTCTTGGTAGACGCCGGTGTATTTAAACGTGAGATCATCATTTAATACAACCGTTGTCTCAATACCTGGACAATCTGCGCAAGGGATCACACCTTTGTACGTACCTGCCCAATCTACCGAATTTTGAGAGGTATGCTCGGTATCCTTCGTTTCAGTACTGTTGTGTTCGCTTGTTGCCGTCGTATCAGCGCCAGCGCCCTGTTTGTTAACATTTGATTCACAGGCCGAAAAAGCCAATAGCCCGATACATAACGATAATGAGAATAGTTTTTTCATCTTAAAGAATTTATGATAGCTAATAATAACCAAAAACTAGACCAAATGAAATATTTTATCCGTAAAGTTAAGGTGGATTCTAAACAAAATAAGCCTACTCGCTGGAAAGTAGGCTTAAAAAAGATAATGAAGAACTTTAATATTGGTCGATGAAGTAATTGAGTAGGTCAGTTGTCGTGACTATTCCTACTAGTTCTTCGTCTTCAACGACTG
>JBEBRI010000250.1:0-4135 GCA_040394915.1 Sphingobacterium sp.
CCCGACGAAGCCGATACCGCCGGGGTATTCCACAAAGGGCGAAATTTTCAATAATGGCTCCGGAGGAAACATTCCGCCAACAATTCCGTCGTGCCGGTTGTTCTTCCGTATGGAACAGCAACTTACCATCCCCTTGCTCAAGCAGCTGCAGGCCGAGGGCGGAGCTTTGAACCGCATTTTTCTTGCAGGCAGTGGGAATAGCTCCTAACCCCATTTAGACTAACCCGATATTTACAAGAGTAACGGTGTTTTTTGACCGGTATCTATAGACCATATCTTAATCCTTGTTGCAATTTGGTTGTTTGTTATCGTCGCTAGGGAAGACTACACTTCAATCAAGTGGAACGAGAAGGGGCGTGGAACCACTTTAATCTGTGCTTAAATTAAGGTTTTTGTGAGCGGCCTCGTGGACTGTTTGGCATAATGGATTTCTCGTATCGGAAAAGATAAATAATTAAATTTCTCTAAAGAAATTATAAATAATTGTCGTGAAATAATTTGGTTTTATCGAAATATTTTATAAATTAGAGCTCAGTTATTGTCATGAACAGCCAGACCTGCTTGTTGATTCTCTGTCTCAATCTTTTTTTTGTAAAGAGCTATTCTCAGAATTATATTCCCGAAGAGTTTACTGAAATCGTACCTACTATTCCCAACCGAGAGGATGTATTGATTTATATAGATCCTCAACAACTCAATTATATAGATCAATATAAAGTGATAAGTGTTTTGTCGTCATTGAGTGCGTCAAATTATGCAATGGATACATTGCAAGTGTCGGCTAACCAAAATTTGTATTCAATTTTTGAACGGACTTATAATATCAAAATTCAAGATGCATTCGACTATGATTTTGCTCTTCAAAACGTCGTAAAGGCAGTTAATAGCTTGAATACAGACTATCTAATATACGAAGGTGATAACATTATTATCCCGAATTTGCCGACACGGCCATTAAATCGAAGCGACGCTGATTATGTTCAACTTATTGATATCTATGACAATCAAAAAAAGGTCGTTTTAACAGATTCATTAACATTCATAGGAAAGGAAGTTCTTGCGACAAATCAGTCTTTGGAAAAATCTGCTTTATGGGGATACAAGCTAAATCAAGAAGACTTTAAAAAATTCAGAGAATTATTGTCAGATAAGGTTTTCAATGAATTATACGGGGAAGCGATTGTGGTAATTCAAGAGCCATCATACACTGAGGTGTCTTTTCCGGTTCAGAATGAGAGTGTTGATTCCAAAGCCACACTAAAGTATCCGACTAGAGAGTTGCTTGCGAAGATAAAGTCTATAGATCCCAGATATTTTTCAAAGTATTATATTTTGGATTTTTTTAACAACGAACAATGCGCTCACGGTGACAAAGTGATGGACGTGATAAGAGCACGATTAAATCAATATCAGTTAGGCAATATCGATAGCAACATTATTTCAATTCCTATTAACTACTTTGATAATGAAGAATTGGCAATTCAATTTCTTGAAAAATACTATGACGTTGATATTAAAAAATACCCTAAGTTTCGGTTATGGAAAATCAAAGGCGATGCTACGATTAAAGCATTAAAAAGCAGAGTGTCACGAAGCTTAAAAAAATGTTCAACTTGTATCCCTGAGGCTTTTCTAAATGCTTCTTTTAAATACTACTATAATAAAAAGCCGGATATAATTTCCGCTTCATTTTACGTTTCCACCTACGATAGTGACCTAATGCCGAAGTATTTTGCTTCCTCTCCAACTAACATAGTTGCTGCGGCTTTAAATGAACCTGGCAGAAAAATAGAAGATCTGTTTACACATGAGCCCGGCGTAGACGGATTGCCGACAAGTTCGATTGAACCATTAAGTGCATTGTATTTAAATTATGAAGAAAGTGGAGGTATAATTGTTGGGAATAAAGTGAGTGATGGCAAATACCATGGGATGTACTCTCAGAGGGGTGACAGGGTTTCAATTTTAGGTAAGGGCAACGGCTGGATAAGTGAGTCGGGCTGTATTAAATATTTTGATCAAGGTACTAGTTTCGCCACTCCGGATGTTGGGATAGCACTTTACATTGCTAAGGCGTATTGGCGTTCAAAATCTTTGAGTTTGAATCCAATCCAAGCCAGGAAGCGCTTATTAATGTGTGTTGATATAGAGCCTGAATTCGTTGGTCAATTTGCTTCTGCGGGAGTGAGTAATTTAAACAAACTGCTCACTAGTTCTTCTGGTCTTGTTGAATATCATAATTTGGATTTGCGACCTGCAGTCATAATGAAGACCAGTTATATCGAATTTAACAAGGGGCGCAAGGCAAACTTTACAGAGGATCGAGATGGAATTGCTGGAATAGCATTTATTGACCAAAAAGCATTTGCATTTTTTAATTCGTCAATTGGTTGGAGAGAAATAGAGCTTGACGGGATTAATTTGAAGATGGTTGTTGATAATAAAGAACTAATGTACACCACAGTAAGTGCGGCTCGCGACAGTTATTCTCAAATATTATTTTTCAATTAAAGCGAAAATTATGAAAAAGTTAATGTTTTTAGTTTCCTTAATCTTTTTATTGGGGCAATTGAGTGCTAAAGCCCAGAACTACAACAAAATTATGGGAAAGGCCATTAAAAAGGCCATTGGTGATGATTTAAAAGGATACCAAGTTTTCAGTTATCCAACTAACAATTTTGGATTAATCACTTCGTACGAGGGCACTGTTTCTGATTACAATTTTTTATGTGACATGTGGAATTGTATTGGAGTTGACAATCCAACGAATGTGACAGAAGATTGGCTGAGATTAAACGATTTTGCTGCTATCGGTGTTGGAGGCACAATCAATTTAACAGAGAGCAAGCAAAAGAAAGTTGCGATTAAAGTCGTGCTCCCGAAAATATACGATATAGTAGGTATATCTGGTGGCTTTAAAAAGGAGAAAACTAGTGAAATTTCGATTAACATTGGAAAAGCGTATTTAAGGAAACTGAGGAGGGATCCTATAGTCACTTATATAAATGGATTAGATGGTTCGGCAGCAATGAAAAGAGCCTATAACAATGGAACTTTGGTTTTGGCAGTCGCTGATTGCGTATTAGAAGACCTGGCTGTAACGGTAAAAGTTGATGATCAAACCGAGGCGGAACTTGATGCTAAAATTGGAATTTCGGGGACTTCATCAGCTACTAAGATTTTCCAAGATGCATCTTTATCAGTGGAAGTGGCAAAAAATACGAATGGAACCTTTTCATTTAAAGTTTCACACCCTGTGATATTTGCAAGGCTTATTAGACATCAACCTAGCGGTGGAACGCTGTCTAAGAATGAGGATTTTAGCGATTGGCCGATTGTTAAGCCAAATTCAGATCCCACTATAATCTTACCCTAATTGTAAATGAAATTGATAGGGTTTGTGACACCATCTATTTTCAAGAATGAATATTGCTCTGGAGGTATTCGCGCGGGCCTCTTTGAGGATTGCCGCGTTTAACAAGATGGATGGATTAGGGAGTGTATGTGCTAGTCCCTTCAATTCGGCAAGCAATTGTCGACTTGGTTACCTGCGTCAATACGGGTACCGTTTCTAAATAAAGTGGTTTTACAGGTAATAGTGGCAATTCGTTGTAGGGGATGTCCTTTTTCAAATCATTCATATCCTCGTGTAAAGATTTTATACATGATTGTTCTTTCATGCAAAGATAATTTAAATTTTTTTGCATGACGTATTTGTCATGGAAACTTTCTTTCTACCTCCTATTTCATTTCAACTTTATCGTATTCGTACACCCAGGATAATTGGTACACCCCAAAAAGTCGCTGAACTTCCCTTTTCTTTTAATCATAAAGCCACTTTGGCAACCCGGACATAACATACTGTCCGATAATATTTCCACATTTTTAAACGTCTGGTTACAGCTTGGGTAATGTGAGCATCCCAAAAATTGACTGCCATTAGAAGGGTTCTGCCTGATCACCAATTTCCCGGTTTTACAGTATGGGCAGGGCGTAGCGTTCACTGCCCCGTCAGTCGTGGTTAACAGATAATTGTTGTCTTTTAGCAGCTCTTCCACAAACAACGACGCCTCTGATGGAGCAAGCAACACCACTTCATTTTTAGTTCGCGTCAACGCCACATAAAACAACCTGC
>JBEBRI010000251.1:0-4060 GCA_040394915.1 Sphingobacterium sp.
AAGCTTGGGAAAACAGACAATTATTAGAATATAAAGAATATTACGAAGCAATTGAATTTGTTATTCAGCATCTCGATAAAGGCGAATTGCGCGTAGCTGAACCGATGGGAGAAACTTGGTTCGTAAATGACTGGATCAAGAAAGCCGTAATTTTATACTTTCCAATCCGGAATATGGAAGTCATCAAGAATGAGCCTTTCGTATACCACGATAAGATGAAGTTGAAAACGAATTACAAAGAATTAGGGGTTCGTGTTGTACCTGGAGCATCTGCACGTTATGGTGCTTTCTTAGCGAAGGGTGTTATTATGATGCCTTCTTATGTAAATATCGGCGCTTACGTTGATGAGGGTACCATGGTAGATACTTGGGCGACAGTAGGGTCATGTGCTCAAATTGGTAAAAATGTACACCTAAGTGGCGGTGTTGGTATCGGCGGTGTATTAGAGCCTGTTCAAGCGGCTCCAGTTATCATTGAAGATAACGTATTCGTAGGTTCTAGAGCTATTGTTGTAGAAGGTGTTCGTGTGGAAGAGGAGGCCGTTTTAGGTGCAAATGTTGTTTTAACAGCATCAACTAAGATTATTGATGTTTCAGGACCAGAACCAATTGAGTATAAAGGTTATGTACCTGCACGCTCTGTTGTAATTCCAGGATCTTATACCAAGAAATTCCCGGCTGGTGAATACCAAGTTCCATGTGCTATTATCATCGGACAACGTAAAGAATCAACAGACAAGAAAACTTCATTAAACGATGCTTTACGTGATCACAACGTAGCCGTTTAATCGAAATAGTAAAAATAAAATGAGAATTCCGTACGATAAAGATGATATGAAGCAGGCTTTAGATACCCTAAAGTCAGGTGGTATTATCTTGTACCCCACAGATACCATCTGGGGTCTTGGTTGCGATGCCACCAATCCAGAAGCTGTGGAAAAGATCTTTGCATTAAAGGGCCGCGATAAGGGGAAGAGCATGATTGTTTTGCTAGGGAATGATTATCAACTTGAAGGGTATGTTCAAGAGGTTCCAGAAGTGGCCTATCAATTGATTGAGGTTGCAGATCGACCATTGACAATTATCTACCAAAAAGCAAAGAACTTAGCACCCAATGTTGTTGCTGAAGATGGAAGTATTGGGATTCGTGTTGTTCGTCATCCATTTTGCGAGGAATTGATTCAACGTTTTCGGAAGCCGATTGTTTCTACCTCTGCAAATCTTTCAGGAGAACCCTCAGCACAAAACTTCATGGAGATTGCTGAAGAGATCAAAGAGGGCGTTGATTATATTGTACAATATGGTCAGTCTGATCTAAGTAAACACCAAGCTTCAACCATAATGAAGATCGACGGAAGCGGAAAGTTTGAATTTATTCGAAAATAAATATGAAAAAGTTATTAGCAATTGTAGTTTTCGTATTTGCTATGGCGAGTATAAGCCAGGCGCAAAGCAAAATCCAACCGGCAAAAGTTGGAGTTAACTACGGTAAAAAGATTGAGAAGAGTGGTGCTGTTTCAGTAAAGAAACTAGAATCCAACTTAAGTAAGAGCAAAACTTTTGAGGGTAAAGTCGAAGGACAAGTGGTCCAAGTTTGCAAGAAAAAGGGTTGTTTCTTGACGCTGAAGCGAGAAGGTGATCAAGAACCCATTATGGTTCGCTTTACGGATTACGCTTACTTTGTTCCAGAAGACTTAGTTGGAAAGACCGTCGTTGTTGAAGGGAAAGCAAAGGTTAAAGAAACTACTGTTGAATGGCAAAAGCACTATGCAGAAGACATGGGGAAAAGTAAAGAAGAGATCGCCAAGATCAACAAGCCTAAACAAGATATCTCCATTGTTGCAGATGCTGTACTTGTCGTAAAATAATTCTTTTTTATCAAGGCATGAATATGAGCCCTAAGCTATTAGGGCTCATATTTTATTAATTTTGTTACCCATTTCCTCTTGTTATTAATCTCACTTTGACATATGCCCATCTTTCAGACTTCCCCTTCTCAAAGTATCAATCTATCTGGTCATTTAATGACTTTCGAGCGCCCAAGGATTATGGGGATACTCAATTTGACACCGGATAGCTTTTTTGATGGTGGAAAATATACACAGCTTGACTCCGCATTAAACCGCGCCAAACAAATATTAGACGAGGGAACTGATATCATCGATATTGGAGCCTATTCGACACGTCCGGGTGCAAAGCCAATTGCTGCTGCGGAGGAAATCGAACGTGCGGTTCCTATTATCGAAAAAATTGCCCAAGAATACCCTACAGCGATTATTTCTATCGACACTTTCCGAGCAGACGTGGCAGAGGCTTGTGTATTAGCTGGCGCACATATTATTAACGATGTATCGGGTGGGACGTTGGATTCCCGCATGTTTGAAACTGTCGCTAAATTGAAAGTACCTTACATCCTAATGCATATGCGAGGGACGCCACAAACGATGCAAGCTTTCACGCAATATGATGATGTGGTAAATGAGGTTGCTTACTTTTTAGGTGAGCGCATTGCGCAATTGAGAGAATTGGGTGTGAAAGATATCATTCTGGATCCAGGTTACGGTTTTGCGAAAACCATCGATCAGAATTATGATTTACTACTTCGGGTGAATGAACTCCATTATTTCGGACTACCAATCTTAGGTGGCATTTCCCGCAAGTCCATGATTTATAAAAAACTACAAAGTACTGCAGACCAAGTATTAAGTGGGACGACTGCCCTAAACACATTGCTTCTGGAGCGTGGCGTGCAGCTATTACGGGTGCACGACGTTAAGGAAGCCAAACAATTAGTTGATTTATTTTTTATTTAACCCCATATTTTGAAGAAGACCCGAGATATCGTTACTATCGGATTTGCACTGTTCGCCATGTTTTTTGGAGCTGGCAACCTTTTATTACCCCCATTTATTGGTCTACAGGTCGGAAACCATGTTTGGCTGACTATTTTAGCATTCGGACTCACAGGCATTTTACTCCCTTTCTTTGGAATTCTATCTATTGTAAATTCTGGAGACACATTTAATGATCTTGGAAATCGAATAAACAAAGGTATTGCGCCTGTACTTGGAACTGTGATTATGCTCTGTATCGGACCATTCATTGCAATTCCTAGAACAGCGGCTACCACTTTTGAAGTCGGAGTTCTTCCCTCCTTTCCTAATAGTAGCCCAATTTGGACATCCATTATATTCTTTGGGGTCACTTGGTTGTTGACTATTAAGCCCTCTAAAGTTGTCGACATCATTGGAAACATATTAACCCCTCTATTGCTTGTTTTGCTCTTAGGGCTCATTGGTATCGGCGTATTCGCCCCAATTTCCGAATATAATACACAATCCTTAGATGCATCGCAGTCCTTTACTTTAGGCTTCACAGAAGGCTACCAAACACTCGACGTACTAGCATCAGTTATTTTTGCAGGGATAATTATCACTGCAGCAAAAACAAAAGGTTACAGCAGCGTTAGAGCAAAAAATCAAGTAGTTATTGCATCAGGCTTACTCTCTGCCCTTTGTTTATTTCTAATCTATGGTGGATTAATCCAATTGGGAGCCACGTCAGGTATCAGCGATTTAACGGTTAAACGTTCTGAGCTTCTGATACATATCTCGAAATCCTTGATGGGTCATTACGGAATGATTGCTATTGCTTTAAGCATAGCATTAGCTTGTTTAACAACAGCAATTGCGTTGACTTCCGCCGTAGGTACATTCTTCTCCCAATTAACACAGAACAAGCTATCTTACAAAGTCTTAGTTACAGGCTGCTGTCTGGTATCCTGTTTACTTTCCATTACAGGTGTCGACAACATTATATCGTTTGCTTATCCCGTGTTGATATTCGTTTATCCCATTGTCATTACATTGGTGTTATACACTGTATTCTTTGGCGCTTTTATTAAACATAAACTCCCTTATATCGGAGCATTAATCGCATCGACAATTATCGCTACTTTTAATCTGTTAAAATTTCTAGGATTTCTAAATGATCAAACGCTAAGAATTCTAAACGAGATTCCATTTTTCGCTTATGAGCTCGGTTGGGTACTTCCATCAGC
>JBEBRI010000252.1:0-3987 GCA_040394915.1 Sphingobacterium sp.
AGAGTATTGATTCAATAAATTGGAAGTGGAAGAGAGGTTACTAGCATAAACATTCTAACAAAGCTAAAACCAATCTCATATAAACAAAAGTTGATGCTTTTTGTTTTACTGATGAGCATCATTCCTGTCGTACTTCTAGGTATGTTTTCTGCTTATTTTGCCTCAAACATAATTCAGCGAGAAGTTGATCATAATCATCAGATCATTCTTAGCCAAATGAAGTATCAATTTGATTCCATTATACGAAGTTACAACTATTGGAGAAACTGTAAAAACGACACCTGATCAAAATATAACGCCCTTTTTAACCGCTATTGATTCCATTCAGTGGCAGAGGGGACTTTCTGAGGTGCCTTTTGATATTTCGCTAATTTCCAAACATTCCGGAAAAGTATATTCGACCATTTATGGCTATATTAACGACTCACAATTTAAATATAAAAGCTTGTTAAACAATACAAATATTAGCTATAACTCATCCATCGTTATACCTCCAAACAGCAGCCAAGGCCAGCATGAGCTATTGCTGCTCCGTCCGATACCAGCTTTTTATAGTGATGAACCGGATGGAATTTTAGTTCTGCATGTTTCGCTAGAACATCTAACTAAAATATTTGAGCATGTACAGCTTGGAGGAAATCGCCAGCTGTTAGTTATTGATAACGAGGGCAAAATAGTAATGAGTAAAAATCAAGATGAAATAGGTACCCGATTGACAGTCTCCTCGGAGTGGTACGGGATTTGGTCTAATCCCGAAGGGGATTTAAAAAATATTATGAAACAAGGTGTTTCTTACAGACCTTCGATTCAAAAGTCTACATTTAATAATTGGACCTATATTGCGATGACACCTGACAAGGATTTAACGCGTCAAGCTCAAAGCATACAATGGCTAACCTGGGGAGTAGTATTGTCTTTGATTGTGGTGTGGGGAATCATTGCATTATTTGGTTCCAATCGTTTATATATTCCAATTCAACGTCTTTTGTATAAGTTTACAGGAGAATTTAAAGCAGATCACAATCACCGTGACGGTATAGCGGTGCTAGATACGTTTATTCAGCTAATGGTAAAAACGAACGAAAAGCTAAAATATGAGTTAAGTGAACAGTTGCCTTATTTAAAGGAAACGGTTTTTCAGCAAATGATCAGAGGCGAAATGTCCGAACAGGAAATTCATCGAAAAACGGAGCAATATGGATTTCCGCTCAAAGGAAGAGTATTTTATGTTTGTGTAGCGGATCTAGAGAGATTTGTTATATTTCAAGAGGAGTACAAAGAAAAAGATCGTTCGTTAATGATGTATGCTCTAAGAAGGATGATGGAGGAGCTGTGTGAAGAATCATTTTCTTGTGCTACTGCGATTCCTTTGCCTGGCCAAGTTGCCATGATTATCGGAATCGAAAAGCCGGGCGGGGCAACAGAGCGTGAGTGCGAGAGAATTGCTGGCCAAGTTCGAGTTAAAGCAATGGAGCTTTTCCAATTATCTGTTACCGTTTCATTAAGCTCTGTATATATTGGATATGACAAAATAAGCGATGCGTATCAGGAAGCAAATGAGCTGCTTAGCTATCGATTGCTGTTAGGCTCAGGGGATGTTATACTCCGACGTACGATCGACCCTGTTACACGTCAATCCGGGCAGTCACTTGTGAAATGGCAGAAGAAAATTGTGCAAAGCCTAGCAATTGGTAATTTAGAGGAGGCTAAGGAGCATTTGGTGCAAATGCTTCGCCTAGTTCCTCAATATGCACATAATTCTGAAACCGTTTTAGGATTATTTGCTTATTTGTTGGGTGAAATTGACCATTTACTGCTAGAGTGGGGACAAAATGAGACAGATAGTCAAGAAATTAGTTGGTATAAGGAACTGTATCGAATGAATTCTTTACAAGAGGTAAGGCAGTGGTGTGAAATGACTGTGTTCCCAAAGGTTATAAATACTTTAGAAGAAGCGAATTTTCCTAAGCAGTCAAAGATTGTTCAGCAAGCGATCTATTATATTCATGAAGAATTTACGAAGGACTTGTCCTTGCAGCATCTAGCAGATCGATTTGGAGTAACCCCTTCACAAATGAGCAGATTTTTTAAGGAAGAAACTTCATTTACGTTTGGGGATTATTTAATTAAGATTCGTATGGAGCAGGCTCAAAAATGGCTTATTTATACGGATATGCCAATCAAAGAAATTGCAGATCGTTTGCGTTATACGTCAGTAACGAATTTCAATAGAATTTTCAAACAATTTTCAAATGAACCACCAGGACAGTATCGTAAAAACAACAGAGAAAATACATAGCTAGAGCCCATACTGAGCGTATAAAAGATAACAATTCCGCGTAATTCGCGGGGTTGTTATCTTTTTATTCGGAAAATTATCTTTTTTCCTGCTGTCTTGTATAAGAGATAATTGCTCTGCAAATTCAGTTGTGGAACTATTAGCTTATCGCTTAAAGAAAGAGAGGGGAACAATGAAAACATCAGAATCATTACAAGCGCTGCCAAATGGAAAAATGAAAATGCTTACATCTATAAGAAAGCGTATGTGGAAGGATCGATATTTGTTACTAATTGCTTTGCCAGGTATTTTGTATTTTCTCATTTACAAATACTTGCCCATGGGTGGATTAGTACTTGCCTTTATCGATTTTAATCCATTCAAGGGTATGCTCAGCAGCCCATGGGTTGGATTTACACATTTTGAAAAAATATTTGAAGATAAAGAAGTCATCAGTGTTCTATGGAATACGCTAAGTATTTCATTTCTTCAAATTGCATTTGCTTTTCCAGCGCCAATTATTGTTGCATTAATGTTAAATGAAGTTAAAAATGCGTTCTTTAAACGTACGATTCAATCTATCGTCTACTTGCCGCATTTCCTATCTTGGGTGGTTGTTGTTGGGATCAGCGTTATTTTCCTGAGAGGAGAAGGGTTAGTTAACCGTTTTATAGTTGATTCCGTTGGATGGAATGCGATTCCATGGTTAACCGATCCGGCGTTCTTCAAGCCATTGATAATTGGACAGGTGATATGGAAGGAAGTTGGCTGGGGAACGATTATTTTTCTTGCAGCACTAGCAGGAGTAAATCCTCAATTATATGAAGCGGCTATTGTGGATGGTGCGAATCGCTGGAGACAAATATGGCATATTACGCTGCCTGCTATTCGAGGAACGATCGTGATATTGTTAATTCTTCGATTGGGAAGTGTTATGGATGTGGGCTTTGAACAAATATTTCTCATGCTGAATCCTTTTAATCGTAGTGTGGGCGAGGTTCTGGATACCTATGTCTATCTCAAAGGCATTGAGCAGTCGGACTATAGCTTTGCTACAGCAGTTGGATTATTTAAAGGCTTCGTCGGACTTATACTTGTAGTTGGTGCGAACTTCTTAGCTAAACGATTCGGTGAGGATGGTGTCTATTAATGAAAACAATAAAATGGTACCATTCTTCCTTTTCAATAGTTAACCATATTGCCTTATGTATACTTTCTATTGCTATGCTATTTCCATTCATGTATGTAATAAGTGTTTCATTCTCATCCTATGAAGATTTTCTTCGAAGCGATTTTATGTTTTTTCCGAAAACCTGGATTCTAACATCCTATGAGTTTATTTTAAACTCCAAGCCTTTTATTAGGGCGGTCTGGGTAACAGGGAAATTAACGGTCATTGGCACTTTCGTTAACTTATTATTCACGACTACGTTTGCTTATTCGCTATCAAGACCTATGATTGGGCTGCGTGCCATCATGCTTTTCGTAGTGTTTTCATTACTTTTCACTGCAGGTATGATCCCAACCTATTTAGTCGTTCTAGAAACGGGGTTAATGAATTCGCTCTGGTCTTTAATTATCCCTGTTGCTATTAGTCCTTATAACTTGATCGTTATGCGTCAGTTTTTCTTGAGTATTCCTTCTGAATTGAACGAAGCAGCAACAATCGATGGCGCCAATGATATTCAAGTATTTACAAAAATCATTTT
>JBEBRI010000253.1:0-3961 GCA_040394915.1 Sphingobacterium sp.
AAATGCATCACAATGAAAACACAATGAGTTATAACGAAAAGAAAGTAACGATTGAGATGGGTGGCGGACTAGCGCCTATCGAATTGTCTACAGGGAAGTTAGCAAAGCAAGCTGATGGATCTGTCGTATTAAAACAAGGGAACACGATGTTATTAGCAACCGTTGTTTCTGCAAAAGAAGCGAAAGCGGGTGTAGATTTTCTCCCTTTATCCGTAGACTACCAAGAAAAATATGCTTCGACAGGCCGTATACCAGGAGGCTTTTTACGTCGCGAAGCGAGACTCTCCGATTACGAGGTCTTAATTTCCAGATTAATAGACAGAGCTTTACGCCCATTATTCCCAGATACCTACCATGCAGACACCCAAGTTATGGTGAGCTTAATTTCTGCGGATAAGGAAATAATGCCGGATGCGTTAGCAGGTTTAGCAGCTTCTGCTGCGATTGCCGTTTCTGATATTCCATTTAACGGTCCGATCTCCGAGGTTCGCGTAGCTAAAATCGATGGTCAATTAGTTATTAACCCGACCGTTTCGGCATTAGCGAATGCTAGTTTAGAATTTATCGTAGCGGGTTCTGCACAAGATATCGTGATGGTGGAAGGTGAAGCGAAGGAGATTTCAGAGGCAGAAATGGTGGAAGCTATTGCTTTTGCACATGAGGCAATTAAAAAGCAAGTTGCTGGACAAATCGAGTTAGCAAAATTAGTGGGTGCTGAAGTGAAACGTGAGTTTGTTCACGAACCTTCAAACCCTGAATTAAGAGAGGCAGTGTATGCGGCAACTTACGATCAAGTATACGAAGTTGCGAAGTCAGGCTCGACCAAACATGAGCGTTCTGAACGTTTCGCTGAAATTGGGAATGAGTTTTTTGCAACGCAAGGTGAAGAAATTGATGAGGATACAGCATTCTTATTGAAAAAATATTACCATGACGTTCAATATGATGCGGTTCGTAATCTAGTGTTAGATGAAGGAATTCGTTTAGATGGCCGTACAGTTCGTACAGTACGTCCTATTTGGTCAGAAGTGGATTATTTGCCAGCTGCACACGGTTCAGCGGTATTTACACGTGGGGAAACTCAATCATTAACATCGGTTACTTTAGGTTCTAAAGACGATGAGCAAATGATCGATGGAGCATTCTTCCACGGCTATAACAAGTTTATCTTACACTATAACTTCCCAGGTTTCTCTACAGGCGAAGTAAGACCAAACAGAGGTCCTGGTCGTCGTGAAGTAGGTCATGGTAACTTAGCAATGCGTTCATTGAAACAAGTATTGCCGGCTGCTGAAGAAAATCCGTATACAATTCGTATTGTTTCCGATATCTTAGAATCTAACGGTTCTTCGTCAATGGCAACTGTATGTGCTGGTACATTAGCATTAATGGATGCCGGTGTTAAGATTGCTGCGCCCGTATCAGGTATTGCAATGGGATTGATTACAGACGAGAAAACAGGTAAATACGCCATCTTATCCGATATCTTAGGTGACGAAGATCATCTAGGTGATATGGACTTTAAAGTTACAGGTACAGAAAAAGGTATCGTTGGATGTCAAATGGACTTGAAAATTAACGGTTTGAAATGGGAAGTATTAACCCAAGCATTAGACCAAGCGAAGGAAGCGCGTTTACACATCTTAGAGGAGATGAAGAAAACAATTCAAGCGCCGCGCGAAGATTACAAAGCACATGCGCCACGCATTATTCAAATTACTATTGATAAGGAATTTATTGGTGCTGTTATTGGACCAGGTGGTAAAGTGATTCAAGAGATTCAACGTGAAACGGGGGCTACCATTTCCATTGAAGAAGTGGATAACAAAGGTATCGTTCAATTCTTCGCTGAAAATAAAGAGTCGATCGATGCTGCTATGGCACGTGTAAAACAGATCGTTACAAAACCGGAAATTGGTGAAGTTTACGAGGGTAAGGTGAAGTCTATCATGGCGTTCGGTGCTTTCGTGGAGATTATGCCAGGTAAAGATGGTTTACTACATATTTCTGAAATCGATTGGAAGCGTCTTGAAACAATGGATGGCGTTTTCAAAGAAGGGGATATTGTAACGGTGAAACTTTTAGATATTGATAAGCAAGGTAAAATGAAGCTTTCGCGTAAAGCATTATTGCCGCGCCCACCGAGAGAAGATAAACCGAAAAAAGAGGATAAACCAGCAACTGACGCTGGCGCGCCACAGGCATAAATCTTCGAATAGAAGCAATGAAAAGAGCTACCCGATTGGTAGCTCTTTTTTTGTTTCATGGATATCTTAAGAAAGCTTCAGGTGTTTGGAGCGTTTTACTTCCGCTTGTCTATTCAGTAATCAGCAAGTTTTAATTCGATATGTTCGCCATGGAGAAACAAAAAAAACGAATGAAGATTAGGAGCACATTTAATACGAACATCGTCAACGTAGGAAAAAAAAAGCGAGTTGCCATTGAAGCAACTCGCTTTGTTTATGATATTTTACACGCTTTAATTACAGTTAACTTTGGATGTTCCGTACCCTGTTCCAATCACAAATGTATTGTTCGAAACCTTCTGGCTAACCACCGCTCGATTATTGGTTCCAGCCTGTTTCCAAACCACCGTGTTGAACTGTAGATTATTCTTAAGAACCATTTCAACTAATGGACCACCTGAATATTTACTTCCAAAGATCGTTACCTTTCCAGTACGACTAATTACAACTTTCAAAATTGGATTAGCCGCAGTTCCCTGCATATTCCATATTTCCGGAATAGCGGTTCCTGTTGGATTATTTGCTGCCGATGTACCATGCTCATCCCCATCGATAAATCGAATATTGCGCTCAATAATACCCTCCCCATTTGCGGTATTATCATAAGTTTGAAATTGAATCTGCTCTTCTTTTGGATCCGTTAAAATATCAATTCCGTTAATACGCATATTAAAGGCATTGTCTAATTTGGTCATCTCAAACGTAAAACCATAATCTGTATGAGGCACATCAAATTCTTTTGTGATTTTTTGACCATTCGGAATAACGGTACCTGAGCTATCGATCCCGGTATTGCCCGGTAGTTCCGGATATTCCCATACTAAAGCACCATCGGCTAAGTAAACCGGATTTACACAAGTCTTAAATGTGAGATACAGATTATAGCGATGACCGGGAGTAATTTTAATATTAGGAATTTGTACCGATGCCTTTGTCTCCCCATCAATCGTCAGGTTATTCAATGTCAGGACACGGTCTGTAGTTGTCGGATTAATGAGTAAGGTCGCATTACTTTGGACGTTTCTGGTGCCGAGGCCTGTCAAAAATGTAACCGCTGCTTGGTGGTCATTATACCCGTTATAGGTAATGCTTTCATCCTTGAATTTAAGGTTAGCGGATTGGTATGTATTGCCAATCGAACCGTTTTGCAATTGGGTAATCGCACCAGTCATCGAAGGATCCATTCCTAAATAAATGGTTATTTCGCTGAAACGGTGCTTTAAAATAACGCTTAACAAGTTGGTGCCATGGGTTAATGTCACTTGCTTCTTGAAGAACATTAAATCCTTGCTAATATTGTTTAATTGAGCCGTCGATAAGGTTGACCCATCAACTGTTGGAAGCGGGTCTGTTTTACTATTAATCGAGTACGCCACAAAAATATACGTTTTTCCAGCATCTAGTCTAAATTCTGGGGTGTTGTTTTCACTTCCATACGTATATTCGCGTTCATCTACGAATTCGCCTGCGGTCGTGTAAGCCATCAATTTGTATTTTGTTCCGATGCTTAATTCAAAACGAACTGGCGTAGAGGCAGCTTTAAGCTGGTTACCGCTGTTTTGTTTTGCGGTAGATTGCATTGTTTTTTTCGCAAGGTTACCTTTGTTTTCCAATAGGTAGTTTACGGAAAGAGACGGCCCTAAAGCGACGGTGCTATCTTGTACGATTCTATTCGAGCTAAGGCCTAAACGCGTAGCGTTTGCTGACTTAGGCTT
>JBEBRI010000254.1:0-3930 GCA_040394915.1 Sphingobacterium sp.
ACGCAAGATTTTCATTCTTGAAACAGGGGTTCGATTCCCCTACGGGCTACAAAATAATAAAGCAACTCAAACGAGTTGCTTTTTTGTTTTTACAAAAGGTTAAAATCCTCAGGAATTGCTCAACGGTTGTAATTAGTACCGTTTTCTTTATATTTACGGAATCCAATTATCTGTTCAGGAAATCCATTGTACGGTACATTTCCTTCACATGGATGTTCAGGTCAATGAATGCTTGGGCATGCTGAGAAGATTCGGAAACCTGAATCTGTAGTAATTTCAATACCTCACTGGAAAGGTTGAAACTGGGTAACAATCGGGCTTTTTTCTGCTGTATGACAAAGGACAGGATTCTATTGATACCCTGAGGGCGCTAGATTCTAAGAATATGGTCTTTGATATCGATTAGGTCTTTTTTTTATTGAATTTGTCATTAACCTTTGCCATAACTCCTTTCCTTCATCTCCTCCACCAGCTCTACCTTGAGTCTCTCGAGATCGTCCAACGTCACTAATCTGATTTCCATATCCTAACTCTCTTAAATTTATTTTGTTTTCATAATGGTATTTGGCGAATGGGAAATAAATCAAAGGAAATTAGTATAAACAAATGAACCTATTTAAATTTCAAATAAGTTACCATAGAGAAAGTTTATAAAAAATTCCAAATAATAAATTTAGAATGAAAGTATATAGAAAAAGCTAATCCAAATAAAAAAGTATAAACCCTAATTTTATAAATTATGTTGTCCAATTGCTAATTGGAAGTTAGAGGCTGTTATTATATTGTTTCCTGCATTGTTGTACAATTGTCCTTGTCAATGAGTCGAATTTTTGTTGACTTTTGTAGTCGTTTCTTACAACGGTATCTTTGTTGTATATATAAAAATCTGAAAAAACAATTGCCTTATCGTCTTTCAATGTTGAGCTAGCTTCGATTGTTTGAAGGATTGTTCCTGCACCACCACCTAAAACACTAGGTCGCTTTTTAATTCTGTCTTTGAAATCAAGTATTTTTGGCACTTCCTTTTTGTTGCCTAAATCGTCAACCAAATAATAATTGTAATTACTGTGTCCATTGAATTCTTCGTTTAGTAGCAATATCCCATTTTCAGGAAAAATCAAGGTTCTTACACCATCTATCTTTTCATAATTAATTCCACAATTTTCATCATATATAATTCGTAAATGTCCCTCAACGTTTTCAGGGATTAAAATTGTCATTGGTGTCGAATAATTGTAAAAATATATAAACAAAAAAGAGAACGGTAAGTATAAAACAATAGGCATTAATGTCATGAGTAATTTTATTTGTATTGGTTGTTTTGAAATTAAAACCAGTATTGCTCCAATAATAAATATCGGTATGCCAAAAACTAAAAGATAATAACTCATAATACAACCAATGAAGCTAATTGCTATTAAAATAAGTCCTATGTAAAATGTAATTCTATTCAATTTATCTTTGTTCGTTAATAGGTCGTTATATGGTTGTCATAATGGGTTGTGAATGGGTGATTGTGATGAATTAAGATGCCTTCACTTTCAATCTTGCACTAGCCAAAGGGACACTTTTTGTTATTTTCTAAATTTATGAAAAAAGAAAATATAATAAATAGGTGTGACAAAAAAGTAGAGACTTACAACTTATCCCTTAACCCGCCACTGCGTCAAATATTTTATGGGGAATTTCTTAAGGAATTCTGAAAAGGGGCATTAGGAGAAAAAAAAACAGAAAAGCATCCCTGGAGGATGCTTGACAGCTCGATTGAGTAGTATGAAGGGCTAAAAAGTAGGACTTGCCCAACTTCCGCTTGCTATAATGATACGTCATGGAATAAGTTTACACATTTCTGTTAAAATGACTTAATTTCTGCATTGCGAATACAATCGTCATGAGCATAGACTCAACGATTCTTGCCGAATGAATGTGACTTAGGTACTTTTTTAATGTTTGCGATGATGGATACTGGGATCCTCTTCTTTTTTATCTTCAGTAACGTTAACTGTGAAAATCAGTAGTATGTACTACGTCATCTAACTGGAACTGTACCCACATGCCGTAAATATCATTCTGTTCCATGCGTGTTTCAGCTTAGATTGGAAATCTTGCTTCTGATATCGGATGAATATGTAAGAAATCTCTATAGGCTTTGCCTATCATCATGATGTGGGTAGAGCTTACGAGTTGGTTTTCAATATCCTTTTTCTCTAATTTGCGAGCATCTTTGTTGTAACGAAGACATTATTGTATGCTTTAATATCCTAAAGGAATATTTGACGCTCATTCAATTCGTCAAGGATACGTCTTATAATGACTTGTTTTTTTTCTATTTCCAGCTTTTCCTCTTCATTTAATATAGCTGACACAATTGTTCGGTCGTTATCATATTCGTTATAGTGGTCTTCATCATGTGATTCTTTGAAATACCTAATTTGACGTATAGGGTATATTTTCTTGAATTCATCAAGTTTCTCATCATCGAGGTTTAAGTAAGCGAATTTTGCAGCTCTTTTCATCTCATATTTATAAATGGATTCATCATCTGTCCATAACATCCATTTAACCTTTTCATTTACAAACCCAAAGAACTTGACCTGACGTCTTAAGTGAAAATCCTCGGTAAAGGGGGAATAAATCAAAAGCTGGTTAAAGATGGTTTTGTTTATTTTTTGCTTATGTAATTTAACAACGGATATATTGATCGTCGTTTTTTCGGTGAATAAGTTTTCTATGTTCATATCAAAAAGAAAGTTTTGTTTAGACCTCAAGATATATTGGTAGACTTCCCCGTTTTTGTAGCCTTACCCTTTTTCAAACAGTGAATAAATATAAAAACGCGTTTTAAGAAACCAATTGTTCTTCAGCGTATAACCATGGGCTTAATCCATTTAAAGCTTTGTGAGGATGATTATTATTGTAATCAATCTGCCATTCATACGCCAGTGCATTTACGTGGCTGATTGATTCAAATAAATAAGCGTCTAACACATCTTCTCTGAATGTACGATTGAAGCGCTCAATATAAGCATTTTGAGCAGGCTTGCCAGGTTGGATATATTGTATTTCTATTCCATGATCGCTACAAAAATCTTTGAAAACTTTAGCTATAAATTCTGGTCCATTATCTGTTCTGATACGCTTTGGTTTTGCTCTGTGTAACAGTAATTCTTGTATTTTTTGCACCAACCTTGTTGCAGGAATAGAATAATATGCTTCGTTAAGTAAGGCTTCTCGATTATAATCATCAATAATATTGATAACTCTAAACCTTCTCCCATTAGCTAGAGAATCGCTCATGAAATCGATCGACCAGGTGTCATTAATGGAACCAGGAACAAATAATCGTTCTTTGATTCTAGCTGGTAGGCGTCGTTTCCGCTTCACTCTAAGCTTTAAATTAATATTACGATATACACGAAGCACTCTTTTTCGATTCCATAGAAGACCCTCCATTCGGATCTTACCAAAGTAAGTATCAAATCCTCGTGTAGGATATTTCGTTGAGAGATCCATCAGTTTATCAATAATGATCTGGTCATCTTTTTTATGAGCATAGTAGTACATACTACGACTCATGCAAACAATTTTGCAGGCTCTATGAATACTGATCCCTTCCGCTTCAATTACACCTTCAATCAGCTCTTTACGTTCACAGAGCTTTAAAGCTTTTTTTCAATGATGTCTTTTAAAATACGATGATCCAAGCTCAAATCATCAAACATTCGCTTTAAACGGCTATTTTCTTCTTGTAATGCTTTCAACTCTTTCAGATGCTGGGCATCCATACCGCCATACTTTTGCTTCCATTGATAGAAAGTGGATGATGTAATACCATGTTCCCGACAAATGTCGCGTGTCGATTTACCGAATTCATATTTCTTTAGAATACTGACAATCTGATGCTCTGAAAATTTGCTCTTCTTCATAATG
>JBEBRI010000255.1:0-3864 GCA_040394915.1 Sphingobacterium sp.
CAGCTGCAGCAGGCTTTAATGACGGATATGTTATAGGTTCGGATGTGCGATTGATAACGGCATCAACCAGGATGCTTGTACGAATTGCGTAGGGTTTTCATAGAGGGTTGTGCTTTATAACGGAGCGCAGCGCAGAATAAAGCTTGGTGTAGGTTTTAACGGGTTTAAAAAGGCTTCGGAACGCAAAGGAGGAAAAGAAGCTCAATGGAACGTGCGGCCAGTTTGGCGGCAAGGTTTGGACCGCCTTACTGGCAGCCGGTCGCTTGTGCTTCCCGACTGTACGAGCTGGGGGATTATAATAAATGTCTTTACACAATTAATAAAAAAAGCTACAGATTGAGTATCTGCAGCATAAGATTTAGTATGTTTATTCCATCCTAAAGAATAAATCCGACTGGCCAAAGTAGGAATTAAAATAAGGCTAGTTATGGATATAAAATAAAACTAGTAGTTTCGCAAGATTTTTCTAAGAATCTTATCATCGAGCTCCCCGCCTTGATCCCAAATCCGTTCACGTTCCGCTAGTATCCCTCTCTTAAACCAAAGAAGTTGTTCTTCGGTAGGTTCTTGCTCAACTATAGTAATGACATCTCCAAAGTTGATTGTGTAACAATCGGTACCTTAAGTCGTTTGTGAGCATTCAACTTTAACCGGTGTATAGATAGTATCAAAAGAATTTTCTTTCGCAGGTGTATCCATATATAACAACTCCTTAATCTAGTATTAACTAAGATATATCTCCTAGCGGATCGAGTTTATGAATAATACTTTTTGCTAGTAGGACCAGCTGCTTCTCTTGTTCCCCAACATGACACTTTGCAATTTCTTGCATAAGGTATTGGTTTTCATTCTTCAAGGTTACTATCTCTGAAAGATGTTGCAGCATGAGATTTTTAAGATGGTCGTTTTCCTTCTCTAAGAAATCAAGTCGATTTTTGTCACCCATTTTCTCACCCTATTCAAAGTACTAAATCATCAATTAGATCGTTTTCCGACAAAATCTAATTGTTCGGTTACATGTCTAAAATCTCTTTCCATCTTTTCATAACGTTCTAAATCGCCATTATCAACGGCCTGTTGCATGAATTCAAGAAATTTTGTAACTGCTTCAAGTACTGGTCTTGCTCATTTATCTCTGCTTGCTGCTTATTCAATATAATTCCTCCTAATAGAATTTTAGTCTAGGAAAGATTTATTTATTAAAGTTACTTTAAAACATTTTTAGCAAAAGGATGGGTATCATAAGTTCCGAAATAATAGGATTCTAGTGTAAAAGGTAATGATTTCTTTTCCTCTTCAATTAAGTATTTAATTGCTTCATCCCATGAAAGATCTTCATAATCATCATAACTAACAACTGGCTTCCACTCTCTACATACTCTGAATTGATATTTGTCCGTTTGATCTCTATTTATTGTGAGGGTTTCTCCTTTAATTATAAGTTTATCATTATATAGATAACCTATATGGAACTTGTCACTACCCCCTATCTTTTCTGCTTCCTCTTTTGTAGTAGCAGATGAGTGAATCAATATTTCCAATTCAAAATTGCCATCGTGCAAACCGACTGTAGTAAAATAGTAACTCACAGAATTCTCTCCTTTTGGAAAAACAGTGTGCTCGCAGGATGTACATATCGTAAGTTGTTTGTTATCGTTAGCCCGGCCGCATCTTTCACATATGTCATCCGGAATTTCGTAAACAATATGGCAATGTTTACGCCATTGCTCGTCCGACATTCTGATCCACTGATCATACTTTAAACATGAATCGCACAACGTTTTACTCCCTGTTTTACAAGTACATTTCATGCTTTAAATCCTTGAATCGAGTTAGAAAGCTTTTCCCTCAAACGAATTAATTCAGAAAAGCGTACTCGAATATCTTCATTAATAATCGGCAAGTCAGGATAGACTTTCCCATCTTTTATATCACATCGAATGACTTCACCTGCAGAAAAGTTAACTTCAAATGAGCCCTCTCCTATCCAACGAGCCGTATACATTTTAATTTCCCCTCCATCAAACTTACACAAATTTTCGATTTCATCATAGATGGGCTTTAAGAAATTATGTAAACGAACGCTCGGCCATTGTGGGTTTACTTTCTCGCAATCTAAATTAGTACAAATATCTTTAGCTTCCTACAAATTTTCATTATCTGCTGTAATTTCTCTTAAAGCATCTTTGTAAGTAATCTCTTTTTTTTGTACAAGTTCATATAAATTAAATGCCTTATCAAACTGTGCATCCGTTACTTTTATATAGCCGTTCTCAGTCATTTCCTTGTCTGTTTTAACTGGATCGTCTACCATAAAGTAGTCTGTATTATTTATTTTAATAAAATTCCTTCCCATAGTTTGCCTCCTTATATGAACTGGGGAGAATTTCGCCCCTTTTAATATGAACTTTATTTATTCACTTTGTTACAATGATTCTATACCCGTCAATTTCTTCAATTGGGGTTACTCTAACTGAATGTTTGTCCGATAACAAAGCTTCTTCTTGTGTCTCTGATAATACTTCTTCATATATTCCTGCGCGCACGTAAGTATGTGTCATTACATCACACATTTCAACAAGAAATAACTTTTCCATTAATGTTGGGTGGTAAGCCTTAAGAAGATTGGCAAAATAACGTGCTGTTTCTGAACCGTCTTTAATTTCATCATCTTGTGTTATTTGGCTGCTTTTGAGTATTGCTATGGAACATTGAGCAAATGCAACCTCTTTACTCATTATTGAAGCCGTTTTAAAAAAATGTTCTTTGAAATACTCTACTGATCCCCATTCCATGTAATACCCTCTCCTTAATCTGTATGAAGAAAATAAAGTGTTAGACGCACATCCACATTAGGATAGTTACTTTCCAATTTCATTTCGAATAAATTCTAAAAGTACTGATACGGAACTCATAATCTGTTTCTCCCTATTAGTTTTTCAAAAAGGTATACCGATTATTTACAGGATCATAGGCTAAAGCTGTGTCAAAAGAACCTTTGGATCCTACGAATCCTTTTATAACATCTGTTTTTCCATTCTTAAGTAATTTTTTCATTTGTGTGACCGATATACTTTGTTGCAAAAACACCTTGTTTAATCGAAAGCTGCAGCCAGACTTCCAATTACTGCAGCCATAAAACTTCTCATTTTCGATGACTGAAGCTCGACATTTCGGACATTGGCCAATACTGTGATCATCAATAGTAGCAAAACGTGCATCCAACTTGTTCTCTTTCAGTTGAAGAATCATGTCGTATGGTTTTTTATCAGCCTGCTTGGGGGGAATACTTTCAATTAAAACGGTTTTCCCTGCAAGCAAAGCTTTAATTTGTCTAGGTTTAATTGTTATGCCGCGAAACTCTTTCCATATCATAAAATCGCAAGATTTTTTATTGTTGATACAATGAACCGTTTTTGCTGACTCAATGACACTGCTTTTACAAACAGGGCATGATCCTACTTCATCGACATTTTGAAAACCTGTTTGTTGGGAAAGATTCTTTATATTCGTAAGCAGTTCATCTTTGGTATCCATTATAGAGTGTGTGAAGGTTTTGAATTCTTTGATAAAAGAATCATAAGGAAGGATCCCTTTCTCTACCTGGCTTAATTTCATTTCAAACTCACCGGTTAACTCTACACTGGCCACTGGATGGTTATACACCATTTCCATAAAGGATCTGCCTTTACTGGTCAAATAAACAAGATTCTTTTCTATCGTAATATATTCTCGTTGAACAATGGATTGGACAATATTGGTCCTGGTTGCCGGCGTACCTATTCCCTTCTCTTTTATAAGAGTTAAGGCGTCATCCTCCAAAGAATCATCCTCTACAAATTTGCCGGCTGTTTCCATCAATTT
>JBEBRI010000256.1:0-3834 GCA_040394915.1 Sphingobacterium sp.
AAGGTAACGAACCGGTAGTTATTGCAAACAATGAAGGGAAACGTACTACGCCTTCGATTGTGGCATTTGTAGATGGTGGCGAACGTAAAGTTGGTGACCCTGCGAAGCGTCAAGCTATCACAAATCCTCACAAAACGGTATATTCCATTAAACGTTTTATGGGTACCTCATTTGATGAGGCGAAAAATGAAATCGCACATGTACCATACAAGGTGGTAAAAGGCGACAACAACACACCTCGTGTGGAAATTGACGACCGTAAATATACTCCGCAAGAAATTTCTGCAATGATTCTTCAAAAGATGAAGAAAACAGCAGAAGATTACTTAGGACAAGAAGTGTCCCGTGCAGTAATCACTGTTCCGGCATACTTTAATGATGCACAACGTCAAGCAACAAAAGAAGCTGGTGAAATCGCTGGTCTAAAAGTAGAGCGTATCATCAACGAGCCTACAGCTGCGGCGCTAGCATACGGTCTTGATAAAGCAAACTCCGATATGAAGATTGTTGTATTCGACTGTGGTGGTGGTACACATGACGTATCTGTTCTTGAACTGGGTGACGGTGTATTCGAAGTTAAAGCTACTGATGGTGATACACACCTTGGTGGAGATGACTTTGACAATGCAATCATCAACTGGTTGAATGACGAATTCAAAGCTGAAAACAATGGCTTTGATTTGAAAAAAGATGCTATGGCATTACAACGTTTGAAAGAGGCTGCTGAAAAAGCAAAAATCGAACTTTCAAGCACTTCATCTACTGAAATCAACTTACCATACATCACAGCTGATGCTACAGGCCCTAAACACTTAGTACGCACATTATCTCGTGCTAAATTCGAAAGTTTAGTAGCTGATTTAGTACAACGTACTATCGAGCCTTGTCGTACTGCATTAAAGAACGCTGGCTTCAGTACATCTGATATCGATGAGATCATCTTAGTAGGTGGTTCTACACGTATCCCTGCTATCGTAGATGCTGTTAAGAGCTTCTTCGGAAAAGAGCCTTCTAAAGGTGTAAACCCGGATGAAGTCGTAGCATTAGGAGCAGCTATCCAAGGTGGTGTATTGACAGGTGAAGTAAAAGACGTATTGTTATTAGACGTTACCCCTCTTTCTTTAGGTATCGAGACTATGGGTGGTGTGATGACTAAATTAATCGAATCAAACACAACAATCCCTACGCGTAAGTCTGAGACTTTCTCGACAGCGTCGGACAACCAACCTTCAGTGGAGATTCACGTATTGCAAGGTGAGCGCCCAATGGCAGCACAAAACCGTACATTAGGACGTTTCCAATTAACAGATATTCCTCCTGCTCCACGTGGTATCCCTCAAATCGAAGTGGTATTTGACATCGATGCAAACGGTATCATTAAGGTATCGGCTATTGATAAGGCTACTGGAAAAGAACAAAACATTCGTATCGAAGCTTCATCAGGTCTATCTGACGAAGAAGTGAAACGCATGAAACAAGAAGCAGAAGCAAATGCTGAAGCTGATAAAAAAGTTAAAGAAGAGGTTGACAAGTTAAATGCCGCAGATGCATTAATCTTCTCTACAGAGAAACAATTGAAAGAGTATGGTGAAAAAATCTCTGCAGATAAGAAAGCGCCTATTGAAGCAGGTTTAGAGAAATTAAAAACTGCTCATGCTGCTAAAAACTTTGCGGACATTGAAACAGCTTCGACAGAGTTACAAAACGCTTGGAATGCTGCATCGGAAGAAATGTATGCTGCATCGCAACAAGGCGCAGGACAGCAACAAGCACCAGGTTCAGAGAACGCAGGACAACAAACCAATAACGGTGGAAGTCAAAGCGGTCCAGACGATGTGCAAGATGTAGACTTCGAAGAAGTAAAATAAAAAAAGAGTACAATACAAAAAGGTCCGATTCACAAGAGTCGGACCTTTTTGTATAATTTGTTGTCGATTTTCCAATAGGATTATATACAGGAACTTCGACTATTATAACGTACGCTAGCCTTGCTGATAAGCGAACGATATGTGCAGCTGGCAACGGCTGAAGAGCCCTTACCTAATTAACCGAAAGATTTACGACGCTCCCGCTTTACGATAATGTCTTAATATACCTGTATCGAATACCGTCCATAAACCGCTTGGCATACCTGCCTTTCGGAGCGCTTTATTCGCCCAAGTGTTGCAGGAGAAGAATAGATTATAAGCGCCTTTAGCTTCATAAAATGCATCATCCGGACCATACTGTGCCTGGGTATCAATCAATATGGATTGACCTAAATCATCTTTATCAATTGAGTTAATAATATACTCGCATAATGCCCTATACTGGGAACTGTCAATCCTGACTTTATAACAATGATCATTTTCGACCATAAAGTTATAATAGGTTACATGTAAAGCTGTCTCTCCAATCCCTAAACCGGCTACTAAAGCCGTCTTTAGAGTTAGATCTTTCCATTCTGGCGTATGGAGATAAAACCCCTTATCGCCCCACCCGATCGAAATATACTGTTGTACAGAATTTTTCCCTTTTGTATTAGCGATCGGAAAGATCGTAGTCCAGTCCTTAAATTCATTTTTGATCGGCAACACGATGTCCGTATGTACACCGTTGGATAAGACATAAACATCGATATTTTTGGGTACAGAAATACTTCCTGATTCGGAAGTCGGTATACGAGAAAATAGGGCGTCGGCAGCGAAATAAAGTGCTGCAAATGCTATAAGGCCAAGAATGGTATATACGATGGCTTGCATAATTTTTTTCATGGTGCGCTTGATATTATGCTAATATTGGCAAAAGAGCTCTAAAAAAATAATGGCAGGTTTTTAACCTGCCATTAATTAGCTATATAAATGCGTTTCTTAGAATAGTTTTTCAGGATAGACTCCGTCTGCAACTAATTTAGAAATGTTTTCTTGAACAATTGGTTTATCCTCAACGTAAGTTACACCAAACCATTTTGAGGAAGTTGGAATCACGCGATAATCGGCAATTCCTTCTTTTACCATGTAATCAGGAATGGTAGGAATGAAAAACTCAGCTTTCGGATTTTCAGCATTCTCTTCTACAAACTTTGGAAACAAGGCTAGAGCGATATCGAAAACTTTCGGAGTGAAGCCCCAGAAATTCATCGATACACGGGTATCGGCAGCTAATTCCGTCTCTTCTCCATTTTCTTCATAAACGATTTTCTTGTTGCCAGCCTCATCGGTTTTGTAAAAGATGTTTACGCGCTCGGTAACTGATTCCATATGCCCCTCAGCGTTTACTTCGCAAACCCCTCTAGAAACATAGCCATAATCAGACATCGTATTACCTAATTCGAAGCCCATTAACGACATATGTGTATCGTTAACATCATTTATCAGGAAGTTTGCCATTTTTTGAAATGCGTCATAACCATAGAAATCATCCGCATTGATGACACAAAAAGGTCCGTTTACTTTATCTTTAGCGCTCATTACCGCATGGGCAGTTCCCCAAGGCTTTGTACGCTCGATTACGCGATCCACACCAAATTTTTTCAGATTAAAATCTTGGAAAGCATAATCGACTTCGATTTTACCATTTAGTTTAGCGTCAAATTTTTCGCGCATGACTTGCTCAAATTCTTCGCGAATAATAAATACTACTTTTCCAAAACCAGCTCTAATAGCATCATAAATGGAATAATCAATAATCGTTTCGCCGTGTGGTCCGAAGCCATCAACTTGTTTTAATGAACCATAGCGGCTAGCCATTCCTGCTGCCAGAACTACCAAAGTAGGTTTTCCCATAATTAACTTGTTTTATGTTTAGTATTTTAATAGCGTTGCAAATATAGTATTTTATCTATTTCTTTTTGAA
>JBEBRI010000257.1:0-3794 GCA_040394915.1 Sphingobacterium sp.
CCGTATTGGACTCTTATCGCGATTTCGTCGGGCTGTTGCAAAGAAGAAAGGCGACAAAACCGTTGTTCGATAAGCATGAATCCGATGATTACAAAGCTTGGGTTAAAGGAATCGCTAGATCGGGCTATTCTGAAACAGGTGATTGGTCTCGTAAGGTAATTTCGACCATAGATCGATATAACTTAGAGAAATACGACGAGAAGATAAATCTGAATTAATCGTACGGAACAAAATGATAAATAGATTCCTGTTGGCCAGTTTAATATTGGCCATATTTTTTGTTTCATGTGGAACGAAACGTTCTACCGTCCTCCAGAAACCTAATGCTCATAGAGGGACGACACAGGGGACTGACCAAGGTAGAAACCCCAATAACAAGCCCGCAACTTCAATATCAGGACTCGCCTATATCGAGCGATACAAAGGTATTGCCATCGAGGAAATGAATCGATATGGCATTCCCGCTAGTATAAAGCTCGCGCAAGCATTGCTGGAATCGGGGAATGGCAATTCCTATTTAGCGGTAAACGCAAATAATCATTTCGGTATTAAATGCGGGGGATCTTGGACAGGCAAATCGGTTACTCGACCGGATGATGCGGTTAATGATTGTTTCCGTGTTTATAACGATCCCGAACAATCATTTAAAGATCACTCCCAATTTCTACTTAGAAAACGATATGAAAACCTCTTTACGCTAAAGAAAGATGATTATAAGGGTTGGGCTCGTGGACTGAAACAGGCTGGATATGCTACCAATCCACGTTATCCCGAATTATTGATCGATCTAATTGAACGTTACAACCTACAGCAATATGATGTAGCCGAACGACCGGTGGAAGTTATCGCTCGTGCAGAGCGTGTGGAGGAAATTATTGAAGAGAAAACCATGGCTGAGCCAGCTGAACAGAAAGAAGAAATCAAGAAACCGGTAGCTATGCAGATTTATGAGGTTAAAGCTTCAGATACCTTGACCAATATTGCGAGTAGATTCCAAACGACGGTTTCTCGATTGAAGGAAATCAATGGCTTAACAGGCGATAGCGTTTATGTGGGGCAGCTCCTGGTCGTATCAAAATAGTTACATGCCTCATTAAAAGATGTTAAAAATTAGCAAGCTATTCTTCTAAGACGTAGTTTTGAAGTTAGGATGAAAAACCTAATTGCGATATTTTTTCTGATTTTATTGACTTGGGAAAGTAAGCTGTACGCGCAAACGGCAGTTGCTGGTATTGTATATGACGGCGAGTCGAAACAGCGATTAGGGGAAGTCCAAATAAAAAACCTGAACACCAATGTTTTACTGTTTAACGATAGTCGAGGAGAATTTAACATTCAGGCTCAAGAAGGGGATCGGATATCTATTCGAAAATTGGGATATGTCGGCGACACATTGACGTTTGCAAATCAGCAGGCTTTAATAGTTTCCTTGAAACCTGCAGTAAAAAGGATTGATCCCATCCAAGTATATGGGCGCCGTTCTCCGGATGAAATGTTAAAAGACATTAAAAGAGATTATAAGAAAGCGTTCGATCTTGCTGCACCGAAAGACTATTTTTCCGTTGGACCTACTGGAGCAGGCGTAAGTATCGATGCGCTTTATAGCTTAGTTAGTCGGGAGGCCAAAAACGCAAGACGATTTACACAGCATATCGAAAGAATCCACGAAGAGAATATCGTAGATTTTTATTTCTCACCTGATTTAGTACGCTCTTTGATTGGGTTAGAAGGTGAACAACTGCAGGTTTTTATGCGCTTATTCAGACCATCATACGAATTTGTAGCGAAAGCAAATCATTATCAATTGGTTCAATATATAAAAAGTAAGTACGAAGTATTTAAACTACACCCAAATTTGCGACCTTTGCGGGAGTTGCCTGATATAAAGTTGGATGTTAACCAAAAAAAATAATATGAAGATAAATTTCTACCTATTACCGTGTTTTCTTTTGATGCTAGGTTTTACGATAGCCAACGCGCAAGATTTGAAAGATCTACGCGTTAGACCAGATAGTTCAATTAGCGAAAAGAAGGTGGGCAACGCCCTCAATGTGAAAAACATTAATGTTCCGATCCCCAAGCTGGATTTAGAAGTCAATTACTGGAAGCACTGGAGTAAGATTGGTGTTAATTTCAACCAAGCGGCATTTTCTGATAACTGGAAACTAGGAGGTATCAACTCTTGGGCAGTAGTTGGATTAATTTG
The DNA here is from genome assembly GCA_040394915.1 of Sphingobacterium sp. Taxonomy (GTDB): domain Bacteria; phylum Bacteroidota; class Bacteroidia; order Sphingobacteriales; family Sphingobacteriaceae; genus Sphingobacterium. The sequence continues at coordinate 2,207 of JBEBRI010000257.1, forward strand.
GCACAAGTCGGACTATACCAAGAATAACTTCAACTTCACGACAGAGATTGATCTAAAATACGGTAAGATTAGAAACGAAGGGCAACTAGCGAAACCAAATAATGACCGTGTGTTTTGGGATAATAAGCTTTCTTATAAACTATCGAAGAGTTGGGCGATCTATACCTCATTTACATTTGAATCGCAATTTGATAGTCGTTATACCTACGGAAAGGGTAGCGAAGGCCAAGATACCATCACAGGTGTTGTTTCCGCATTTATGTCGCCTGGCTACTTTACAGAATCGCTGGGTTTGGAGTATAAACCAGACAATACCTTCTCTTTACGATTTGGTACAGGTACCGCACGTCAGACAATTATTCTCGATGAACGTATTAAACCTCGTTCTGCAAACGCTTACTTTCAACGTTATGGGGAATATTTTAATGCTTCCGATCACAATAAAGGAACTGGTGAACGATATGGTGTAGAAGAAGATAAGAACTTTAGCAATGAACTCGCGTTCCAGTTAACGGCAAATTTAGACCGTAATTTAACGAAAAATTTAAACCTGAAAGCGCGTTACAACTTATTCGCAGACTATGAAGATATGAATGATCCTGCGCACCGTTTGGATGCGACATTCTCTGCAAAAGTAACTTCTTTAATTAATGTATCTTTAAGTGGTACAGTGCTTTACGACTCCGCGATGGATGGAGCCGTACAGTGGAATCAAGCTTTGGCAGTAGGTTTGCTTCTAAACTTACCAAAATAGATTGAATGTTAAAGCTTAAAAGGTTTTGGATTGTAGGGTTTGGTTTAGTTTTCTTGGTTTCGTGTTCGACAACCAAGAAAACTACCGTCCTACAGAATCCGCAAACTGTTGTCATAAAACCCTCGGATGTTGTTGAGAATACGGTCGTTCAAACGGACACCGTATCGTTGAATAAACAAATAAATCAGCAATCCGCTCAGAAAAATACGATTGATTCCAATATTGCTTTAAGCACTGAAGAACAGGCTAGGCTGTTATTTAATACTGGAATGCATAAAGAATATGATTTTGCGCAAGCAATTCACTATGATTGGCGGAAACCATCGTATGTGATGATTCATCATACTTCACAAAATAGCACTGCACAAACGATTCGTACATTCCAGCTTCCTCATACAAAAGTTAGTAGTCATTATGTAATTGGTCGGGATGGCCGTGTTGTACAAATGTTGAACGATTATATGCGTGGATGGCATGCTGGTCGCGGTAAATGGGGGCAAATTTCCGACATGAATTCGGTGTCAATTGGGATCGAGCTTGATAATAATGGGTTTGATGCTTTCCCAGAGGCCCAAATTAGCGCGCTCATGACCTTATTGGATACTTTGAAGAGCAGATATAGCATTCCGCAATTAAACTTCATTGGACACAGCGATTTTGCGCCAGGACGCAAAGATGATCCGAATGTCCTATTCCCTTGGGATAAATTAGCCGCCAGAGGTTTTGGAATATGGTATAATGAATCATATTTAATGCCTGCTCCCGCGACGTTTAATCCTTATGATGCGTTGAAGTTGATGGGGTACGATATGAAGAATCCGGAAGCGGTTATTC
>JBEBRI010000258.1:0-3787 GCA_040394915.1 Sphingobacterium sp.
TAGTAATAATAGTGAAATCGATGTACCGGTAAAGATTGAAAACATTGTTAAAGCACTGAAAATTGATCTGGTTTATTACACATTCGATGAAGATATCTCTGGGGTTTTAGTTTTAAATGGTTCTCATTCTACAATTGGTGTTAATCAGGGGCATTCAGAAGTTCGCAAAAGATTCACTATCGCTCATGAGTTAGGACATTATGTCCTCCATAAGGACCAAGGAAGTATGTTCATGGATAAGGTGTTGTTTCGTAAGAATTCTGAAGAGTATAGTGTGAGAGATGGAAAATTGGAAAAAGAAGCAAATTATTTTGCTGCCAATATTTTAATGCCGGAAAATATCGTTAAGGACTACATAGAAAAAAATGATATTGATTTCTATGAAGACTTAGATATTCAAAAAATGGCCAAAGCATTTGGTGTTAGCTCTTCTGCAATGACTTATAGGTTGATAAACTTGGGAGTGATAGCTACAACTTAATATGACATTACGATTTTAAAAAGATTGTTTTTGTTTGTGAGAAACTTATGGAGTCGGTTGGTTGCTTTAAAATATGTTTTTGTTGATAGGATTATAAGTATTAACTTTATTTACGGATGGCAATCAATAAGGACAAAAAGTTTGTGTACCGAATAATACACAAAGATAATTTATCAGATGTATTGACTCACGGTATAGTAAACAAGCATCATCAAAATGCAAGTAAAAGTTTTATATCGATAGGTAATTTAGCAATTATTGATGTTCGTAGTTCTACTGCTGTAAGAATAGAGGGGTATGGAAATATTGGCGATTACGTCCCATTTTATTTCACGCCTAGATCTATAATGTTATATAATATTATTACAGGTTATTATGCTCCGAAAGTACCGAGACGAGGTAAAGATGAGATTGTTGTGATTCGTTGTACGATTGATACACTGATTCAGAGACCAAGATGGTTCTTTACCGATGGGCAGGCGAATGATGGAGAAACGAAGCATTATAATGCTTTGTCAAGTTTAAATAAAATTGATTGGACTTCGATACAGAGTAGTAATTTTAGTAAATCCGATGGTGATTTTGATAGGCAACGACGGTACCAAGCAGAATTTCTCGTACAGGACCTCGTACCAGTCGAATGTATCGAATCTTTGTACGTGTACTGTGAAGACACACTAGCTTTGATAGAAGAATGTATTAAAACAATGAAAAAGAAAATCCCGGTTCATATCCATAAACCTTATTTTTTCGATTAAAATGATAAAATTTCTTACAGGTGATTTACTTGGAGCTGATACGCAAGCATTGGTTAATACCGTTAATACCGTCGGGGTAATGGGCAAGGGAATTGCATTGCAGTTTAAAGAAGCTTTTCCTTATAATCATAAAGTCTATGTGCAGGCTTGTAAAAACAATGAATTAGAACCAGGGAAATTACTCTGGGTATGGGATACTAATTTATTGTATGGAAAAAAACTTATCATAAATTTTCCTACAAAAAAACATTGGCGTCATCCGTCCAAATACGAATATATAGAAAAGGGGCTAGTAGCTTTAAGGGAGTTGATATTATCCGAAGGTATTAAAAGTATAGCCATCCCTCCATTGGGTGCAGGCAACGGTGGATTAGATTGGGGTCAAGTGAAGCCCATGATTACTAATACATTAAATGATCTCCCTATGGAAGTGCAGGTTTTTGAACCTAATGCACATATAAAAGAAATTCTACAAAAGCAGGAGCAAAAGAAGAATGTTGAACTTTCTCCTGCTAGAGCGTCATTGCTGTATGGGCTATTTGCATTCGAAAGTTTCGGTGAGTACAGTAGTCTCTTCGCGGCGAATAAGATTGCCTATTTTCTTCAAAGAATGGGACAGAATATGAAACTTGATTTTAAGCCCTATCACTATGGACCCTATGCTATCGGTGTAGAGAAAGTTCTATACCATTTAAATGGAGTTTATCTTGCCGGACTTGAACAAGGACAAGCTAAGCCTTTCGAACCATTGAAACTCAACTATGAGAAGTGGGATATGATTCATGGATACATCAATGAAATGGATGCTGATGAAAAGAATCGGCTTGATCAGCTGTTGGTTTTTCTAAAAAACTTCACTTCTGAACTATCTCTTGAAATATTAGCAACGGTCGATTTTATTCTAGCTGAGCGTCCTGATTCTAGTGTAGAAGAAGTGATAAATGCAAAAGCGAAGTGGGATATACGTAAAAAAGAGTTGTTCAAGCCAGATAGTATAGCTCGTGCCTATGAGCACCTACAGAGCTATAAAAAACAGTTGATAGCATAGGAATACTTTTTTTTAAATAATTATTCAGAATGCTTGTTGAATCAGAAACTCATATAAATTTTAATAGAAAGTAAAAACAGCCGTGGGTTTACTTGGTTAATAATTGTTTTCTCTTTATAGTCACAAATTGTGATATCAAGTTTATTTAATCTATAGCCCTCTCCGGCATAAAATCCTTTGGACTGCACTTGAAAATCTCAATATTCTTTCGAAATCTCATCAAGTGATTTACCCAAGGCGTTACAAACTTCTAGTAATGTTGAAAACATATAATCCTGATAGGCATTTTCAATTTTACTAACTTTTGCCCTAGTAACTCCTTCACATTTATCTGCCAAATCTTGCTGTATCCATCCTCTTTCGCTTCTAAACCGCTTCACGTTTCTACCAATATTTTGATAAACGGTGCTATATTTTTTTACGTATTTATTGTCCATCAAAATTTATTTTTAAAATTATTTGTGTCAATATTGGCACATTTAATATTTATTATTATCTTTGTATCATACCACAAGCAAAGTGGTATTTGATTATAGATTAAAAGAGTTCCGTCAACGAAAACGGCGAAATTTTCAATTGACACGGAACCGTAGGGATAGCTTTTCCCCAAACTTTTGTACATTTGTGCAAGAGAAGGGGTAGCTCCCTATCGGAAACTGTGTCAAGCGCTCTTCGCCGTGCGCCGTTGGCAGTGGAAGATAGGGAGCTTTCTCTTTGAATAGACTATCTACCTTTCGTGAACTCGTTATCATAAAACCAAAAGTTATGAGAACGAAGACATTACAAACCGTCAAGAACCACCACGACCACTTCGATGAAGTGCGTCATCGGTTTTCCCTTTTATTGCATCTAAAGAACGTCATCTGCTCGCCCGAATAAAAACCTTAACAGGACAGAAAAGGAAAAGGGGGAACAAAAATACAAAGTGCTTCGTTCTCGCCAACTGGCGAATCCTCGCAATGACGTGTTTTTGTTGCCATACGTAGAGACGTAAATCCCGTAAGGGATCATCGAAGATAAATCTTGCGTCTCTACAAAAGACCATTTCCTTACTGTCCGCACCGACCTTCAAATAATGACGACACATCGTTTGTGCAGGCATAATTGGATCGGCTTGTTTGTTATTCTCGCACAATAAAATTAGCATATCTTTTCCAATTTCCCAAAACGATGTTGGTCATTTCTTCTCGATGGGAGAGGGGGAAGGTCGGTATTTTGATCTATTCCGGTGAATGTGCAGGTAAAAAACCGCTTATAAACTGATCGATACGTATAGGCACATTCCGGGAACCAATTAACTTAATTCGGCCAAAGTCTCGGCATCGGACTGGATAGGAGGTGTGGTAACCTGCCTGTATGTGTTGCCGGGATCGGAGGTCATTATGAAAGAACCAATAGAAAATGAAGGATTTTTATGGTAATGGGCATTCCATGCCCCAAATATTACCCCATGTAGAGACGCGATTGATCGCGTCTCCCATCAAAAAGAGACGCCATGAA
>JBEBRI010000259.1:0-3784 GCA_040394915.1 Sphingobacterium sp.
ATTTCTTTACTTAACTGACTACAAATCTAATCAATATTAACGAGATTTCGGATAATTTTTAGGCGACATTTAACGGATTTTGTCATATCAACAACAAAATTATAGACCGTTATTAATAACAAACGACCTTATTACAGGTCGTTCTCATTTATGCTAATATATTCAATAGATTCTCGAGAGAGACTTTCTGCTGCTCGCCGGAATCCATATTCTTCAAACTTAACTGCCCCGTTTCAACTTCTTCTTCCCCAACCAAGAGCACAAACGGAATTTGCTTAGCATCCGCATAGCTCATTTGCTTCTTCAGCTTGACCGAAGATGGATACAATTCGGCAGCAATACCCGCTTCCCGTAATTTATATAAAATCGGTAAAGTCGAGCTTTCTAAGGCCTTATCAAAATTGATAATTAAAACCCGCGTGCGATCTGCATTACTCGGCGGAAACAGATTTAACTCCTCCAAAACATCAAATATACGATCCGCCCCGAAGGATACCCCAACACCGGTCAAACCCTTCAAGCCGAACATGCCTGTCAGGTCATCATAGCGACCGCCTCCCCCTATACTACCCATCTGCACTTCATTCGTCTTCACCTCAAAAATACATCCGGTATAATAGTTTAACCCACGTGCAAGCGTGATATCAACTTCCAATTCCTTCGATAAAACAGTTGTTTGCCCCAGTTTCGCCAAATAATCGAAGACTGTTTCTATTTCCTCGATCCCTTTCAACCCTATCTCAGAATTTGAAAGCACGACCTTTAAAGAATCCAGCTTTTCTTGATTTGAGCCGCTCAGCTCAATAATTGGCTTCAAAACATCTAAATCAGCCTCCGTAAAACCACGCTCCAGAAGTTCCTTATTGACCCCGTCCAAACCGATCTTATCTAACTTATCGATTGCGACCGTCATATCGACAATCAGCTCTGGTTTTCCAACAACCTCCGCGATACCCGAAAGAATCTTACGATTGTTCAATTTGATGTTGAAGTCCTTTAAACCCAACTTGGTTAAGGCCTCATGATAAATCATCACAAATTCTGCTTCATTCAGCAACGACTCCGATCCGACAACATCAACATCACACTGATAGAACTCCCGGTATCTTCCGCGTTGAGGCCGATCGGCACGCCAAACGGGTTGGATTTGAAAACGCTTGAATGGCAAGGCAATGTCATTCTGGTGCATAACCACATATCGTGCAAAAGGAACTGTCAAATCATAACGCAACGCTTTTTCAGAAATCGAAGATATTAGCGCAGTAGAATTCTTTTCCGCAAGCAAGTTCTCGGGAGCCTTCGACAGGTAATCTCCAGAATTCAGAATTTTAAAAATTAACTTATCACCCTCGTCGCCGTATTTTCCAGTTAAGGTGCTTAAATTTTCGAACGAAGGTGTCTGAATTTCACTATACCCGTATTTTTTGAAAATAGTCTTTAACGTATTATAAATATGATTGCGTTTCTCCATTTCAACCGGAGAAAAATCACGCGTTCCTTTAGCTAATGATGGTTTAATTGATGCCATGCCGCAAAGGTAGCAATTTTTAGTATTTAGTAATAAGTAGTTAACATTTAGGACGAGAAAAGACTTTTCGAGTCACAAAAGGAAAATAATGGCCCGGAATCATTAAGAAAAATATGAATGGATTACGCCGCAGAAAAAGCGGTGACTCCTCCCCCCCTAAGCCAGGCGACTTAGTCAGAAAATACGATGATTGTTATTCAAATATCTTTAAATATTCGCAAGCTTTCTCAGCAGCCATTTTCTCGGCACTCTTTTTATTAAAATCACGGCCGATTCCACAATCCTCACCGTCCACGACCACTTTAACAGAAAACATCTTCGCCGATTCGCCCTCCGGATTATCAATTTGGATGAAAGCAACATCCTTTCCGCTATGTTGGCACCACTCAATTAATCGGCTTTTAAAGTTTGTTTCCGTAATCTCCAGCGTATGTATATCCACGTGCGGCTTGATAATCCGCGATAGCAAAAATTCCCGCGTAAATTTATACCCTTTATCCAAATACACCGCTCCGATTAACGCTTCAAAAGCATCCCCTAATAAAGAACCTTGTTTGTTGGGATAACTAATCATACGGGCATCGAACTCAATAAGTTCATTAAAGCCCAATTTACGGGAAAGCTGATTCAAGTTAGCACGGGAAACAATTTTCGAACGCATCTCTGTTAAGAAGCCTTCATCCTTGTAGGGATACAACTTAAAGAGCAATTCAGCCACCACGGAACCGAGTACCGCATCGCCTAAAAACTCCAACCGTTCATTGCTGTTTTTCACGCCTTCTTTAATCGGTTTGGCAACCGATTTATGACGAAATGCCATCTGATATAACCTGACATTCCCTGGCACAAAACCTAATATGTTCTTTAACTTTTTAAAGTAGGCTTTCTGAGGGGATAAATACAGTTTATAAACACTTAATGGCATACCAACATCTTTAAGAAGAAATAGGTAGTTTTGGAGAAAACTACCTATTCAATTTCTTTTTTTCCCTTTCAATCAACACTATGCTTTGTATTTCTTTACAATTAAAGAAGCATTATGGCCACCAAATCCAAAGGTGTTGCTCAATGCAGCATTGACAACCCGTTTTTGAGCCTTGTTGAAAGTAAAGTTCAATCTATTATCAATTTGTGGATCATCGGTAAAATGATTAATTGTAGGAGGTACAATATCATTCTGCACCGCGAGAATCGACGCGATAGACTCGACTGCTCCCGCAGCACCTAACAGGTGACCCGTCATTGATTTTGTAGAACTAATATTCAAATTATATGCATGTTCACCAAATTGCTCAATAATCGCTTTGGTTTCACTCACATCCCCAACAGGAGTTGAGGTTCCATGCACGTTAATGTAATCGATCGCTGTTGCATCTAGATTTGCATCCGCTAACGCTTTACTCATCGCTAAGCGAGCGCCTAATCCCTCCGGATGGGACGCCGTGATATGGTAAGCATCGGCACTCATGCCACCGCCGGCAATTTCTGCGTAGATTTTTGCACCACGCGCCAAGGCATGTTCTAAACTTTCAAGAATAATAGCACCTGAACCCTCGCCGGACACGAATCCATCACGATCCTTATCAAACGGACGTGAGGCCGTTTTTGGATCATCATTGCGCGTGGACAAGGCATGCATTGCATTAAACCCTCCAATACCAGCTTCATTAATTGTCGCCTCCGAGCCACCACTGATGATCACATCGGCTAGACCCATACGGATATAGTTAAATGCATCGATCATCGCGTTGGTCGCTGAAGCACACGCTGAAACCGCTGAAAAGTTAGGACCTCTCAAGCCATGACGCATTGAGATATGTCCTGGAGCTAAATCAATCAACATCTTTGGAATAAAGAACGGATTAAAACGTGGAGTACCATCGCCTTTTGCAAATCCCGCAACTTCATCTAAAAATGTAGTCAAGCCCCCAATACCTGACCCCCAAATTACACCAATACGATTGGTGTCTAGTTTATCAAACTCTAATCCCGCATCCTGCACAGCTTCATCTGTCGATGCAATTGCATATTGAACGAAAGGGTCGATTTTACGAGCCTCTTTACGGTCCATATAATTATGTGGATCAAACCCCTTTACTTCACAAGCAAACTGGGTTTTGAATTTTGACGCATCAAAATGCGTAATAGGAGCGGCACCACTTACACCATTAATTAACCCATCCCAGTATTCTGCGACGGTGTTACCTAGGGGTGTAAGTGCACCCAATCCTGTTACAACTACTCTTTTAAGCTCCA
>JBEBRI010000260.1:0-3780 GCA_040394915.1 Sphingobacterium sp.
GCGTTATCCACGCGGAACTCAGCCACAATGGTTGTGTCCTTCACGTCTTTGTAAGTGCCGGGTTGGTTCAGTTCGTGCGAACTCAAACCTGTTCCTGCAGCTGGCGAATAAGGTTGGATCGTATAGCCCTTATAAAGTAAGCCTTTTTTGTAAAGGTCTTTTAAAAGGTACCATAAGGTTTCGATGTACTCGTTTTCGTAAGTGATGTAAGGATGCTCTAGGTCGACCCAGTAACCCATCTTTTCAGTAAGGTCGTTCCAAACATCAGTGTACTTCATTACCTCTTTACGGCAGGCATCATTGTATTCCTCTACCGAGATTTTCTTGCCGATATCCTCTTTAGTAATGCCTAAGGTTTTTTCAACAGCCAACTCAATCGGCAGACCGTGGGTATCCCAACCGCCCTTACGTTTTACCTGAAATCCCTTTAAGGTTTTGTAGCGACAGAAAATATCTTTGATAGCGCGCGCCATCACGTGGTGAATACCTGGCATACCGTTCGCCGAAGGCGGACCTTCGTAGAATGTGTATGGCTTACTCGCCGGACGGTTAACAATACTTTTCTCAAAGATGTTCTCCGCACCCCAACGTTTCAATACTTCTTTGCCGATTTCTGGTAAGTTTAACTGCTTATATTCCTTATACATCACGAGTTCTTGTTCTATTTTAAAGGTCGCTAATTTAGTGATTTTAAAGGAAAGGAAAAATAGCATATCGTAAGTCCAATGTACTATTTTACTTCGTGAACCTAGATAGTTCGACTTTTTGGACTTTTTCTATATAGCTGAGCTAATACGGGAAAACTTTTCGTGGTTGTTGAAGAGAACATTCGAGTGGAAATCGCTAAATCAAACCCAAATTTGAAGCGCTTCATAGCCCATTTAGGTCGAGCTTGAAAGGGAAGTGGAAGGGATATGAAAGGGATGTGAATTGGGTTTGATACGAGCGAAGTCTAACTGATTGGCGAAAGGGTTTTATACAGACTTCGATCCATCTCGTAGATGTTAAGACAGAAAAGTGCATGTTAAAAAGCGAAGGGGAGTTTGTTGAAGTCTCTGTTTTAAGAGGTGAATCGGAGCTTGTTGAGTATATCGAATAGAAAAAAAAAGGTGTCCATATGGACACCCTATAAATTTTTTATAGAAAAAATAGACTTTTAAGATGAGAAGCTACTTCCGCAACCACAGGTACTGGTGGCATTAGGATTGTTGAAAGTAAAACCGCGCGCATCTAAACCATTTTTAAAATCAATTTCCATTCCCGCTAGGTATAAGCCATGCGCCTTATTCATAAATAATCGAATTCCGTGGATATCATATTCTGTATCGCCATCTTTCTTTTGGTCAAATCCCAAAATATAGCTCATACCCGAACAACCACCACCTTCAACGCCAACACGAAGACCGAAATCTGCACCGATTTCTTGTTGGTCGATCAATTTTTTAAGTTCATTTAGCGCACCTTCGGTTAAAGTTATTGGAGCTACCGCTGTTAAATTATCTGATGCCATATCCTTTCCTCGTATAAAATGTTTGACAAAATTACATATTTTTAGCCATTATTTAATATTAAGGACATTTTTGACAATCAGGTAACAGTATGAGTTTGAGCCCAGAATTAATCGATTTTATAAAGTCATTATTTGTTGTAGCATTTGGTGTTTTTGCGGGTTTGCTGCTCGCATTTCGCCTGGTTTGGCCGAAAATTGAACGCTTCTTAATTGGGTTAAATGTAATGAAACGTCCTAAAGCGGTTGGTAAGGAAACATTGCGGACATCGGCTTATGAGCGACTTTTGCTGTTGGTTCATCGCATGGATGTGCAACAGGTTATGCAACGAAATTACTCGAATGAGTTAAGTGCAGATCAGTTTCAACAAGTTTTAATTGCGGATATTGAGGCAGAATTTGAACATAATTATACACAGCAATTGTATGTTAGCGATACAGCATGGTTAGCCGTGTTGCAATTAAAGAAATATACCGTGGATTTAATGCGGTATACCGCTACTCAAAGTCATTCGGTGGATGCTTTTGTTGAAACTATTCTAGCGCATGCGAGCCAGAAAAGTGAAAATTTGAACTTGCAAACACAAATATTGTTGAAGAAAGAGCTAAATGCTTAGCAATATCATAATAAAGAAAAATAAATAATAAAAGTTAAGTAATTGATAGTCCAATTCTTTGATATTATCTATATTTGCCGATAATTCTAAAATTGTAAAAATTCCCAATCATGGAAAGAGATCAATCCATTTTTAATCTTATTGCCGAAGAGCTGAAACGCCAAGAAGAAGGTATTGAGCTAATCGCTTCGGAAAACTTTGTAAGTAAGCAGGTTATGGAAGCTGCTGGTTCAGTATTAACAAATAAATACGCAGAAGGACTTCCAGGAAAACGTTACTATGGCGGATGTGAAGTTGTTGATAAAATCGAGACTATTGCGATCGACCGCGCTAAAGAATTATTTGGTGCAGAGTGGGTCAATGTGCAACCTCACTCTGGTGCACAAGCAAACGCTGCCGTATTTTTAGCGATATTGAAACCTGGTGATAAGATTTTAGGATTCGACCTTTCTCATGGTGGTCACTTAACACACGGTTCGCCTGCGAACTTCTCGGGTAAATTATACCAACCCTTATTTTACGGCGTAAAAGAAGATACTGGATTAATCGATTACGAAAAATTAGAAGAAACAGCACGTGCAGAAAAGCCTAAAGTGATTATTTGTGGTGCATCGGCTTATTCTCGTGATTGGGATTATGCACGTATTCGTAAAGTTGCTGATGAGATCGGTGCCTTAGTTGTTGCGGATATTTCTCACCCTGCCGGATTAATTGCTCGTGGTTTGTTGAACGACCCACTTCCACATTGTCATATTGTAACAACGACAACACACAAGACCTTGCGTGGTCCTCGTGGTGGTATGATCATGGTAGGTAAGGATTTCGAAAACCCATGGGGTATTAAAACGCCAAAAGGCGAGATTCGTACGATTACACAATTATTGGATTTAGCAGTATTCCCAGGAACGCAAGGTGGTCCTTTGGAGCACACGATTGCAGCGAAAGCGATTGCATACGGTGAAGCACTTTCGGACGAGTATTTAACTTACATCAAACAGGTGAAAAGCAATGCTGCAGCTTTAGCGCAGTTTTTCGTAGAGAAGGATTATAAAATCATTTCTGGTGGAACGGATAACCACTTAATATTAGTTGACCTTAGAAATAAAGATATTTCAGGTAAAGAGGCGGAAGCGGTATTGGGATTGGCTGGAATTACGACAAATAAGAATATGGTTCCTTTCGATACGCGTTCTCCATTTGTTACTTCTGGAGTTCGTTTCGGTACTGCGGCGATTACTTCGCGTGGCATCGGTGAATCCGAAATTGTTCAGATTGGCGAGCTTATTGATGAAGCCTTAACTAGTAGAAACGATGAAGCAGCGCTGAATCGTATACACGCTAAGGTTAAAGAGATGATGGCTCAATTTCCTTTGTACAAGTAACATAAGTATATATTTTACATAAAAATGGCTCTAAACGATAAGTTTGGAGCCATTTTTGTTTCGTCTAATTAATGTGAAGAAATGTTAAAATCAATCGTAACTTTTTGAATACTCAGCATTTTTTACTCTCTTTGGTTTAGTAAAAAAAAAGAAAAACGCCTATCGAAACACGACTACGCTTAACTAAAATATTGTAAGTACATAGCAGATACTCTAGCATTTTTGTGGAGGAATAATTATGAAACTATTGAATAAGAAAAGTGACCAGCAACTG
>JBEBRI010000261.1:0-3780 GCA_040394915.1 Sphingobacterium sp.
CAAAAAATAATTTGGAAACCCGGGACCGGGACACCAAAATTGGATTCAGCGAAAAGGGATTCGAGGTAGTTGCCTATATTGAAGATCAACTGCATCATAAATATCAGGAAGAGGTGAAATGGGTAACCCGGCAGATGAAGCGTAATCGATATGAGGTAAATGAGGTAAATAAACAGCTTACCCAAGCAGAATCGCAAGGGAATGACATTATCGTTAAACGCAACCGTGAAAATCTAAGTATTTATCAAAAGGAGCTTCACGAGCTATACACTAAGCAGGGACAAATAAAGGAACGGATTTCTATATTGACCAATGAACTGAACAGCAAGAGGAAACTACGTGAGGAGTTGCAAAAGAAAGTACATCTCCATGAAGACCTGAAAGAAAAAGACGTTATTGCAGAAAGGTTGATCAGACAACTGGACGAGTTTATTATTAAGATTCAAGAGCAGAAGAAAACGACATTACAACAGCAAGTTTTAGAAACCCTTCGGAACTTAATGCATAAGTCTAACTTTATTAATGATGTGCAAATTAACATAGAAAATGAGATCATTGATATCGACCTAATCAATAAACACGGTAAAGTGATTAATAAAGAAACCTTGTCAATGGGTGAAAAACAACTTTATGCTACTGCAATATTACAAGCATTGGTAAGTGAAGCTAATTTTGATTTTCCGGTGTTTATTGACAGCCCTATGCAGAAACTGGACACCTCCCACGCAACTAATATTATTAAGTATTTTTACCCTAAGGTATCCAAACAGGTTATTCTCTTACCGTTGCTTCAAAAGGAAATGTCGGAAACCGAATTTGATTTATTAGAACCGCATGTAAAGAGCGCTCATTTGATTTATCATCGTCCAGAGGAGTCTTCTTCAACTTTTATAGCGGTTGATAATGGGGAGCTATTTAGTGAAGTAAACCGGCTATATGCTGATGACCATGTTTAATTCGATCACAACATCCGAAAGAAGTAAGGAGCTTATCGTTCAGCTTACCAATAAGCTGGCCTTAGGTGCCGAAAACGTAATTGCTCGAATTGCGTTTGCCTACTCACTAGCTAAAAGTGAAAAGCTTGATCTTAAAGACCTGGCTGACGGGAAAGGCAAATTGTATCCGGCTAAGATTCTTTTTGGTGAATATACGGAGGCCTATCTGGGGTTGGTGTGTGAGCGGTATGGGATCAAATTAATTGATCGGAACCTTCCGCGATATGTGAAACTTCATATAGACCACGGATTGGAAATTATGGCGCCTTATGCTAACAACGACGGATATGACTTTCTGATTCGCTGTATCGAAGAAGGGCTAGCAGAAGTGTAGCGCTATTGAAAAGCCTGTAATTCCTCCATTACCTTTTGAAAGGTCTCCACAACCCGAGGCACGTCTCCCTGTGTCGTGAAGCGGCCGATACTCAGACGGATAGTTGCGTAAGCTATGTCTGCATCTCCCTTCATCGCTATTAGTACATGAGACGGTCTAATTTCTCTGGAGGTACATGCCGAGCCATTGGATAATGCTAATGACTGTTTTAATTGGATAATGATGGCCTCCGCATCTATACTACCGAAATGAAAGCTTATAATATTTGGAAGTTTATTCTCAGTATGGACGTTTAATTCAAAATCTGCAATTTGTGAAAGACCTATTGTTATTTCTTTTGCAATCTGCGCTAATCTTGCTTGTTCTTTCGACATTAGCCGTCGTGCAAGTTCACATGCAGTTCCAAAACCTACAATAGCCGGCGTATTTAACGTTCCTGACCGAAAGCCCCCCTCATGCCCTCCGCCGTGGATATGAGGAGCCAACATATTCTTACTAATTTTACTCCTATTGATATATAAAGCCCCTATCCCATTTGGTCCATAAATCTTATGAGCAGAGCAAGCCAAAAGATCGATTTTCATATGTTGCACATCACTATCGATCTTTCCCACTGCTTGCGTAGCGTCGGTCATAAAAAGTGCTTTGTGATTATGTGCTATTTTGGCAATTTCTTCAAGTGGTTGAATAACGCCCGTTTCATTATTGACATGCATTATGGAGACGAGCTTGGTGTTGGGTCGAATGCTGTCTTCCAATTCCTTCAAACTGATAACGCCATTTTCATCCACATTAAGATATGTAACCTCAGCACCTTGCGCTTCAATGTACGCACAAGTATCTAATACGGCTTTATGCTCGGTCTTGACTGTAATTACATGGAATTCTTTTCGCTGATTGGCTTCAAACAACCCAATAATGGCCAGGTTAACTGCCTCCGTAGCTCCCGAAGTAAAAACAATGTCTTCGCCTTTTTCAGCATGAATTAAGTTGGCTATTTGCTGGCGGGCGCTCTTTACGGCATCCGAAGCCTCCTGTCCATAGAAGTGTGTTCGGCTGGCAGCATTCCCATATTTCTGCGTAAAGTATGGCAGCATAGCGTCTACCACACGTTGATCAGTGGGGGTGGTAGCAGCGTAATCAAGATAGAGGATATCGTCCGTCATGTTGATATTTGCCATGGTAAAACTCTATAAATAATATTACAAATCATTACAAATTTATATAAGATTAATTTATTTTGATAATGGGCGAAAAATACAAATGAAAACAAGTGATATCTTCTACGTCAGAGAAGTCAAACTACTTGTAAAAGGAAATACCTGGTGTAGTTAAGCGTAGAGCAAGTCAGTTCTGGATTTAACTTTCATAAATATTTTTGTAGAGACGTTAGTAGAATTAAGATAGATTTATTTGATATACTCAAACAAACATTACTTATATTTGTAGTAGAAAAAGCAAAAAGGCCTTGAAGGGTTAGTTCAAGACCTTTGGTGTACGTTAGTTCATGCCTGAACTAACTTTCCACTGCTTACGCTGATTGATGCCTCAATCAGTTTTTACATTTTTTTAAGCATAAATCGAGGGTACTCTTAGTACCCTTGTTTTATTTTATACAAATATACCGAAATTAAAAGCCTGCAAAAATTTTTTTAAAAACATCCAACAAACACACTGATCATCAAATACTTAAGTTTCTAGTTCAAAATATTTATTTTCGACGATGAAACGAAGGCATTACGTTTTAACGAGTGCTTTAAGGATATCCGGCGGGTATATTACGGTGAAGCAATAACTCAACCCGACGTATTAACAATCTGGACCGCACACCATTTGCCGTATCCTTGAAAAAAAAACGTACAGAAATTCACATGCTGAATGAGGATACCACAAATGTGGAGCGGGCGTTGGCTGCTGGGAAAGAACCACTTATCAGGATATGAATCATCATCGAATATATATTGGCTTGCCGGGGTACCAACCTACATTATTTCCTCCACAGGTAAATAGAAAATATAGAAACACAATAATGTAAACTACTATTGCTATACGCCAAAATAGCGATAGATGATTATTCACCTCGGTATTATGTTTCTTTTTGGTCATTCTCTTCATACCACGTTAGCGTACGCTTGAGATGTGCGAACGTATAAAAGTAGAATTGGATTCATGACAACATTAAGGGCTATTAGCTTCCTATTCGCTCTCTAAAATACGCCGCCGTCTCCTCATCCGTAAAATACACATAACACCCTTTCATCCCTCGCGTAAGTAAGGTACGATACGTGTTTTTGATGATAGCCCGGAGAAGGGATTTAGCATGTTCCGGCCGTTCCTTCATCATTTTCTTCCACCCATGGATGCTTTTATCCATCGAGGAGCGTTGCTTGGGATCTACCAGTACTTCACCATTGCGGACGATAAGATCATCACCTACGATGACACCGATGT
>JBEBRI010000262.1:0-3723 GCA_040394915.1 Sphingobacterium sp.
TCGCTCAGGGCCGTGTTGGGGGATTGTGGGGCTGAGCAACTCCCAGCGGGATCACAAACGAAAGCTCAATCGAAAGATTGGGCTTTTTTTGTGCCCGCGGGACGAGAACCCGGGTTCGAACAATTTCGCTCAGGGCCGTGTTGGGGGATTGTGGGGCTGAGCAACTCCCAGCGGGATCACCTCTTGGGACAAATCTAAAAAACATAGATTTGTCCCATTTTTTTTCAGCGTACTTTACTGGTATTCTGATAGATAAGCGAAATCGCAGAATTGATTTTTGTGGTACCGTATTTTCTATTGTGGACGCTTTTGTAGGAAAGAAAAAATTAAAGGACGCACTTAGTGGTGTGCTTTCCGATGTAAAATAACAAAGCCCCGTGAGGGGCTTTGCTGTTAGTTATAATTTTAAATTTCCTTTTTCCCATTCACTTATTGTCGTTTTCGCTGTGAATGCAAGTATTCCCGTTTCAGATGCTATTTGCTTTAAGACTTGTAAGCCTTCTTTCTCTGATACTGGTAACAAATATGTTGCTGACCACATCCGAACACCAACCGAACTATGGCTTAAAAAGTCTGCTAGCCTACTAATGCTATTATGTTCTTTAAGAAACAAAATAGCTTTTGAAATAACAGCGTAGTTCTTATTCCCTGTTTTATAATCCCCTTGTTCTGTAGCTTCTGCATGTTTAATGGCTGCTTCTTCAAACTTCAAAAGCGCTGTATCAATGTCTTTTATTCTTGTCATGGTGTCCAACCGAAGTTTTTTAATGTTTGAATTCCGTAATCATATTGTGCTTGAAAACTTTGAGTACTTAGCCATTTCCTAACTGTTTGACCATTAGTAAATGGTAGAATTGAAGAATAATGACCCGGCACCTTTGCATGAATAGTTCCTGTTCCGTGTGGAAGTTTCATCAAGTTGCCTGTATTATGTACAGTTTGATTACCAAACTTGGCGATGTTCCCTGGCGTTTGCTCAACAATGTGATGCCAAGCCTGATCAGGTCCTGCAGGTCCAAATGCTCTCTTAAACGCAGAGAAAGAGTTAAATCCTTGTCCTACCGTCTTAGCGCCAATCTTATTGACAGCGTTATTGACTTTACTGGCGACGCCTAAAGCTTGCCAACCGACTTTCCCCACTGAAGTTACTGGTCCTCCGATAAAATTACTCTCAATATAGACTGGTTCGATAGCACCAGTATGCATAAGGCTTCGACTTTGCACTATTATGTCCCTGTGTCCTGATACTCCCCCAATCATCATAGGTCAATGCTTCCACGATAACCGTCGTTCCCGCACTGCAACATGCTGAGGCTTTACTATCCCCAGATGATCGCAGAAGCTCTGGGGGTATCCTTATATTATTTCGTGACACTCTTCACATACCGCTTTCGACAAGCATACGCCGGATCGAATCATATGCTTGAAGAATATTATACTAGAACTTTAGTGAGATTTTAAGTTCAGCCAACCTGCTCTCAAACTGCTGTGCTCCCAATGGGCCTATCACATTGGTTCGAATAATGCTATCACAATTAAGTTCATCACAATCATTACCTTGTAAACTAAAGTTCTTATTGATAATCCAATAATTCCTTTTTTGCTCTATTGTCCGTATGGTTGTTGCTATTACCCATTTGTCATCAGAACTTGCGTTCTCTACGTATTCAGCATAATTACCTTTTTCATCATAATGTTCTTCATAATTTGGCACGACGTATATTCCGCCTTTACAAGAGCTGAGGCTGTATCCAGTACAATAAACAATTACTCTATCTTCCAACCTATCACCTTCAAAAATAGTAAGATTATCCCCTAAATCATTTGATTCACAACTATATAACAGAAAAACTATTACAAGTGAATATATTACGGATATTAATTCCTTCATAAAACTTAGTATTTAAATTCAAGATTACACATATGCACAACCTACCTAGTAGAAATTGGGGTGAGAACTCATCGTCCATAATAATATGTTTTAAATCCATGTGCGTTATTAAGTCCGATCCTTGCTTGTTCCGCTCTAATAAGAAAATTTCTCATTGCACCACCACCTGTATTCCAATCATAATCCGCAGCACTATTATTCACAATAGAAACATTTCCTGTTTTATCGTGGGGGTACATGTCCACCCTACCCAATGCATAAACAGTTGCGCGCAACTTCTCCTTTCCAGAGGAGTTCGCCAGATTCCCTTCTTTCAATAAATTTATAGGAGATGATTCACCCACACCGTTCCCGAAATCACTTATAGAGATATTCCCAAAATCCAGCTTTGAAGTATTCAGGTATAGCATGTTGTCTGCTGTCGGGTTATCCAAAGCTCCATGATTCTGCTTTGCCCATGCTATACCCTCATTAACCGTTACAAATCCGTCATAATCAGGTCTATTAGGTAAACTAACAAAATGATTTGCATATTTCATTGCTGCCTTTGGACTATCAAAACCGTAGTTTGGATCGCCTTCTGAGTAGGTGTGATACTTTGCAGCCTCCGCTTCTGACATCGCTTGCACGAAGTTCTCCTTCTCCATCACCCATGCAGATCCCTGTAAACCATATTCATCAGTGCCTAAGAAGTTACCTTCTGTGTCGTATATAGGAAAAACTCTCATGCCATCAGGACCTATAAACCGAATCGGATTGTTAACTGTATAACCATATGGTGAAAAGGGTGTATGCTGCTTCGCTAGCGGATCCACTACGTTCCATCTTCCGATCTCTGCATCGTAGAACCTAGCCCCGCAGTCTACTTGGTCTCCTAGTTCTGCTTGATTCTCCTTCCCTTTATAAAAATACTTATTTAATCCACCCGTGACAAGGACTCTCCTCTTGCCAAATGTATATTAATCTTGGCGTTGGACGATACCCAGCCAAGAAACTGGCTAGGGTAATCGGTATTAGTACCGAGCGTAACTCGATGCTGCAAAGAGGATTGCCAAGGCCTTTGGTGTTACATTGGATTATCTTGCAGGCGAGGCCAGCAGCACTTGTTCGCATTGATCGACGAGTTTCTCGCAAAGAACAAGATGCAAGCGATACTACAGTAAAAAAGCCCAATTCGATAATGATTGGGCAATTAAACATAGTACTATTCACGCTTTTTCTTTAGAAGTCTATCCCATCGAATAGTTGAAAGCAGTAAAAGAAATGAGAAAAAAAACAGCCTAAAGCTAGCTTTCGTGAGTCCATCTTGTTTGTAAAAATAATCGTGTGTATCGTTATAGACTAATTTGATTTCAGCACCAACCGGATATTTTAAGCACTCTCCGTTCGCCATTCTAACAGAGTATAGATTTCCGTTGTATTCAATATTGATTGAAGAACTTCCTTTTGAAGCTCGACAATACTGCTCTACAACTACAAAATTCTGAGGAACAATCTTCTCCATCTTAACAACTTCTATGTAAAAATAAAGATTATAAGCAACACCAATAGCGAGGATACCAATAAGAAAAGGTCTTATTTTCGAATAACTCAAATAACTCATTTTACAATTGTTGGTGTTCCTACATCGATAATTGGTATTGGACTCGGGGGGAATGTTAAAATACAAATCCAATTGCTATAAAGACTCCGCTCCAGCACCTTTATATGCATCATTTATTGTTTAAAGATTATTCGCCAGTATACAATGGTTTGTGGAAATTTTTATCTATCAACACAATGACTAGTCCTGAAAAATAGATACAGTTTTTCAGTGATTAAAAATACATAAT
>JBEBRI010000263.1:0-3543 GCA_040394915.1 Sphingobacterium sp.
CTGCTCCATCGGCACCGTCCGCTCCGGTAGCACCAACAGGGCCTGTGGCAGGAGTACCAGTATCATTTCCATCTATAAACCAGTTGCCGTTGCCACCAATGGTCACAACGGAACCGTCTGCTCCATCAGCACCGTCCGCTCCGGTAGCCCCAACAGGGCCGGTGGCAGGAGTGCCGGTATCATTTCCATCTATAAACCAATTACCATTGACACCAATGGTCACAACAGAACCTGCTGTTCCTTTCAAAGAAGTCAGCCATGCTGCCTCATCACCTACAAATCCATGATCAACCGCTATCTGATAAGCAGATTTACCATCCGCACCAGCAGCACCATCAATACCATCAATACCATTTGCTCCGGCAGCGCCTGCAAGGGAAGCCAGCCAGGAAGCTTGATCTCCTGCAAAACCATTCTCAACCGCTATCTCATAAGCAGATTTACCATCTGCACCCGTAGCCCCTGCAGCTCCGTCCGCACCTGCTGCTCCGTCCACACCGTCTGCTCCTGCAACACCGGCAGGGCCAACCAATGAAGCTAACCAGGCAGCCTGATTGCCTACAAAACCATTATCTACTGCTATCTGATAGGCAGATTTACCATCTGCTCCCGCTGCACCGCGCAATGCCTCAATAAAATCCAATTCTGTTGCAGAGGGATTCCCGGTCAGATCCCGCCAGATATCCAGGGCCGATTTTCCATCGACACCATCCGCACCATTCGCACCAGCAACACCCGCAGCACCGTCTACACCATCTATTCCATCAACTCCGGCAGCACCATCTGCTCCACGCAAAGCGGCAATAAAATCAGCCGCGGTAGCCGTTGGATTACCAACCAGTTCACGCCAGATATCCAATGCAGATTTTCCGGCAGGGCCATTCGCCAGGACGATGGTATTCTCCACTCCCCGTTCATCCCGAAACGTGACTGTTCCATCTCCATTATCGGTCAGGCTGGTCAGGGTTTCGGTAGCCTTCACCACGTTTCCAAGATTGATGGTTTGCGGATCTCCATTCACATCATCGAACGTAATCACATAGGTCACGGGGTTGTAGGAAATAGTTGCGTTTCCTCCTGCTCCGCTTCCACTACCCACACGCACCCACTGGGTACCATCATTGTAGTAGATACCAGGCGTCACACCACCTGTGCCGGTAGTAGTAGCCGTGTTATAGACCATCATACCGGCCACATGGGCCGACAGCGGCGAAGGATCCGTAGTCCGCACCAGGGGCAGCCGAACATGCAGCAGACCTTTATTGGTACTTTCCAATTCAAGGATTGCGTCCCGAACGGGCAGTACGCTGCCGGGATTGGTTCCATCTGACACTTTTTGTTGCGCAACAACACTGGATAAGGACCCAAACAGCAGCACAAACAGTAATAAAGCTTTTATATTCATTGGTTGGTAGAGATTCCGATTATTTTATTGCAAGAGAAAGTTTGCTATAACTCAATTCTTTCATTTGTCATCTTGTAAAGCCGGCTATATGGTAAAATCAAAATTACAATCCATTAAAAATGCACCTTCTTATTACCGAATAACCCACATTAACTCATTCACAATTTTTTAATGCGAAGCAAATTTAATATGCGGGAAATCAATAACAGAACATTAATGGGCTACTAATCACAGTATTTAAAGTTTTGTAGTAGCATGACTACAAATTCAATCGCCCAATGATAGTTTGACCAATAATTATTGGAAAATCGGCCGTTTCACAAAAATAAAATTCGGTTTTTGAACAAGGAAAGTCCGGGCGGTTGTTACAATTCGTCTCCCCCGCCGGTCACCCTTTGCCGGATCATGGGGTTGGTGATCAGAAGGCTGCCGGGGGTGTCACAGTTCTCGACATTGATCACGAGCGTGACGGTATCAGAACATGATTCTTCGGTTTTGGTATAGCTGATCGTAGTGGTACCAATGGCCATAGCGGTAACAAGACCGTTTGCATCAATGGTAGCAATGGATTCATTGCTGCTTTCCCATACGCCACCCGGTATTGCATTGGAAAGCCTTACGGTTTGGGAAATACAAACAGGGTTTGTGCCCTCTTCTATCGTAATTGCAGGAAGGTTAATACTAACAAAAGTGATGGTTATTTTTGTACGGCCACTTGGATGAATCGGAGGTATTCCACTCCATTCATTGGAAATCCGATATTCTGCCTCTACCACTCCCGAAATAAACGATGGCAGCGGAACAAATGTAATCTCTCCTGTAGAAGTATTCGCAGTAAACGTACCTTTATCAGGAATTTCCAAACTGGTAGTGTTATTTGTAGGGTTGTAATTATCCGTATAGTCAAACAACCGGATCGTATTGTACAAAACAGTAAATGGATTACCTTCTACCGGTTCATGTGGGGTCACGTAATCTGCCAATGGGATCGAGACGTTCCCCGGTTCACATAATAGAGTGTCAAATGCTAATGTGCTGGGCGGATAACCAGCGATGACAGGCGGAGCGCTGCAATCATAAGTAGTTGTATCCAATGGAAGCATATAGGCAGGACGTTCTACATTGACAGGAGGATTGCTAGGTACATATTCGTCAAATATTTCATTTTCGGTTTGTGAAACATCATAGAAAAGGATAGGATTATTATTATCATCACCTGTCATGGTGCCTGCGCTTTCAAAATTGGTGTTACCGGTAAAGTAAAAACTGCCATAACCAGTTATTTCCCCTGAATTTCTAAAGTCTGTCCCTCTGATAAATCCAGTGGTCGAATTGATTATAATGGAAAGTGCTCCTTCGACCTTAAACTCTCCGGATACCCATATCAATCCATAGTTTTCCGATGTTCCATTTCCTACAAAATAGCTGCCGGCCACTATGCTACAATTATTGACCACTTTAGAACCTGCAATATTATGTGATACCGAACCGGAAACGGTCACGATACCGTTATTAACCATTTGACTTACGGGAGAATTTAGTGATAGATTACCTGCAGTGACATTTAATCTACTGTTGTTTTGCAGCATGGGACCCTGAAATTCTACAGAGCCAATATCAATAAATTCTAACAGTTGGTCATTTGTCAAATAGGTCTCAGATCCTAGAATTACTGCATCGTATATTTTCATCTCTCCGTAGTTGTTGACAACTGTGGAAATCCCTTGTCCAGAATTTGCATTGCGGATCTCCATAAAGCCCGAATTGTCAAGTTGTCCCCTGATTTCAGTATTTCCTGAAGTCATATTCAATGAGGTAGTGGAGGAAGTTTTGTTGTCAAAAGACCCTCCATTCAATAAATAGAAGTTGTTGTTAACCACAAAATTACTATAGTTGACAACGTCAGTGTTATTGGCCTGCACATTATTCAGGGTCATGCCTGCATGATTATTGATTTTTGCCCCTGACAAGAAAGTTGCAATACCGCTAGTCATCTCAACTGTGCCAAAATTATTTAGAGTACCCGCAAAGTTTTGGAGATTGGTCGAATTAAAAACACCATGGTTTTCAAAAATGATATTATGCGTATCATTAGAGTTTAAGTTGAATGTCATCGTACCATTATTAATCACTGTACC
>JBEBRI010000264.1:0-3514 GCA_040394915.1 Sphingobacterium sp.
GACCACCAGCAACACCATCAAATTTTTGGTTAGCCCAGTTCAATTGGTAACCTAAATCGATGTTGATTCCTTTCGCTACAGCGAATTTGAAACCTGCGTCAATAGGTACATATAATTTTGTTTGAGAATCTGCTGTAGAAGCTGTTCCGTCAACAGTAGTTGTTGTTTCGAAGTTTAATGCACCAAGACCGATGGAAGCATAAGGCTTAATAATGCTGTTGAAAAATCTCCAGTTTGTATTCGCCAACGTGAATTCACCAGATAAAGCAGCAGACCAAGGCATTTTTGTTTCAAATGCGGAAATAGTACCTGCCGCAGCATTTTCATTGGTACCAGATACTTTACCACCTAAGTATTGTGCCTTAAGGCCAAATGATGGAGAGATTTGTTTTTTGATGTAGGCACTGTATCCTACATTGTGGTCAAGTTTGTCAAATCCAGCTCTGTTAAAGCCAAAGATATTTGATTGGTTCAATAGACCTGCATTCACACCGATAGACCAAGTTCTGTATTCCGATGAAGGACCTAAAAGAGTTGTGCCATCTACAGTCGTCGTGTTTTGTTGCGCGAAAGCAGTTGAGGAAATAAGCCCAGCAATAGCAAATAGGCTAGCTTTTTTAATATAGTTCGTTTTCATGTTACTAAATTTTACACTTGCTATGGGCTAGGCAAAATTGTTGCCAAAACTTTCGCCTTGGCAACAAATGCTGTAAAATTTGTAGCGCTCTTGTAGCTGAACTAGCCGTTTGTAGGGAGAACTCGAGCGAAGAAGGTTGGTATTTTAATGTCAAACGCAAGTTTCTTAATGACGTTTGTCTCAGTAAGTTGTCTGAAAACACTCTTGCGGCTTTTGGTTAATAAGAGGACATCAATCTGCTCGTCAATTAAAACCGATGTTACCGCTTGTGCTACGCTCTCCTTCTGACGTAAAAATAAGGATTGAGGCTTGATAATGTAGGTAATATCAGATATGCCTAACTCATTTTCTATACGATTAATCCAAGTTTTGAAATCGGAATCGATGTCCTTAATCTCGCGATCCTTCACATTGACATGAATTAAAATCAATTCAAAATCTTTTTGGAAGAGAGGTAAAGCTTGACTTAAGCAAGTAAGTTCCGCGTCTTTAAAATTACAAAGCAATGCAATTCGATCTTTCTTTAACAGGGTAGATTCTAATGGAATGGCCAGTAGCGGTGTTTTGGTGTTTAATATCGTATCGTACGTATTACTGCCGATAAAGATAGCTTCTAGTCCTGAAGAACCTTTTGTTCCCATAACAACAGCATCATAGTCGTTTGCAATAGTGATTTTCTTAATCTCTTCATAAAGATTGCCATCACTGAATAGGGTATTTACTTCAATGCCGGGATATTTTTTATTGATATCGGCGACTAAATTCTTCATATCACGTTCTGCCATTGGCACACGAGGATCTTTTAATGAAGGGTCATTTTGTGCATTGATATAAATATTGGAGTGATCCGAAAATATATGTGCCAAGTCCAAAGACTGACCAGCTTGTTGGGCAATTTGGCAAGCATACTCCACAGCGACTGCTGAATATTCAGAAAAGTCTATAGGTACTAATAATTTGCTCATGATATCAATATGTAGTTTTTATATTTTGTCGAAAAATGCGGGTTTATTAAGCTCAAGGGCGATTGCTTTGGATACGGAATTCGTAAATAAGCGTTCAAAAAAAGTTTTACGGCTCGGCGTGACTAGGATCACATCGGGATTGATCTCCTGAATTAATTTCTCTACAACCTCCGGTACGGTATCTAACTCCTCATCGCTTTTTTGAATT
Organism: Sphingobacterium sp.; assembly: GCA_040394915.1. Taxonomy (GTDB): domain Bacteria; phylum Bacteroidota; class Bacteroidia; order Sphingobacteriales; family Sphingobacteriaceae; genus Sphingobacterium. The sequence goes on from JBEBRI010000264.1 coordinate 1,811, forward strand.
GGTTCAGCATAGCTTTTGACTTCGGAAACTTGCGTCATCTCCTTAATATTATATGCCCAACTTTCTAAACTATCCAAAACGTTTTCACGTTTTTGACTTTCCTTATAGACATGGATTAATGCGAGCGAATTGGTTTGATCTACTAATCGGAGGTATTGTTTTAAGGTATCCAACTCCTCGTGTTTGAAATTGGTCAACAAAGCAATATGATTGCTTTGGAAAGAATACGCCTCGTTGGGCACGACTACGACAGGAATACTGGATTTTGCGGCAACAGCTAAGGTTGTACTACCCCAATAAAGTGGTTTTGTCTTACTTTGCCCTGAGGCGCCCATAATAATTAATTCAAACTTTCCGGAATTGGACATCTCCGTCAGTTTTTCAATAATGAGGGTTCTGGAACATTCAATATAGAAATCAACGCTCGGGAATTGATCCACCAGTTTATCTTTTAATTCTGCAATCAATAAATCAGCTTTCAGGATCGGATCTGCCAGGTTGTGCTCGTCGGACGCCCCAACGGAAGCGCTGGTGTAACAATGAAGTAACAAGATATCGGCATTCTTTTTTGTAGCGAGTTCGCAAGCATATTGGGCTGCAAATTCCGAGTTTTTCGAAAAATCGGTAGGGACGATTATAGTCATCTTTTTGATTTATTGAGTTGTTCTGTATTAAGAAGATAAATTTACTAAAAATATCGGTGAATATGACAAAAGTTGGTTTTTAAGACTATTTTAACGTCAATTTTGAGTAAGTTTGCAAGCAAAATATTTACGAAATAAATGACTAGCAGAGAAATACGCCAGGCTTTTTTAGATTTTTTCAAGAGTAAAGGACATCAGATCGTGCCTTCAGCTCCTGTGGTAGTGAAAAACGACCCTACATTAATGTTTACGAACGCTGGTATGAACCAGTTTAAGGATTTGTTTTTGGGAGAGGCCGCCATTAAATATCCACGCGTCGCCGATACGCAACGCTGTCTTCGTGTTTCTGGGAAGCATAACGATTTAGAGGAAGTGGGGATTGATACGTATCACCATACCTTATTTGAAATGCTTGGAAACTGGTCATTTGGTGATTATTTTAAAAAGGAAGCAATTGAATGGGCTTGGGAATTATTAACCGAAGTGTTCAAGCTAGATAAAACGCGTTTATACGTGACGATTTTTGAAGGCGATGCAACCGAAGGTTTACAACGTGATTTGGAAGCTTTTGACCTTTGGAAGGCTTTAATTGCGGAAGATCGAATTCTTTTAGGCAACAAGAAAGATAATTTCTGGGAAATGGGAGATACGGGTCCTTGTGGTCCTTGCTCAGAAATACATTACGATATGCGTTCCGATGAAGAGCGTGCTAAGGTACCCGGTCAAGAATTGGTAAATGCAGATGATCCACAAGTTATCGAGATTTGGAATCTTGTCTTTATGCAGTTCAACAGATTGAAAGATAAATCATTAAAATCTTTACCTGCAAAACATGTTGACACGGGAATGGGATTTGAGCGATTGGTGCGTTGTATTCAAGGGAAAACGTCCAACTATGATACGGATGTTTTCCAACCTTTAATACAGTATATCGCGACAAAGTCTGGCATTGTTTACGGAACAGACCAGAAAACCGATATCGCGATGCGCGTATTATCCGATCATATTCGCGCGGTAAGTTTTGCTATTGCTGATGGTCAGCTGCCATCCAATAATAAAG
>JBEBRI010000265.1:0-3501 GCA_040394915.1 Sphingobacterium sp.
TTTTCTCACTTCATTATATATCGATCGATCATCAAAAAAGTAATAAGGTTAAAGTTACTTTGAAAAAGAATTATGAAACGTTTTATTTAGAACAAAGCATAGATAGTCATGTCACCTTTCGAAAAGAAGGTGACCTAGAAATTATTCTATGGAAACGAGATGAAAATGAAATCTGAGAGGGTAAAATTGTATGAATAAAATTATTTTATTCTTATTAGGTTTAATATTGTTAGTTTTACTAAACATACAAGCACATCTTCTTGGTTTTAATCCGTTAAAGATAGAGTTCGACTATTCCGTAATTGCAGATATATACAATGAACTGGCATCATCTGAATATTTTCCAATTATTAAATGGTGTTTCTTGATCCTGCCTGGATTATATTTATCATTCGTTTTCGCATTTAGATTTTATCAGTTATTTCAATTAGTTAATAGCGAAGGTGAAGACTCAAAGAAAATATCGAAAGAAGACATGGAGAAATGGCAAAACTACCGCTAGGACGTTAGAAAGGGATGTAGTATATGAGCAGCCTTATCGTAAAATCTAAACCTAAAAATTCCATACACTACAGTACAGAATTTATTGATTTGCTGTTATCCAAAGTAGATATGATGGACGTAATGAAAAAATACGGTATTGAAGTACGTCCTGGCTCTGGTAAAAGTAATTTTTATAAGGCAAGTTTTTGCTGTAATAAGACAGACTTTGATAATGGCCGAATAAAGAAGGATACACAAACTTATAGATGCTTATCGTGCCATACAGGAGGAAATGCACTACATTTCCTGCAGCAAGTAGCTGAGTTATCTTTTAGAGAATCAGTTATAGAATTAGCTCATATGTTTGATGTAGAGCTGCCGGTAATAGATCCGGATGAGTTGAAAAAGATTGAAAGAAAAGAGAAAGCCTTAAAGCTAGCTATCGAGTTTTATCAGTCACAAAATAATACTGATTATATGATTTCGCGCGGTCTATCAGAAGAAGTAATACAAAAACACAAAATTGGTTATGCCCCAGGAGGGCGCGCACTTAGATCCTATCTTGAACAACAAGGTTATACCAAAGCTGAGCTGCTTGAATACAGACTATTGAATGCAAAGGGCTTAGATTCGTTTTTCTATAGAGCCATTATTCCGGTAATCATGAATGGTAAAGTCACAGATATATATGGCCGAGCAGTAAATGATGCTAAAGCCGGTATAAAGCATTTTTATTTAAAAGGCGATAACATTCTAGGCGGTATTGACTATATCGATCCTAAAAAAACGGTTTATTTATTTGAAGCAGCGATCGATCGGTTAGTTGCTGAAAGTCATGGTATAGATAACGGCATTGATACGGGCGGAGCTGGCAAGTTTTCTTCTTATCATGCCAAGCGACTAAAAAAAATGAATATTGAGAAAATCATGATAATTTATGATGGTGATGCAGCCGGCATTAAAGGGGCATTACATGCAGGGCAGCTCCTTATTGAACAAGGCATTAAAGTATGGATTGGAGAGTTACCTAACCAAATGGATCCAGCTAAAATGCTTCTTGAGAAAGGTAAGCAAGCCTTTATCGATGCACTCTACAATCCGAAAACATTTACTAAATTTAAAATGTATCAAGAGCTGAGAAAATACAAATTGGAAGATATATTGGAGTATGTTTCTGACACATCAAAGGAGAGTGAATTGAATTGAGTTCAAATGTAAAGACATTGAAAATTATGAAACCCAAGTATCACGAGCATGATTTTATTGAAGGTATTGCAAAACGCATAAAAGGGGGAAATATGAGTATATTGTCCTCTTATAGTTATTTTGAGATTGACGAGCAGAAACTGCTCGAAGTTTCAAAAGGTAACAAGAAATTGGTGAATGAGGTTCAAGAGATTATAGCTGAACAGCAGGAAGAAGGTAAAAGTGTTGGCGGCTTTTTGATGCTAGAATTAATTTAGGACAACCCAAACAGAGAAATTTCCTAGTTTAGTATATTATAATAAAACTAGGGGGAATGTTCACATGACTAAACGTAACAAACAATTTAGTGCCGAATTCAAGCAAGATGCTGTTAATTATTATTACTCATCAGGTAAACCTTTAAAGATGGCAGCAGCTGATCTAAAGATTGGGCAATCTACATTAGGGAAATGGGTGTCAGATGCCAAGAAGAATGATGGTGTAGTCCAGCACAGGGGATCAGGCAACCACAGTTCCGATGCAGAGAAGGAAATTGCACGTTTGAAGAAAGAATTACGAGATTCACAAGATGCGCTAGAGATCTTAAAAAAGGCTATGGGCATACTGAGCAATTAACAGAAGCGATTTACAACGCTACAAATCAAGAAGCCGAGAAACGCAAAGTTTCTGTTAACAGTGTGCTCAAAATATTAGGCGTTTCTCCATCAGGCTATTATAGCTGGATTAAACGGGAGCCTTCTGAGCAAGAGCAAAGAAAGCAAGCCATGAAAGTGGAAATCACGCAGATCTATCATGCTTCTCACCAGATTTATGGTGCGCCTAAAATCACTACCATCCTGCAAGCCAAGGGACACATCATATCTGAAAAGACAGTCGGTAACTACATGCGCGAAGAAGGCATAAAGGCCATTTGGGTTCGTCCATACGTTAGAACAACCATTGACCCTGATTTTGATATCAAGCTGAAAAACGTCCTAAGCAGAGACTTTAATCCAACAGCTCCTAATACCGTCTGGGTGACTGACATAACGTATGTGTATACCTTGAATGGCTTTGTATATCTGACCTGTGTGATGGACTTATTTTCGAGAAAGATTATTGGCTGGAACGTTTCTGACAGCCTATCTACGGAACACGTCATTGTATCTATTGAAAGGGCTAAGGCAAATCGTAAACACAGTCAACCTGTCATTATTCACAGCGATAGAGGATGTCAATTTGTCTCTAAAAGTTATATTGAAGCAACACCTGCGGGACAGTATATCCACAGTTATTCTAACAAAGCAAATCCTTGGGATAATGCTTGTATTGAATCCTTTCATGCATTAATTAAACGCGAGTGGTTGAATCGTTTTGTAATTCAAAACCTGAAACATGCGCACGAACTTATATTTGAATATATTGAAGCGTTCTATAACACAGTGAGAATCCATGAACATTGTGGAATGAAATCACCATTTGACTATGAAAACACTTTCGCAAGTTAATTCGCTAAATTAAGAAATTTCTACGTTTAACTTGTCCGAATTCTTGACATAAGACCATTTTGTCGATTGGAGTATTTAGAGTAAGTAGAGAAGACATAACTACGAATGGAAAACATGAGTGGATTCATGTGGTATTCGATCTTGGTCATTTTATCATACTTATTGCGGGCCGTATGAACCACGAAGACTGGACATATACACAAAAAATGGATAAATCACTTTTGTATTCAATGGCGTATATGTTGCAAGAGTAATGGATACGTCCAGGAGCTCAGTAAATATAAATACGAAGAAAGTACCTGCTGAAGTGAGAGGAAAAGAGGAT
>JBEBRI010000266.1:0-3439 GCA_040394915.1 Sphingobacterium sp.
ATATTCCGACGGCAAAAACTACAAAGGCACTGTATGGAGTCATCTTACCTGCGACAGGTTGCTGAAAGTTTTCTAAATCCATTCCAGAGGCAAGAAAAGGGTAGAATGATGACATCAGAAAGCCGGCGATAACGGAGATGATTATCCATTTCCCAATGCCCGCTTTTTCGCTTGCGCCTTTGTGTTTTTTAAATGCGATCGCATTTAATACAATCGCTAAGGTTACGAGTCCTACGCCGATAAATAATAAGGTTGGATCTCCCTTCTGTTGAATCATGTAGTTGAAAAATACACCCGCCACTAATGCAATTCCAATTCCAATGGGAAAAGCAACCGACATACCTGCGGCAGCGATTGCGGCGGTAAGTAGAATATTTGCCAAGTTGAACAGGACGCCGCTTAATAGTGCATTTCCAATGTTACTACCGCTTGTTTGCGCGATGTCAGTAAGAAATGGTCTTCCCTGATCACCCATGCTGCCGAGTGTAAAGGCGCTCAGCAACGAAAATATTAAAATACCGAGTACATAGTCCCAATAGAATAATTCGAAACGCCAGCCTTTTTGACTTATTTTTTGCGTATTGGCCCAAGATCCCCAGCATATCATGGTGATAAAGCAAAAGAGAACAGCCGTATTATAATCGGATACAATAAACATAGTTTTTGGTTTAGTACATTGATATGTTAGTCCTAATCGAAGTAAGTAAGCATTATTTCGTTGCGGTAAGGAATGGAAGATTGCGCCCCCATTTTTGTTACTGCAATGGCAGCAGCGCGGCAGGCAAATGTTACAGCCTTGTTCAGTGGCTTACCTTCTGACAAGGCTACGGCAAACGCACCGTTAAATACATCGCCTGCTGCGGTACTATCGATCGCTTCAACTTTTGGTGTACGGATATGCTGGACTTCATCTTCGGTTAAGAGAATAGCTCCCTCTTCCCCCAAAGTTATAATGACTGTTTTTACGCCTTGCTGTTGAATTTTTTTCGCTGCATCTATTGCGCTTTCCACGTCCGTAATGGGATGATTGGATAAGGCTTCCGCTTCATGAGCGTTCGGGGTAATAATATCGATTTTATCTAAAAGCTTTGCGACGGCTTTATTCATCGGCGCCGGATTTAAAATCACAGTAATCGATTTGCTGCGAGCATAGTTGATCGCTGCTTCGACAGTTTCCATTGGAATTTCTAATTGAATAAGTAGCACAGAAGCTTGCGGATACTTATCAAAAGCAGCTTGTACGTTGTCAGCGCTTAGAGAGGCATTGGCACCCGGAGCAACAACGATGCTATTCTCTCCTTTGTCATCAACAGTAATTAAAGCAATGCCCGATGGGCTGTTTACCTCCGCATAAATACCGCCAATATCGACACCCTCATCGTCGAAAATCTTGGTCGATTGTTTGCCAAAGATGTCATTTCCAATTTTACTAATAAAAGTGACATCGCCGCCCAAACGTGCAATAGCAACAGCTTGGTTTGCTCCTTTACCACCAGGATTCATAAAGAAGGTGCCGCCGAGAACAGTTTCCCCAGGCTTAGGAATATGCCCTGTTTTAACTACCATATCCATATTTGTGCTGCCCACAACGACAATTTTGTTTTTCATGTTTGCTTAGGTTTATCTAAAAGTTTCCTAAAATTAACATCTACACATTTAATAAAAAGACAATTTTGCGCATAATATGATAATTCTGATAATTAAAAAATAGCCAAAATATAAAACATATATCTTTAATTATTAATATATTAGCCTTTTGAAATCTTACAGATATCTATAAACCTATGTCATACCAAGATCTTGAGAAATTGATATATTCGCTTTCTTCATCAGAGAAAAAGCAGTTCCAGCTTTATTCCAATCAGTCGAAGAACGAAAAATATTACGCCTTACTGTTTCAAATTATTCTAGAGCAAAAGAATAAGCAAGGAGTCGTTTGGCAGCATTTGTTTAAGGAGAAATACCCCGAAGTTTCCTTGGAGAGTACTGCAAACTATCTCTTCAAAGTGCTTACAGACGTGCTATTGCAGATTCGAATTGAACAGGATTCTTGGTTTCAACAGTATTATGGGTTGATGAAGGCACGCCTGTGTTTTGAGCGCTCTATTCCTGATCGGGGAATGAAGGAGATTCGATCGGTTTACAAAAAAGCGAACCAAACGGAGAATTTTATGAATAAATACAATGCGCTTCGTATGGAATTAGATGTGTTACATAGCTCCAAGTTTTCGGACTACGATGAACAGCAAATTGTCGATAAGCAAATGGAAGCTAAGATGGCGATTCAGTCGATTCGCGAAATTCAAGAGCATTATTCGCTTTACGAGCTTCTCAACATTCGCCTCGCCAATAATCCGACCCTTGATCAATATACTGATGATTTGATCCTTGGCGAATTAAGTCTGTCTTTTCGCGGCAATAAAACCAGGTTTGAAACACAGAAACTTCATTTGTTATTTCAAGCATTTTATTTTATCCATAAGACAGAGTACCATTCTGCTTTAACGATCTTTAAAGAGCTTTCGAAATTATTCGAAGAGAATCTTGCTATGTGGAACTTTCCGCCCTACGATTACTTATCCACCTTAGATGGGATCTTGAATAGTCTAGCAAACATGAAGCAATATACCGAGATGCAAGCGTATATCGATAAACTAGTCAGGCTCGGGAAGGACGATTATACGGAGCATTTTCATAATCTAGTCCATTTATCATCGGCTTGCTACCAATTGCAAGGCTTGCTTGGGCTGCAAAAATATGAGGAGGCTGCTGCTTTCATCCAAACAGCCAAGGAAAATCATTTGCATATTCATATCGGTGACCTTGAAAAAACCATGGAATGGTATTTCTTACAAGCGTTAACAAATTTTTACTTAGGGAATTATGCCGTGAGTAAAAAAGTACTCAATGAAATGTTTGATAGTTGCATACATGGAACCCGCTATCATATTTTCCGGGCGGCGAAGCTATTGTACCTAAAGACGATTTATGAAATCCATGACTGTGATTATATGGAATCTGAAGTTCGCGCATTGAAAAGACAATTGCAAAAATTGGGGAAGCGATACCATATCGAAAATCTAGTTTTTAGGTTATTGGCGACAGAACCCAAACGAAGAGGAAATGAATGGAAGAAGAAGACATGGGGTCTTTATCAAACGCAACTCGCGGAGCTACAGGCGAAGCGGAAAGAAGAGCCTTTAGTAAAATATTTCGACTATGAGAGTTGGATATCCCGATTGTTGAGAGGCTGAGTGGAGGAGAGGGCCTTTCATTACATCTTGAGTTGAATTTAAATGGTTATTAAACTTTGTTTTTCGCTCTTTCAATTAACTTGAGTAAATAATCTCTATTCTTAGCGATTCCAATCCATCTCGGTAGTCGGCTGGCAATACTACGGTTCATATGGAAGATGTTGGAACGCGGTCTCAATTTGTCT
>JBEBRI010000267.1:0-3425 GCA_040394915.1 Sphingobacterium sp.
CGCGATCTGGAGCGAAATCAACATAAGACTTACCTCTTTCGTAAGCTTCCGTAGCGTTACCATCCCAAAGGTGCGCATACAAAATTTTCTCTGCTAATGTCAAAGGCTTATTCACGATTTGACGAGCAGCAGTAATGCGCTCATCGTATTGTGAGTAAACTTTTTTGATCATGTCTATATCAAAAGCCATGTATTATTTGTTTAAATATGATTTTACTTTTAACTAAATCTATTGGAATAAATAATCAATTACACCAACAAGAACAAAAATACAAAAAAAACCAAGCTAAAGTTGTATTTGTGCCACTTGAGGCTAATTTGGAAATATTCTAAACAACAGCTAAACAAGCTGTATTGTAGGGTCTACCTCCTTCAATTCCTTCACCGTTTCCATGGGGTTCGCCGAATTGAAAACAAAACTTCCGGCAACAAGCACATCAGCGCCGGCCGACAATAACTTACCTGCATTTCCTAGACCAACTCCTCCGTCAATCTCAATCATAACATCCGTTCCTTCTTGAAGTGCTAATGCACGTAACTCTTTAATCTTCGAATAGGTACGCTCGATAAATTTCTGCCCGCCAAACCCAGGGTTAACTGACATTAAGCAAACTAAATCAATATCTTGAATCACATCCTTTAATAAAGAAACTGGCGTATGTGGATTCAAAGCAACTCCGGCCTTACATCCCAATTCTTTAATTCCTGCTAGGGTGCGATGTAAATGTGTACATGCTTCATAGTGAACGGTAATAATTGCCGCGCCATTGTCCTTACATGTTTTTAAATAGCGATCTGGATCGACGATCATTAAATGTACATCCAACGGCTTTTTTGCATGTTTAGCAATCGCTTGCATGACAGGGAATCCAAAAGAAATATTCGGTACAAATACGCCATCCATTATATCAATATGGAACCAATCAGCTTCACTGTTGTTTACCATTTGAATATCATCATAAAGCTTCGCGAAGTCAGCTGCTAAGATAGATGGGGCGATTAAATGTTGTTTTGCAGACATGGGGTGTTTTTTTTTGCAAAGATAATAAGTAAAAATCGCTAATCAGAAACATCCGCTTACTTTTCAGAAATAAGAGTCATTTACTTGAAATTAATTACATTTGTTTGATCAGGAAGAATTTAAGAACGTGGCGAAACTAAAGATTAACTATCCGAAAGATAAATTACAGCAAAATTCCACCCTATGGAAATACGGGATGGTAGTATTAACGATCATCTTGATCTGTATATTTCTACCAAAGCAACCCCGTTTTCAATATGAGTACGAAAAAGGCAAGCCTTGGAATCATGAAAACCTAACGTCTCCATACAATTTTGCAATTTTAAAAACGCCAGAAGAACTGGCGCGTGATAAACAGTATATTCTACGTACCGTTCAACCGATTTACAATCTGAACGATGTGGCCAGCAAAGAGCAAATCGATCAATTTAACACGGACTTAAACGAGAAGTGGCAATCCAGCCAGCTTGATTCTACCGGCACTGACATCGCTAAATACAGGGAAGTAGGAACCGCTTTACTTAGTTATATTTATGAACGTGGTATTATTTCCTTGAATAACCGTTTTCAAATTAAAGGAAATGACTCCGTTAAAAACGATGCGACGGCGATGGAATATAACTTTGTTCTAGTCCATGATAATGTTGCACAACAGAAGAATACTGCGGACTGTTATACGATTGAATCGGCAAATAAATACTTGAGGGAGGCGATCGAAAAGAACAACCTCATCGAACATAAAGCTTGGTTTGCAGAGGTCTTGAAAAGTTACGTCACCATCAATTATGTTTTCAACGAAAGCCAAACGAATAAAGTCGAGCAAAACGCCCTAGCCAATATTTCGACGACTCGAGGAATGGTACAAAAGGATGAGTTAATCGCTGAGCAGGGAAAAATTATCAACAATGAAAGCTATCAGAAGTTAGAGTCGCTACGAAAAGTATTTGAGGACGAATCCCGCATATCAGGCGAGCAGAATCTCGTTATGTTTGGGCACTTTATGTTGATCTCTTTAGCGATGTCTCTCCTAATGGTGTTTTTATACTATTTCCGAAGAGATATCTTTAACAACAACCGTCTGCTTTTTATCATCTTTATTGTTATCCTGGTGATGCTTGGCGTACTCAGCTGGGCCATTAAAATGAAAATCCCAAGCCTCTACTATATTCCATATTGTAGTGTGCCAATTATCTTCCGCCTACTCTTTGATACCCGAATCGCTTTAAATATTCACATTCTGATGGTATTAGTCGCTGGACTCTTTGTGCCCAATAGCTTCGACTTTGTGTTTCTACAGTTTACCTCCGGAATGGTGGCCATCTACAGCATCAAGACCCTTGTAAAAAGAGAGCAATTCCTGGTCTCTAGCGTTGTTATTTTAGCAACATACATACTTGCCTATATTGGATTAGTATTGACGCGTAACGGGTCGTTCACGACAATCTACTGGCAAGATATCCTGCCTTTCGCAGTCAGTGTCGGACTTACCCTACTCGCCTACCCATTAATCTATGCCTTCGAGAAGTTATTCGGTATTGTATCTGACTTAACATTAATGGAACTAACCAATAGTAATTCTCGTCTTCTACGTGAGTTATCGCTGAAAGCGCCAGGTACATTCCAACATTCGCTACAAGTTGCAAATCTTGCCGAAGCAGCAATTTATAAAATTGGTGGCAATCCTCTATTGGTTCGTGCAGGTGCATTATATCATGATATTGGTAAAATGATCAATCCGCTCTACTTTATCGAAAACCAAAAGACGAATGACAATCCACATGAGGAACTGACCGCAGAACAAAGTGCGCAGATCATTATTTCCCACGTGCTGAAAGGTATTGAGATGGCCAGAAAACACCAAATGCCGGAAGTTGTAATCGACTTTATTCGCACGCACCATGGTACTACGAAAGTGGACTATTTTTATAATCTTGCTGTGAAGGACAACCCCGATAAAGTTATTGATGAATCCATCTTTAGATACCCAGGTCCAGTACCTTTCTCTAAAGAGACTGCGGTGCTTATGATGGCCGACTCGGTGGAAGCTTCTTCGCGGGCATTGAAAGAACCAACAGAGGAATCTATTAACACACTTGTCGATAAAATTATCGACCATAAATTAATGCAGAGACAATTTGCAAACGCAGATATTACCATGCGGGATATTACAGAAGTATCTAAGATTTTTAAGGCCATGCTGAAGAGTATTTACCATGTTCGTATTGATTACGATCTAAGTAAGAAAAAAGATAATTAAAAAAATGGTTTGACATTCAGTAGGTTGCCATTCGATAGCTGAAAAATTGTTAAAAATTAGCATTATCAGCTTTGTAGAGTGAAAATTTTGCTTTATGTTTGCACTGTCAAAACCCGGAGAGGTGCCTGAGTGGCCGAAAGGAACAGT
>JBEBRI010000268.1:0-3425 GCA_040394915.1 Sphingobacterium sp.
GTTCATGAAATAAAATATACAATAGGCACAATTGCCTAAGGCGGTGCAAAGATAGAAATAATATTTAGTATTTCCTAGAGCTCAGTGATTTATGAAAATAAATTATTGATTTGTAGCGGAATATCTATGATTTTTAGCGCTCCGACAGCGGCGTTAAAGAAGGATGCAGCCCCGAATCCAGGTCATGCCGGAGACTGAAAAAGCCATTTATAACCACTTAATCAGTGTTTTTAAAGAAATAGAGAATGGTTGAGGGCTAATGACAAACTGAAAAATGACGAACGTCAATAAAATAATATTTGGCTTAAAATGATATCTGTAAAATAAGATTTTAAGAGGGGTTCTGTATAACGAATGAATATCAAATGATCGCTATAAATTTCGATGATAATTTAACGATAATAGGCGTCAGCTGATAATTTGTTAATGATTTGGATAAATCTTTAATTTTTTTGTAGGTTTGAGCGTTAATTATTTTATCTAAATTTATGTGGTATAAAAAATCAATTGCGAAGTTAATTTCCGAAGCAGAACAGAGTGGCGAAGGAACATTAAAAAGATCATTGTCCAGCACGGGATTGATTGCCTTAGGTATCGGCGCAATTATCGGCGCGGGACTTTTTTCTTTAACGGGTATCGCTGCTGCGGATCATGCTGGACCAGCGGTTATGCTTTCCTTTATCGTGGCTGCAGTCGGATGTGCATTTGCCGGTCTTTGTTACGCCGAATTTGCGTCCATGATTCCGGTTGCGGGGAGTGCATATACCTACTCTTATGCAACGATGGGGGAATTTATGGCTTGGATTATCGGATGGGACTTGGTGCTTGAATACGCGCTAGCTGCCGCAACAGTCGCGGTAAGTTGGTCTCAATATTTTAATCAACTACTCCTAATGATGGGGCTACATATCCCGCCGGAACTTCTTGCAGGTCCATTCGAAGGCGGTATGATTAATCTCCCAGCAATCATTATCGTTTGTCTATTGTCGCTGCTGCTGATGCGTGGAACGCAAGAATCATCTGCAGTAAATAATATATTAGTTATTTTAAAAGTAGGCGTTGTTGTATTATTTATCGCGCTGGGCTGGCAATTTATCGATCCGGCGAATCATACCCCATTTATCCCGACCAATGAAGGGGAGGAGATGGTGAAACAAGGGACTATGGGTTTCTGGGATTTTTGGAATTCGGATTACCGTGGTCACTATGGTTGGACGGGGATTCTTCAGGCCGCTGGGGTTGTATTCTTTGCATTCATCGGATTTGATGCGGTAAGTACAGCAGCACAGGAAGCTAAAAACCCGAAGCGAGATATGCCAATTGGTATCATCGGGTCGTTGATTATTTGTACCATCCTTTACGTATTGTTCTCCTACGTCATGACAGGTTTAGCTCCTTATACGGCGTTCAGTGGTGATGCAAAGCCAGTAGCTACCGCATTTGAAAAAACAGGTTATCACTTCTTAAATACGGCAATGATTGTGACGATTATTGCTGGATACACTTCGGTTATCCTCGTGATGTTATTGGGACAAAGTCGTGTTTTTTATTCGATGAGTAAAGATGGTCTATTACCGAAGTTCTTTTCTGATCTGTCAAAACGCCAAACCCCTTGGAAAACGAATGCCATCTTCATGGTCTTTGTCAGTATCTTCGCAGGATTTGTACCCGTTTCAGATTTAGGACATATGGTTAGTATCGGTACCTTATTTGCATTTACATTAGTTTGTATCGGTATCTTAGTATTGAGAAAAACGAATCCAGAAATTGAGCGTCCATTTAAGACGCCTTTAGTTCCATTGGTTCCAATATTAGGTATTTTGGTATGTGTGATGATGATGGCTGGTTTACCAATCGAAAGTTGGGAACGATTAGGTATCTGGATGGCGATTGGTGTTGCGTTCTACTTCGCTTACGGCTATAAAAATTCTGTATTGCGTAAAGAAAAGGAACGTGCTAATGGCGGAAACATAGAATAATCAGATTATTTCAATAAAAATTTTATATAAATAGGCTGTATTGACGGATGTTAATACAGCTTTTTTTATGCAAAGTATCAATGGATAAAGCCAACGATAGGATAACTTATTTTAGCTTCAAAGATTCTATGTTGGATTATTCTAGTGCGAATATGGGACAGTATGTTTACTATTCAACTCCAATTTATACCCCATTGCGAACGACTTTGAGACGGGTTTGAAAGGGATGTGAAAGGGATGTGAAAGGGAAGTAGAACCTCGTAATTCTTGATTAACTCAATATTTAAGAACGCATATTTAGTTTTAATTTCATTCAATACGATCAATGCCATGGAAAATTATGAATTGAAAGAAGGGGACTTTGTACTGGTTACTGAAGGTACGCATAAGGGGAAGTCTGGATTCCTTATTGATCGAAATCTAAGTAAAACCGGGCATTGGACGATAAGGGTCGCTCAGACTAATACTATGCGCTTTAAGACCTTAGCCAAGAATGTCGAACTGAAGCAGTTTACGGATTAGATGTTTGGCATAGATTCTTGTATTGAGTGCATGTGCGTGTTATAGAAATCTACAATCCTAATTATTGCAGCTATCTTGCCTTAGGTTGCCGAAAAAAAAAGAAGGGACTATCGATTTGATAGCCCCTTGCTCTTAATATAGTAGTTTTAGTAATTCCTAGTAAAGGGTGAACTCTACACGTCTGTTTTGTTGACGACCTTCTGCTGTTTTGTTCGTAGCGATAGGTTGGTTTGGACCGTAACCTGTAGCCTCGATGCGAGAAGCGTTTGCACCTTTTGAAACCAAGTATGCTTTTACTGATTCAGCACGTTCTTTAGATAAACGTAAGTTCGTTTGCATTGAACCGGTGTTATCTGTGTGACCTGCTAATTTTAAGCTAAAGTTTTTCTCGATTAATAAAGCTGCTACTCTGTTTAATGATTCGTAAGAAGTAGAACGGATGGTTGCTTTTCCTAAATCGAACTCTAGATTTTTAATTGCTTCATCAACTACTTTTCTGTCTTCCTCAGTAACAACGATTTTCTCAACCACTTTAGTTTCGTGTTTTGCTTCAGGAAGTGGACATCCAGCACCATCAACTTTTACGCCCGAAGGTGTGTTAGGACATTTATCGAATTTGTTAGCAACACCGTCACCATCATCATCCTTTAAATCACTGCTAATACCTGCAATTTCAGATTTTAAAGCTTCGTTGGAAGCAACTAGTGCATCACGTTCAGCTTTTAATTCATCATATTTCTTTACTAAAGTACCAACTGGGTTACTGTTGCCTAAATATGGTTTGTTACCATCACCCAACGCGATTTCTAAACCAGCGTGTGCGTATGAGAATAAGTCGTTTTTGTATTGACCACCAGCAACACCATCAAATTTTTGGTTAGCCCAGTTTAATTGGTAACCTAAATCGATATTGATTCCTTTCGC
>JBEBRI010000269.1:0-3418 GCA_040394915.1 Sphingobacterium sp.
CCACCGCCTTGATTAAATTATCTATATGTTAGCATGAGAAATAAATCCCAGTCAATGTTTACATTTGAAATACCCTGAAAATTAAACAAAGAACTTCTCTCCCCTGTTTCCTAAAATTTCTTAATGCGTGCACCAAACACTATAACATACCCTTCGCTTCCACTAACTATATTATTTTTTATTCATTATTTACATTCCTTCTCACAGCAAAAAACAAAGCTCAGTAATTTTTATCAGACTTTTCGAAAACATTTTGACACACATATTAGCCAATGCTAATATGAATAAAGAATAAACATATTAGTTATTACTAATACGAATGGAGAGGATACGATTGTGTAACTCAAATGACTTAGATATAAAAGCCAAATTTATTCGAGGCTTTGCTGATAAAACTAGACTTCAGATTCTTCAATGTATGTTAGATGGTGAAAAAACGGTATCCGAAATTGTAGAAATCACTAAAGGAAATCAGTCAAATATCTCACAACACCTAAACTGTTTAAAAGGATGCGGCATCATCCTAGGTAGACAAGAAGGAAAGTATGTCTACTATTCTTTACGCAGTACACAAATTGAACAGTTACTTACAATGTTCGATGTTGTCTTTCATGAGGTGCAAAATGAAGTAGCATCATGTGATAAAAACGATGGTTGTTTATCTCAAAAAGGAGAGAACTGATATGACAGATAAAAAGGAGAGCGAAAAACAAACAAATTGCTGTGAAAATTCTTCCATAGCATCCACAAAAGAAGAATTAGCAACGGAAACTGCATCTTGTTGCTCTTCCAAAAAAGAGATTCCTATTGTGCCAATTGTTAAAAACACTTCTTGTTGTAATGGTGAAACCAAAACTGAAAAAGAAAAAACTACAAAAGAAACATCGTCATGTTGCTCTTCTAAAACAGAGATTCCAATTATCCCTATTACTAAGGAAACCTCTTGCTGTAGTAGTAACAACAATTCTATTAAAACTGAAACTTGTTGTTCAGCTGAATTAGCCCTACAAAAAGAATCAATGACATCAAAATCTTCTTGCTGTAGTGATAGCTCATGTGAAGATCCATCACCTCTTCTTAATACTCAGAAAATATCAGGAGATGGCGTACAAACTTATCTTGTAGAAGGTATGGATTGCGGTGCATGCGCTTTAACAATCGAAAAGCATCTACACAACGTTTCTGGCGTAGAGGAAGTTCGAGTAAACTTCGCTACTGGAAAAATGCATATTCGTCATGACCGAAATGTGGATGACATTATAAAAGAAGTATCTAACGCAGGCTTTGAAGCCACTTTAGCTGGAGCTCGTAGAGGATCAACACCTGTTTCAAAATCAAAAAATACAACTTTGATTCTCTCAGGATTATTTTTAGCTTTAGGATTTGGAGGAAACTTTACAAACATATCCCCTCTTCTTATTACACTTCTCTATGCGGTGAGCATTGGTATTAGTGGTTATAAACCTGCTAAAAGTGCCTTTTATGCAATTAGAAGTAAATCACTCGATATGAACGTTCTCATGATATCAGCCGCTATTGGTGCCGCATTAATTGGTCAATGGCTAGAAGGCGCAACAGTTGTTTGGCTATTTGCATTAGGGGCAACGCTACAAAATAAATCTATTGAACGCACAAGAGAATCTATTCGTGGATTAATTGATTTAGCCCCATCAGAAGCTTGGGTAAAAATTGGAACTGAACTTATAAAAAAATCTGTTGATGATATTGCAGTGAATACAACGATTGTTGTAAAGCCAGGTGAAAAAATCCCATTAGACGGCACAGTTATAGGAGGTACTTCTACTGTAAACCAAGCGCCAATAACTGGTGAATCTATCCCAATCGATAAACAAATTGGCGATTCCGTATATGCAGGAACAATCAATGAAGAAGGTTCGATTGAGATTACAGTAACTAAACTTGTTGAGGATACTACATTATCTCGAATTATTCATCTTGTAGAGGAAGCACAGGAAAATAAAGCACCGACAGAAGCATTTGTAGATCGTTTCGCAAAAATCTATACACCTATCGTTTTTGTATTAGCAATTGGTGTCATGATTATCCCACCCCTTCTTGGTATGGGCGAATGGATGGAATGGATTTATAAAGGTTTAGAACTTCTTGTTGTTGCGTGTCCTTGCGCTTTAGTTATCTCAACTCCTGTTGCTATTGTATCTGCAATTGGAAATGCAGCAAGAAACGGTGTACTCATTAAAGGTGGTACAGCTTTAGAAATTGCAGGTTCTTTAAATGCTATTGCGTTTGATAAAACAGGAACATTGACTGAAGGAAAACCAAAAGTAATGCATGTACGAAGCGTAGATTGTACTGAAGATGAGTTATTATCCATCGCAGCAACAATTGAAGAATACTCTAATCATCCCATTGCAAAAGCCATTACGGCATATGCGAAAGAACACCAAACTTCTATTCAAAGTGGAACCGACTTGCGCGCCATTGTAGGAAAAGGTGCGCAAGTCACGATAGATGGCGAAACATACTACGCTGGAAATAAAGTATTATATGAAGATTTTGGAGTTTCGCTTCAAATGTGGAACGAACCAATTCAGGAAATGCAAAGAATTGGTCAAACCGTGATACTTGTCGGAACGAACAAAGTCATTTTAGGTATGATTTCAGTAGCAGATTCCATTCGTTCTACTACTTATGGAACAATTCAAGAATTAAAACGATCAGGTATTCAGGAAACTATTATGTTAACAGGAGACAATGAAGGAACAGCTGAACATATTGCACAGAAAGCAAAAATAGATCGTTATTTTGCTAACTTACTTCCAGAAGATAAAGTTCATTCTGTCAAACAACTTCAATCTGAAGGAAAAACAGTGGCTATGATTGGGGACGGCATAAATGATGCCCCTGCCCTCGCTACTGCAAACCTAGGGATTGCAATGGGCGGTGCAGGAACTGATACCGCAATGGAAACGGCAGATATTGTATTAATGGCA
This sequence comes from Sphingobacterium sp., assembly GCA_040394915.1. Lineage (GTDB taxonomy): Bacteria > Bacteroidota > Bacteroidia > Sphingobacteriales > Sphingobacteriaceae > Sphingobacterium. The sequence goes on from JBEBRI010000269.1 coordinate 2,973, forward strand.
GATAATCTTGAAAAACTTCCTTATACAATGAAACTAAGTCGGAAAGCATTGCACATCATAAAACAAAATATTTGGTTCTCATTGATTATTAAATTTATCGCCCTTGCCTTTATCTTCCCAGGTTGGCTCACTCTTTGGATGGCTGTCCTAAGTGATACAGGCGCTGCACTTATTGTAATCCTTAACAGTATGCGTTTATTACGGAACAAATAATAAGATAAGAAGCTACTGAGTAGCTCCTTATCTTATATACAAATTGAATTAGGATGTAGAAATGTTATCATTTAGTGGGCGTTTACAAAAATAAGCGTTACTGCGAGAACAGCTGAGTTACTATGAACCTATGCCAACACACTCTATCTTTTCCTCATCTTCTGATTTAAAGGTCATCCTCTTCTTGTTTTTCAAAATCACTCCATGTCCAATTGGTCCAATCATTATTTACT
>JBEBRI010000270.1:0-3348 GCA_040394915.1 Sphingobacterium sp.
ATTAATAGTTAGTGTGATTTTAAGGCGATACTCCCCGTATCGCCTTATTTATTTCATAAAAAAAGGCGGCTACAAGCCACCTCTATCCTAGCAATGTTCGAATGCGACTAAGTAAAAAGATAGGCCAATAAAATAACCAATGCACCGCCAATAATGATAATCCATTTATTCACGTCGGCACCATGTGCGCCCTCTTGGCTCTTATATTTATAGTCTCTTTTAAATTTATCTAAATCCATTTTACCCTCCTTCTTTAATAGATGATGCTTTTAACACTAAAAATACATAAAATTATTCATGATGATACGGTTCTCCGCGCATAATCGTATGTGCGCGATACAATTGTTCAACAAAGAACAAGCGCACCATCTGATGAGAGAAAGTCATTCTAGATAGGGACAGCTTCGCATTTGCCCGATCATACACTTGTTGATCGAAACCATAGGGACCACCGATCACCAATACAATATGCGCAACACTACCGACCATTTGCTTCTCTAGAAAGGCTGAAAACGCTAGGGAAGTATATTCTTTACCTCGCTCATCCAGCAACATCACGTAATCTTGATTACTTATATTTTTAAGTATCAATTGCGCTTCCTTTTCTTTCTGCTGCGCCTCCGTTAGATTTTTAGCATTCTTGATATCTGGAATTGCGATAATCTGAAAATTACAATAATGTTTCAATCGCTTCGTGTAGATCTCTATACCCTGCTCAATATATTTATCATCGGTTTTACCAATGCATATTAGGCTAATTCTCATGGCGCAAAATTACAAATTCTATCGAAGCCTTCACTATACAATTTCAGCGACGGAGCAGATAGATAATCTGCAGCATTGTACAAAAAAAAGCCTCTGATCAGAGACCAGAGGCTTCGAAAAACTAAAATAGAATATTATTTTTTAGCAACTAAAGTAACGTCAAAGTTGATTTCTTTTGAAATTAAATCGTCAGATTTACCTTCGTAAGTAACTCCCCAATCTGCTCTTACAATATTGAAGTTCGCAGTTGCTTTAACATTAGCTTCTGTAGCTTCAACAACCTTCGCATCGAAAGTGATGTTTTTACTTACACCCTTGATTGTCAAGTTACCTGAAACTGTTAAATCTCCAGCAGCAGCTCCTGGTTTAACTTCTGTAATCGCGAAAGAAGCTTCTGGATGTGTAGCTACAGCAAAAAAATCATCCGCTTTCAAGTGACCGTCTAATTTCTCTTTATATTCACCTTCTAAATCTGTCGAGCTGATTGTGTTCATATCTAACACAAAATTACCACCCTTTACTGTTCCGTTTTCAACGTTGATGGTACCAGATTTAATCGCTACCGTTCCTGTATGCTTACCTGTCACTTTAGTACCAGTCCAAACAACTTTTGAAGCCGCAGTATCAACTGTATAAGCTTCACCAGTTACTGCTAACGAGTCTGTCGTTGTTGCTACTGAATCTTTTGTTTCCGCTTTTTTTCCCTCTGGGTTTCCAGCACATGATGCAAGAACTAACGCTGCTATCGCTGAAAGTAATGTGATTTTTTTCATTTTATTTGTTTAAACATTAAAATTTGATACAAAAATAGCGGACAACGAAAATTATCCAAATTCCAAGCAATAATTTAACAATAAACAGACAATCTGCTTAATGACCAAGTGGTTGCACATCAACCCGGCGAATATCTGCCCCTAATGCTTTCAATCGCTCTTCAATATGTTGATAGCCACGTTCGATTTGCTCAATATTATAAATTACAGACTTCCCTTGTGCAGACAAAGCAGCAATCAACAATGAAACACCTGCCCGAATATCCGGCGATGTCATTTCAATCCCTCGTAAACTTTGTTGTTTATTCAAACCGATTACGGTAGCGCGGTGAGGATCACAAAGAATAATCTGAGCCCCCATATCAATCAACTTATCGACAAAGAATAAGCGACTTTCAAACATCTTCTGATGTATTAAGACATTTCCTTTCGCTTGAATAGCGGTAACCAAAACAATGCTTAGTAAATCTGGTGTAAACCCTGGCCACGGCGCATCAGAAATCGTTAAGATAGAACCATCGATGAATGTATCGATTTCGTAGTTGTCTTGCGCCGGAATAAATATATCGTCTCCTCGTAGCTCAAACTTAATTCCTAAACGCGAAAATACCGTAGGAATAATCCCCAACTCATTGAAGCAAACGTTCTTAATCGTGATTTCCGAACCCGTCATAGCTGCTAAACCTATAAAAGATCCAATTTCGATCATATCTGGAAGCATGCGATGCGAGGTCCCTCCCAGCACTTCTACCCCTTCAATTGTCAAGAGGTTGGATCCAATACCGGAAATCTTTGCTCCCATACGGTTCAACATCTTGCATAATTGCTGTAAATAAGGCTCACAGGCAGCATTATAAATTGTCGTAGTACCCTTTGCAAGTACGGCAGCCATAACGATATTGGCAGTTCCTGTTACAGAAGCCTCATCTAATAGAATGTAAGTACCTTTCAATTCTGTTGCATCAACATTGAAAAAATGTTTCTCCGCATCGTAAACGAACTTAGCACCTAGTTTTTCAAAGCCCAAGAAGTGGGTATCTAGACGACGTCGTCCAATTTTATCACCTCCCGGCTTAGGGATTGCGGCTTTCCCAAAGCGTGCAAGCAATGGACCGACGATCATAATAGATCCACGCAAGCTTCCGCCTTTACGTTTAAATTCTTCAGATTGGAAATAATCAATGTTTATATCACGAGCTTCAAACTCGTATGTATCCTCATTTAAGCGATTAACTTTTACACCCAAAGCAATCAAAAGGTCGATAAGCTTATTGACGTCCTTAATATCTGGAATATTGCTGATGGTCATTTTTTCTGCTGTCAATAACACTGCAGAAATAATTTGAAGCGCTTCGTTTTTCGCGCCCTGAGGTACAATCTCACCTTTTAATGGCTTTCCACCACGGATTTCAAATGCATTCATAGTATAGTCTTACAAAAACAAAAAAGCAATCGTTGTCTTTTAATTAACCATTGCTTCTTATTAGTATTTTGCTGTATTCTTTTATTTTTTACGTTTAATATTTTGCTTGTTGTTATTGTTGTTATTATTACTGTAGCTGCGGCCTTTATTATTGTCGTTTCGTTGAAATGAACCTTTTCCCTTCGAATGCGAACCTGTATTGCTATGATTGCTTCGATTATCGCTACCTGTTTTCACCCGGCTTCCAGGAGGCGGCGTTTTAAAGTCTAACTTCGTTAATACTGTATCCGCCGGCAGCGCAAATTCGCCTTGCTATAGCGTCTTTAAATCTTCTAAAATCTGATCATCAGATACAGAATCTTTATTCCATGTCAAATACGCCATCTT
>JBEBRI010000271.1:0-3295 GCA_040394915.1 Sphingobacterium sp.
TTAGTTTGGAGATATCTTCGGTAGATAAATCTTTTTGGGTTTGAACAGCATATACTGTGTTCGATTGGTTCACGAAGAAATGAATCATTATGAAAGTGAATTTTGAACGTCCTTCAATTAAAGCACAAAGTTACATATTATTTTGTCAATAAGCGGATAAGGAACGGGAACTTTTTGTGAATAAAAGCGGTTTTTTTACGGTAAATAGACGCTATGACGGAGATGTAATTTTTAGTTTCAAAATAGTACATTTGTAAAATGGCTATGAGACGTATCAGTAAAGTACAACGGCGTAAATTATCTATTTTTTTACGTTGTGTTCTTATTTCATTTCTCGCATGGACATTATTCGCGATTTCGAGCGATTACACCTTCTCTAAGAAGGCAAGCATCACCTATGTGAATTTGCCGGAAAGTAAAGCCTTTCATCCATTACAATCTGATACCGTCACCGTCAAGTTAAAAATGAATGGTTGGAAGGTGTTGATGGAGCGCCTTCGTCCCGATACTGCGAAAATACAGGTCGATCTAAGTGGATTAAAAACAAGAAATTTTATTGTGTTTGGGAGTCAAATCGGATTTATTAACCGACAGTTTCGACAAGAAGAACAAGTAATTGGGGTGTCTCCAGATACACTTTATTTCGATTTTTCGAAACAAACACAACGCAAGGTGCCGGTGAAAGTGGTGCATAATCTGACCTTCCAAAAGCAATATGGCATTATTGGAGCAACCAAGGCAAGCCCAGAATATGTGACGATTACAGGGCCTCTGGATGATGTGGCAAGTATTGAATACCTGGAAACCGATACCATCAAGGGGAAAGATGTGAACACGGATGTGCGTACTGTTGCCTATTTGAATAAGCAGCAGCGTACGAACATTACCATTTACCCGACCTTCTCGGAAGTGGTGATTCCGGTCGGTGAAATCACAGAGAAGGTTATCGAGTTGCCGTTAAAAGTCGAAAATGGCAAACAGTATACCTCCGTTCGTGTGCTGCCCGGGAAAGTGAAAGCAACAATCTTAGTGGCCGTAAAAGATTATAATAAATGGACTTCCAGAGACTTTGAAGCTGTTGTTGATTTAGAAGCTTGGAAAGAGCATAAAGTGCAGAGTTTGCCGGTCATCATCACGAAGATTCCCGATTTCTGTCAAGTGATTAGTATTGAACCTCAAAATGTAGATTTCTTCGTTCGAAAATAAAATGGGATTAAAAATTGGAATAACCGGAGGTATAGGTGTCGGCAAAAGCTTAGTCACTAAGATTTTCAAGATTCTTGCTGTGCCCACCTACGACGCGGATAAAGAAGCCAAGGACATCATGGTTCGAAGCAAAGCAGTGCGAGCTGCATTGCTAAAGACGTTCGGTTCTGAGGTCTACTTTGAAGATGGGACATTAAATCGTACCTGGCTGTCTTCGCGTGTGTTTAAGGATGAAGCCGAATTGCAGAAATTAAATGCGATTGTTCATCCCGCTGTGATTAAGGCTGCAGAAGATTGGGCCGCTGCACAAAGTGCCTCTTATAGTCTGAAGGAGGCTGCGCTTTTGTTTGAAAGCGGATCATATCGTAGTTTGGATTATTGCATATTAGTAAGCTCTCCTGAAGAACTGCGTATTCAGCGGGTGATGCAACGAGATCAAGTGGATGAAGAAGAAGTGCGACGACGAATGAGTAAGCAAATGCCAGAAAAGGAAAAAGAGGCCCTAGCCGACTTTATCATATATAATGATGATGACCACAGCTTGATCAAGCAAGTGATGGCATTACATCAACAATTCTTATCGGGTAAATAGCTGTATGGCTGAAATAATTGAAGATTTTCTAGTAAAAAAAGATCAAGGCTACTACTGTGCCTATGGTGATTTTTATATTGATCCGCTCTATCCGGTTCAACAAGCGGTTGTTTCGCACGCCCATGGGGATCATGCGAGCCCCGGACATCAAGCGATATATTGCACAGCAGCAACTGCTGCCTTCATGCAAATTCGTTATGCCAAACAAGCCTTATCATCGTATCAGGTTAAAGCCTTTGAACAAAAATTTCATCTCAATGGCGTTGACATTTTCTTTTATCCCGCAGGACATATACTGGGTAGTGCTCAGATACTGATGATTTATCAGGGTGTTCGGTATTTATATACGGGCGACTATAAGCTGCAAGAAGATAAGACCTGCGAACCTATACAAATTGTCGAGGCCGATGTGTTGATTACCGAAACTACTTTTGCAGATCCGAATGTCAAACATCCAGATCCAAAGGAAGAGATCTTGAAATTAGCGGTCCCCAGCAATATCATGTTGGGCTGTTATTCGCTAGGGAAGGCGCAACGGATTACCTCACTGTTAAATCAATACCTTCCCGAGAAGGAAATCTTCGTACATCATAGTATGCTCGCGTTCCATCGGATTTATGATCAGTTTAACAAAACCCCCATGAAATACGAGCTTTATAATCGCAAGTCGATGAAAGGCGATGAAAAGAACAAAGTTTACTTAATACCGCCGTTGACCTTTAACAGTTACCGACGAGCAAAAAATGTATTGAGAGTATTTGCATCCGGTTGGGCGAGACTGCAAGCGAGCAACGATCTGAGTCTCTATCTTTCCGATCATGTCGATTGGGCGGATATTCTAACCTTTGTCAAGCAAGTAAAGCCTAGAGCCATTTGGACCTTACACGGTGATGGAAGGAAGCTACACGCACATTTATCTGAGAATCTTGTTATACGCGACATTTTTACGCAAACATATAGACCTGACTTTTGTTAGATAATTAATACTAACAAGAGAAACTATATGAACAAATTTTTTAGAGCATTAATTGCAGGTTGGGGAGCAAAAAAGATGGGGCTGGGTTGTTTTGGCACCATCGTCGTTTTTATCATTATTTATTATCTTTTAGGATATTTATAACAATGAAAAATGGCTAGTATAGACTACTAGCCATTCTTATAAAACTAAAACCCGAGCGGGTGAACATGAAACAAACCCTTACCAGTTTATTCCCTACATTAATTATTCGATCTTGACGATGCTTGTTGAAAAGGCAAGGATATAAGTTGTGTATTACGTGTACGAATTTATCTAATCAGGATTTAATAGGAAATACCTACTGTTCGGTATTTTAACAATTAGCAATACATAATCTAGAACCTAGTTCTCCGTTTATTAAGGTTGTGTAACGATATAGGCAGGTACCTATCTGTTACTTGTTAAGTTCGCTGAAAAGATTTTTGGGATCAAGCTGAATTCTTGGGGGGAGTGTTAAAAATTTCTTAGTTTAGCGTCTT
>JBEBRI010000272.1:0-3290 GCA_040394915.1 Sphingobacterium sp.
GAGATAACCAATACGTAGTCCTTTTTCTTTAACTACTCGACCTTTGTTTGGAATAACTGTTTCTGCTAATATTTTCAATAGAGTAGATTTTCCAGTTCCATTGATTCCTACCAATGCAACGCGATCACCTTTTTGCAAAGCAAAATGTAAATCGTTAAATAGCCATTTGTCATTGAAGGAATGGCTAACCTGTTCTGTGCTTAATATACTCACCTGATGTCTTTCACGTAATTATCCAAGCACAAAATTATTAAATATTTATAACAGTACTCTCTATTATTAAAAAGTAGACAGAGAATTGACCTTTATGCTTAGTTTAAACGGTAGGTAGCGATCAGATTGAAGCGCGGGATATGTACATGAAAAACGGAACGGTCGAATTGTCTAACCATTTCGTAATAACCCTCCATAAAGCCCATATCTGTTTTTAAATTACAACCCGATACATACTGATGAATATCGCCTGGAGCTAATATAGGTTGTTCACCAACGACACCATCCCCATCTACTAACTTGGTTTCTCCTGTAGAATCAAATATGTTCCAATGACGGCGCATTAACTGCACCGTATACTCGCTCGTGTTTTCTATCGTAATACGATAGGCGAACATAAAATGCTCATTCTCGGGATTGGAATACTCCGATTGGAAAACTGCTTCCACTGATATTTTAACTCCGGATGTCGTTTGTGTTGCCATTTCAGTCAAATATATTAAAACTTATAATTCAGACAAATATATTCTGATTAAGGTTTGATTTTAGATCATTTTTCTACAATCATTTTACATAAGTAGTTGTTTATGAATAGGTAATCTGTTCTTTTAGCCTGAGGTTTCGCAGGTATAGTCTTTCTAGCGGCTATCAATTGGAAAAGGCTAAACAGAATAATGTACTTAGATAAATGATTAAATGCCTAGGTTTGTAAATATGTCAAAAGGAATATTATATCTAATCCCAGTACCATTAGCTGAACAAGCAGAAAAGCTATCTTATACTTTATTTCATTTGGAATTAATCAACCACATCAAAGAGTATATTGTGGAAAATGAAAAAACAGCGCGCAAGTTTTTAAAGGAAGCCGGTATTCGTACTTCACAAAATCAATTGATTATACACGATTATGGTAAGCATAGTAGAGATAAAGTAAATTACCAGGAGATGTTTGCTGCTTTGCAGCGAGGTGAAGATATAGGTTTGATGTCTGAAGCGGGATGTCCTGGAGTTGCTGATCCAGGTGCCGATGTGGTGTTTGAGGCACATAAGAGGGGAATCCGCGTGGTGCCTTTAGTTGGACCGAGCTCGATCTTATTATCGTTAATGGCGTCTGGATTAAATGGACAGAACTTTTGTTTTCAAGGCTATCTTCCGATCGATAAGGGTGCGAGAACAAAAAAAATAAGGGATCTCGAGCAGGAGAGTCAGCGCGAGAAAAGAACACAAATTTTTATAGAAACTCCATTTAGAAACAATCAAATGCTTTCTGAATTACTTAAAACTTGTAGGCCGCAAACTAAATTATGTATAGCTTGCGATATAACCAGTCAACAGGAATTTATACTTACGCAAACTATCGAAAAGTGGCGGAGTCAATCCGTTGACTTGCATAAAAAACCTTGTATATTCTTGATCTTAGCAACTTAGTTTTTTTTAGCTGAACTAAATAAATAGAATCAATGCGTATCTTTTGTATCTTTATGCAAAAGACTATATTCAATTTGTGTAAATATCAATAAATGCCCGACGTCATATCTCCAGAACTACTCGCCGAAATTCAAAAGTTAGCCATTATATTTTTCCTTTTTGTACTGGCTATTTGGATCTTATTCGCTAATACAATAAAAAACACGCTCAAGCTGATATCGAAGGAAAATCAAGCAATTTTACCCAATCAAGCCTGGTTTCTTGTCGTGCCATTCTTTAATATTTATTGGAATTTTGAGGTTGCGAGACGTTTATCTTATTCCTTAAATAATGAGTTTTTCGACCGTAAAATTCCTGTTGAAGAAAACCCTTCGATGTCAGCCGGAATGACTTATGCATGGTCTTTTCTCGTATATAATTTCCCCTTTCCCGTGTTTTGGAAAATGCTGGCTATGATCGTAAGTTTTGTCTATTTTATCACGTATTGGTTTAAAATTAATCAGTATAGAAATTTATTGCTGGCCCACAACAAATGGAGAGAGAGTCAGTTAAATAAGCAATCGAACAATGAAGATTAAGGATATTACAAAGTATTTAGAGGAAATCGCTCCGTTAAATTATCAAGAAAGCTATGATAATTCAGGTCTGATTGTTGGAAATCCCGAACAGGAAATAAGTAGCGTTTTAATTTCTTTAGACTGTACGGAAGCGGTGGTTGAAGAAGCGATAGCCAAAAATTGTGGGTTGATCATCTCCCATCATCCGATCGTTTTTTCAGGACTAAAGAAGCTTACAGGCAGAAACTATGTAGAACGCACGGTTATCAAGGCTATAAAAAATGATATTGCATTATACGCCATTCATACGAATTTAGATAATATTCAAGGAGGCGTAAGCAGCATGATGGCAGATAAACTTGGTTTGCAAAATCAAGCTATATTAAGGCCCAAAGAGGGACTTTTGAAGAAACTCGTAGTCTATGTTCCAAGAACCCATGTGGACGTGGTCAGAGCCTCTCTTTTTGAGGCGGGTGCGGGTCAAATTGGCGACTATGATCAATGCAGTTACAATACTGCGGGTTACGGTACTTTTAGACCGCTCTCTGGCGCTAATCCTACGATTGGTCAAATAGGTGAGCAAGAGCGAGTAGAAGAGACAAAAATTGAGGTAATTTTCCCGGTACAACAGGAGCGCAAAATACTTGTTGCCATGTTTGCTTCTCATCCTTATGAAGAGGTTGCCTATCACATCATTAATTTAGAGAACAGCCATTCTTATGTGGGGTCGGGTGCGATCGGGAACTTAGCTGAACCGATGAGCGAAGAGGATTTCTTGGCCTTATTGAAAGATCGCTTCGATCTTAAAGTAATCCGACACACGCCAACGTTAGGTAAAGAAATTAATCGAGTAGCACTTTGTGGGGGCGCAGGCGGGTTCTTATTGAACGATGCGATACGCTCTGGAGCGGATATATTTATCACAGCAGATTATAAATACCATGAGTTTTTTGATGCTGAGGGGAAAATCCTGATAGCAGATATCGGACATTTTGAAAGTGAACAATTTACACAAGAATTATTATTCGAAATAATTCGGAAAAAATTTGCTAACTTTGCTGTCCTATTGACGGAAATAGACACAAATCCAAT
>JBEBRI010000273.1:0-3269 GCA_040394915.1 Sphingobacterium sp.
AATTATGTATTTTTAATCACTGAAAAACTGTATCTATTTTTCAGGACTAGTCATTATAATAGGATCCTCATTAGAATAAAGCGGTACAGGTTCTTGTTAAATTTTGTTAAGGAAGCTGTTGAGTGTTAATTTCGATTTATCTTTATTTCTTTAATACTAACCTGTACTAGCTATGAATTATAATAAATTAAACAATCTACTGGGATGGAGCTGCGGAATTCTTGCGACTTTGATTTATGTCATGTCGGTTGAAAAGTCAAGCAGCTGGTGGGACACCGGAGAGTTTATCGCATCTGCGTATAAATTAGAAGTTGTTCACCAACCTGGTGCTCCGCTGTTTCTAATGCTTCAAAATGTGTTCTCTAATTTGGCAATGGGGGATGTCTCGAAAATTGCCTACTGGATGAATATAGGATCCGCAATCTGTAGCGGATTAACAATTGTATTTCTTTTTTGGACAATTACGGCTATTGCAAAGAAGTTCGTATTAGGGCAATCGGAATGGACTTCATCGAAACTTTATCAAGTTTTTGGAGCTGGTATTGTAGGCGCATTAGCCTACAGCTTTACAGATTCATTCTGGTATTCAGCAATTGAATCGGAAGTTTATTCCATGTCATCCTTATGTACGGCAGTGGTATTCTGGCTGGCACTTAAATGGGATGCAAGGGCTGATCAAGCAGATAGCAATAAGTGGTTAATCTTAATTGCTTATGTGATGGGCTTGTCTATTGGTGTACATTTATTAAATCTATTGACAATTCCTGTAATTGCTTTAATGATATACTTCCGAAAAGCAACAGTGATTAGCTGGAAGGGCATCTTCAAATCCTTAGCGATTGGTGTAACCGCACTAGCCTTTGTCTTATGGGGAGTGATTCAATATAGTGTGCGGTTTGCTGCAAATTTTGACTTATTCTTCGTCAATACACTAGGCATGCCGTTCGGCTCTGGTGTTACCGTCTTCATCGTACTCCTAGTCGCAGGTCTCGTTTATGGACTTTATTATTCAGTTCGTCATTCGAAAGTACTTCTTAATTTAAGTTTACTGAGTTTGAGTTTTATTCTTCTTGGATTTGGGTCTTATAGCTTGTTGCTCATACTTGCCAAAACTAATATTACATTAAATAATTACGATCCCGATAATGCTTTCAATTTGTTAAGTTATTTAAGTCGGGAACAATATCAATCCGAACCTCTTTTTAAAGGACAGACATTTGATTCCAAACGAATTGATATTAAAGAAGGCAGTACTTATAGAAAAGACGATGATCGCTATCGGGAGATCAGTAGCAATGTTCGTTACGTATACGATAAAGAAATGCTATTCCCAAGAATTTATTCGGATAAACATACCGACTTCTATCGTCAGTATTTAAATATTCCAGAAGGGCAAGCGCCAACAATGGCTGATAATCTAAAGTTTTTCTTCAATTATCAATTGAATCATATGTACGCGCGTTATTTCTTATGGAATTTTGTAGGAAGACAAAACGACACGCCTAGCCAAGGACAAGTGTATGCTGGAAACTGGTTGTCCGGAATTACCTTTATTGATAATATTCGACTAGCAGGACAAGACCACTTGTCGCCACGTATGTTGAAAGATCCAAGTCGAAATACCTATTTCTTTTTACCGCTCGTATTGGGAATTGTTGGCATACTTTGGCAGTTGAAGAAGAGTAAGCGAGATGCTGCAATTCTAGGCATGTTGTTTTTTGTAACAGGCATAGCGATTGTAATTTATTTAAATCAAACGCCTCTTCAGCCGAGAGAAAGAGACTATGCATATGCAGGTTCTTTTTATGTATTTGCGATATGGATTGGATTAGGAGTAATCGGAATGGTAGACATTCTTCAAAAGTTTGTGAAACTACCGGCTAGAGTCCTTGCCTTATCAAGCAGTGTTATTTGTTTACTAGCCGTACCGACTTTGCTGTTAAAAGAGAATTGGGATGATCATAATCGGGATGAACGTTTAATGACGCGCGATTTTGCACTCAATATGTTGAACTCTTGTGCGCCCAATGCCATTCTATTTACCTATGCGGATAATGATACTTTTCCACTTTGGTATTTGCAAGAAACAGAAGGCGTTAGACCTGATGTGCGAATATTGAATTATGGGTACTTGCAATCTGATTGGTATGTAGAGCAAGCACTAAACGATATGAATAAGTCGAAAGCATTACCTTTAGGCTTTAGCTATGACAAAGTCAAGCGTGGAATTCGCGATGGCATTCAAGTTTATGATATGGGGGTCGAGGGATATACGGATGTAAAAACAGTATTGGATATCATGCTTTCTGATAACCAGCAAAATATGATGCAATTACAAAGTGGAGCTTATGTGAATGTGATGCCGACTAAGAAATTGCAACTTAAAATTAATAAAGATCAAGTGTTGAAGCATCATGTCGTTCCAGATGCTTGGAAAGATTCAATTCCTGAATACATGCAATGGGACTACAATCAAAGCTATGTATCTCGTGCAGAATTAAGTTTGATGGGCTTACTTGCGCACAATGATTGGGAGCGACCGATTTATTTTGTGAAGCAAGCTCCCAGTGATATCTTCATGGGGATGGATAAATATTTGGCTTCAGAGGGATTGGTTTATCGCCTAATGCCCGTAGAGGTCGGACAAGCGACTGATCGTCCGAGTTTGGTGAATACTGATGCGGTTTATAGTAATGCGGTTGAAAAGTTTAAATGGAAAGATATCAAATCCCTTGAGCACTTTGATACGGATTCGAATTTTATCTACGAGTCTTATATACAACCCAATCTCTACGCGCAAGGTCTTGAAGATTTAGTTCAACAGAAAAAACTCGCTGAGGCAAAAAAACTAGCCTTGGTTGCATATCGTCATCAACCTAAGGATCCCAAATCGATGCGCCAAACTTATCTAAATACGATTCTTACGGATACGCTAGTGAAGGTCAAAGAGCTCGATAAAGCGAAAGAAATGGCAGCAAAGAATATTAATGCAATTGATGAACAATTAAATTATCAATTGGGGATCATGAAAGCGGCAGCGCCATACGATTTATACAGTATTCAATTGGGCTTGGGCGCTTTGGAGAAATATCAAGCAATTTTAAAAGATATAGGCGATGCAGCTTTAATCGCAGAGGGTAATCGTGTTTGGAGCAAATATGAACAAGCTTGGTTGCAAGGCAGTTAGGTTCAAATAAAACATAAAAAAATAGGGGCTATATGCTAGCCCCTATTTTTTTATGCGTAATGCTTTATTTTTTCGCTTCCTT
>JBEBRI010000274.1:0-3216 GCA_040394915.1 Sphingobacterium sp.
TTTTAAAGTTCTTATCTTTAAACTTCTCAGAAATTTCCCTATACCTTGGATTTTCTTGACGACACGGAATACACCAAGAAGCCCAGAATTCAAGAAGTACGAATTTACCTCGAAAAGATGTCAAGGAATTTTCAACCCCGGCCGTATCTTTTAGAGTAAAGTCGGGCGCTATTGATCCAATAGCTAACTTTTTAAAACCTTCGATTTTTGTTGCTATACGGTCCTTTTGCTCTGGATCGAACATACGGTTGGGAATCTTGGCAAATATTTTATTTAAGGTTAATACATTGAACTGATCTATATGCTGTTCGATTAAATCTATTGTTAGTTTAGAGGGCGGACTAGTTTCGAGAAAACCTAAGTCAAATACTTTCAATTCTTTCCTTAAGTTATGAAGCACTTCATCACGCGCTACTGCGTCAGCATTCGACAATGTGTCATTTGTCCCTCTTCTAGAATACATCGAAATTTTATTTTGAGCTTCGGAACGTATTGAATCAGTGGCTAACCAATATTTTGTAAAAGTACTATTCAATTCATCATCTTCAATTCGAACCGTCGACAGCTCATTTCCCTTGACATGTATTTGAGGATTAGAAAGATAAAACTCTCGATATTTGGATATTGGAGGTGGATGTCCAGATTCAGTCTTGAGAGTATCGTAAGTTGCCAAAGCCGCTCTCTTCGCGTACTTGTTCGCAACTTGGAACCTGAACTTACCGTCATTTATTTCTGATGAATCGGCTTTAGCCCAGTCGATCAACAAGTAGATCTTTTTGAATCCACTTAAATCTTTGACATCACCCTCAATCGTATGTTGGAATTGTGCGAAACAAAAACATGGAACGAGCAAAAGAAACAAAGTTAACACTCTCATATATTGAAACTTGTATACTCTAATATACAATTTAACTTGTTTATTTTAAACCGCCTAGCAAGCCTATAATACTTTGAGGAAGAGTTTTCATCGCTTTTCGAATTGGGTTGCACTTCGATCATTGAGCAATTTTCCACTGGTACTAATTATTCAAAACCCTGTAGTATAATAGAATTGATCCGTTTTCAAATTGTCTCGTTTTCCATAGGTCAAGCTTTATTTCCCTTGAGAGTTTATCAAAGAATGTTTGTCCAGAAGCGGCTATCATGGGTATCATACAAAGCTGCAACTCATCAATTAATCCTAGATTCAGTAGTTGAATAATCAAACTTCGACTTCCGATAAGTATGTCTCCGTTGTTTTTCGATTTGAGCTTAAGCACTGTATCCGCTAATGATTTGTCCGCGATTTTGGCAGAATCCCAGCCCGTTGTCTTCTCTTTATTAGAGAACACTATTTTCGCAATCTTATCGATGGCTTGTGCAAAGGAATTCATACTCGCTTCTTCTGCAGGAGATTGTAACAATCCTTGCCAGTATCGCATCAGTTTATAGGTCGTACTCCCCCATAATATATAACTCGAATGATCCAAAAGATGGGTATAATAGTTATGAATCTCGGCGCTTGGCGTAGATACATGATGGTCTATGACGCCATCAAGCGTTAAATTGTATGCTGCGATTATCTTACCCATGGTCCTATGTATATTTTATTGAAAATTAGCGATTGATTGAGAATAAAAAGGTTGCCTTAGGACAAGAAATTATAGAATTTCAATATTTTTAGGGAAACAAAATGATACTAATGATGCATAAACTGCTGTGCTTTTTTCTACTCCTTTTCAGTTGTACCTTACTTTATAGCCAAATAAACGTTGATCTGAAAGGTCTTTAAGGACAGAAAGTCGTCATCTGGAAATATGCACTTTCAAACCCAAATTATATTAAGAAAGATACCCTCTCAGTGGATAGCGATCAATTTTCCTATCCCATCTCAGATACGCCTATAGCCTACGCTATCATTCCAAGTGCGGCAGTATATAATCGCGCAGGGGGTAGTTTATATGTTGCTCAGTCGAAGTTCATTGAGCTGTTTAGTCTGCCGAATGAAACGATTACTATTAAAGGAGAATTATATCCATTTTATACAGAATATGCGATCGATGGGAATGATCTCAGCAGACAGTTTGCAAAGCTTCGCCTGGAATACTTAGATGCTAGCATCGCTGCTGTAAAAGCAGACCTTTCAATCGATTCTCTACAGCTTGCTAAAGCAACGAAAGAGGAAATCAATTCCGTTTTCAAGCAAAGAAACGCGTATTTCACAAAAATCATGGAGGTTAAGGATCGCTATGTCCAAAATAATTTAGATAAGGAGCTTTCGGCGTATTTATTATTGCGGTACCCTCTTGAATCATTTGCTTCTATCCATCGGAAGCTTGATCCCAAAATACGCTCAGGAGTTTTCAAACATAGTCTAGCGGATAAATACGCTAACTACGAGAAACTCCTGTCGGTAAACCAAGCAGAAAAGAATATCGTCAAGGGAAACATCGCCCCTAGCTTCGAACTAACAGACATCGCAGGTAAAGCATTCCATCTTGCTAAATTCAAAGGAAAGTACATCATCTTAGATTTTTGGGGTTCCTGGTGCGGACCTTGCATTCAAGAGATACCCCAATTAAAATCCTTTTATGACCAATATAAAAATGAAATCGTGCTTGTTGGTATCGCCTGTAATGAAGACGATGATGCATGGAAACGCATTGTCAACAAAGAGAACATGAATTGGCATCAATTGCTAAACTCTACTAATAGAGATGTTTCTGAATTATATGGGATCAAAGCCTTCCCGACCAAGGTTGTTATTGATAAAGATTTTAAAATCGTTAAGACGTATGTCGGCTCTGGAGAAGCTTTTTTCAAGGAAATGGCGGCTCTATTGAATTAGCGGATATTTTTTCAAAGCCAAACATGACTGAATTGGGTCAGTCGCACCTTCTATACGCAGCGTCATGGATGCTTGCCGTGTCGAACCTGGACTAGTGCAAGTTCCTTGGCGTTGACGCCCGGCCAGCTCAAGGTACCAGCCCTAACTATCGCGCAAAAAAAAAGCCTTTCACGTAATGAAAAACTTTTTTAAGCGGAGAGTGAGGGATTTGTTCAGCCCCACAATCCCCATACACAGCCATGAACGCCCTTCGGGTCGAACCCCTGCCCGAGCAAGGTTCAACCCCTAACTATCGCGCAAAAAAAAAGCCTTTCACGTGATGAAAGACTTTTTTTTAAGCGGAGAGTGAGGGATTCGAACCCCCGGACCTGTTACAGTCAACAGTTTTC
>JBEBRI010000275.1:0-3172 GCA_040394915.1 Sphingobacterium sp.
AGTTTCTGAACGTCCACGAGCGGCTGAAAGAGTATGCCGCCGCCAATGTGTTCGGGGCCGACTTTGATCCGTTCCTGATTCGCGCCGCCCAGATGAACATGGTGCTGGCGGGTGACGGCCGGGGGCACATTTACAACATCAACTCCCTGGAGTTCCCGCTGGGACATCTGGCCGATCTGCCCTCCGCCAAGAAGGAGATCCCTCTGGGATCGGTGGATATCATCGCCACCAATCCCCCGTTCGGCTCCGACATCCCGATCACAGACAAACACATCCTGGAACAATACGAGCTGGCGCACGCCTGGGAGCATGACGGTGAAGGCGGTTTCCGCAACACCGGCACCCCCAAGGGCAGCGTCGCGCCCGAGATTCTCTTTATCGAGCGCTGCATCAAGTGGCTCAAGCCGGGCACCGGTCGCATGGGCATCGTCCTGCCCGACGGCGTTCTCGGCAACCCGGCGGCGGAATACATCCGCTGGTGGATCATGCGCGAAACCCAGGTGCTCGCCTCCGTCGACCTGCCGGTGGAGGCCTTCATCGCCGAGGCCAACGTCAACATCCTCACCAGCCTGCTGTTCCTGCGGCGCAAGAGTGAGGAGGAAAAGCGCGCCGAGGCCTTGGGCGGTGCGGAGGAATATCCTGTCTTCATGGCCGTCGCCGACAAGGTGGGCTTCGACCGCCGGGGCAACAAGCTCTACAAGCGCACCCCGGACGGCGAGGAAATCATCGAACCGCGCACCTACACTGAGCGCATCCGCATCGGCGGGCGCTTCGTGGAACGAACCCTGACGCGCAGTGAAAAGATCGAGGACAACGATCTGCCGGTCATCGCCGAGAAGTACCGCGAGTTTCTCCAGGAGCAGCACGGATGAGTGATGACGACGACATCGTTGATTCCGCACAGGATTTGCCCGAAGAGAGCGGGCCAGACAACTTCTTCATTGACATCCTGACCGGCAACAAGGAAAGCGCCTCGGCCAAGAAGCTGCTGGTGCAGAAGGTGCTGCGCCAGTTGATCGAAGGTTACGGCTTTGACCGGAACAACCTGGAAGTCAACTACAGCCCGCGGATTCCTGGCCAAGGACGCAAGCGCATCGATATCGCGATCTTCCGCCCCGACACCGAGCACAACAACGACAATTTGCAGCGGATCATCGTTTGCAAGAGCCAGAAGAAGCGCGACAAGCTCCGCTCCTTCGACGAGGCCGAGGCGGACCTGCGCGAGCTCAAGGAGCTGCTGGAGTCGATCCCCGGCGCAACGCTGGGCATGTGGACCAACGGCCAAGAGGAGTTCCTGCTTCAGGTTGAACGTACCCGCTTCGAAGTTCGGCCCAAACCGCTGGGTGTTTGGCCGGTTCCCGGCGAACACACGAGCGATCTTGACCGCACCGGTGGCGTCACCCAGGTCGGGGCTGAAGCGGAGGACCTTGAAGACGCCCTGCTGCGCTGCCGCCAGTACCTCAACCGCAACCTGGGGCTTGATCACAAGGATGCCTTCAAGCAGCTGGCCGTGCTGATGCTGGCCAAGATCTTTGACGAAACCCTCCCTGCTGGCGAGCGCAGATTCTGGATTCGGGGCGACGAGCCTTTTACGGCAGCAGGCCAACAGGCCATTGTCCAGCGCATCAACGAATCCATCGCGGCCGCCAAGGCCTGGCAACCCCAGCTGCTGACCCGTGGCTGGGATCTGACGCTGGAGCCCCACGAGACTGCCCGCGTGGTCATGGAGCTGGCCCGCTACGCGTTGAATGAAACCCTGCCTCGCTACCGCACCGGGGCCTTTCGTGCGGTCGCCCGCAGCGCGATGGATGGCCGCGAGGGCCGCTACCCCACGCCGCTCAACGTGGCGGAAATGGCGGTCGAGATGCTCGATCCGCAGCCCGGCGAGCGCATCCTGGACTGCTCCAGCGGCACCGGCACCTTCCTGGCCATGACGGCTGTGCACATCTTCAAGAAGAAGCTGGCGGCCATGGGCACCACGCCCGATGAAGCCACCAGCGAACAGATTCGCCGGGCACAAAACGAAACCGCCGCCTGGGCGGCCAGCAACGCCCTGGGCTGCGATATCGACCCCTTCCTGGCCGTCGCCAGCCGCATGAACCTGTTGTTCACGACGGGCCACCCCGGCCGCGTGTTCCGCATCGACGCCCGTACCTTCCCCGACGGCGATCTGGATGGGATCGAAGCCGCTCGCCCGGCCATGCCGCTGGGCAGCATGGATATCGTCCTGCTCAACCCCTGGTTTTCCACCCAGGACACGGTAAGCGACACCTCCATCCTGGAGCGCTACGACCTGGGCAACAACTGGGAGCGCGATGAGGAAGGCGGCTTCCGCAACACCGGGAACCTGAATACGGGCGGCGTACCACCGGAGGTGCTGTTCCTCGAACGCGCCCTGCAGTGGGTCAAGCCCGGCACGGGCCGTGTGGGCATCCTGCTGCCCGATGGCTTGCTGGGCAATCCCGGCGATGAGTACGTGCGCTGGTGGATCCTGCGCCACTGCGAGGTGTTGGCCTCGGTCGATCTGCCGGTAGAGCCCTTCAAGGTCACGGTGAAGGAATACGGCCTGACACCGGCCTTGCCCAGCCTGCTCGTGCTGCGCCGCCGCAGTCAGGAGGAGCTCATCCACACCGAGCACCCGGAATACAAAGTTTTCATGGCGGTCGTGGATCGGGCCGGTGTCGATGCCCGGGGCAATCTCCTGTTCCAGAGAGCCCCCGATGTTGAAGAGCTGGTTTTCGATGAGGAAGTGATTGAGCGGGTTCGTGAAGGCGGCACAGTGGGAATCCGTAGAGCTACACGTCGCAACCGCCGCGTTCATGATGAGCTGCCGCTGGTGGCGAAGAAATACAAGGAATTTCGTGCGACCGGCGAGGTGACGGCATGAGCAGAAAGTTTCGATGCAGAGCAATTCCGAGCACGTGGCTTGAAAATAACGGTCGCCGCCTTGACTGTGGCCCCTATATGTCAGGAGCAGTTGAAGCAAGGGAGCTATTGAAGAGACACAAGAACGAACCTCTTCAGAGCCTTACTGCCGGTTATAGTGGTGGCATTTTTAACGGCCCTCGGTTTTCTCGCATTTACGTTGATGATCCAACGAATGGTGTTCCCTTTCTGGGCAGTACAGATATTCTTGATGCAGACTTATCTAATGTTTCGTTGCTGTACAAAA
>JBEBRI010000276.1:0-3170 GCA_040394915.1 Sphingobacterium sp.
GATTCTGGGCTTGGGATCCTGTAGAAAACGTTTCTATTATCCCTTGGTTAACCTTGATTGCTGCAGTGCACGTGATGGTTGCTTTTAAAAATACGGGACATGCCTACTTTACGTCAGCGTTCTTATGCTTGATTAGTTTTGTGCTTGTCATTTACGCTTCTTACCTAACACGTAGTGGAATCTTAGGCGAAACATCGGTTCACTCATTCACCAGTTTAGGGATGTCTGGGCAGTTAATTTTGTTTAATATCACCTTCTTGGTGATCATGATTGCGCTGCTTGTATTCCGTAAAAAGGAAATGCCAACAACACAAAAAGAAGAAGACATCTATTCTCGTGAGTTCTGGCTATTTATTGGTGCATTGGTATTAACAGTGGCTTGTGTGCAAATGATCGCGACGACATCAATTCCAGTCTTCAATGCTTTATTTGGCACGAAGGTCGCTCCGCCAATTGACCCGATTCCACATTATAATAAATGGCAAGGCGCATTTGCCGTAGTGGTCATGACCTTAACAGCCTTTACTCAATTTCTTAAATACAAGCGTTCTGAGCCAAAGAAATTCTGGGCGTCAACTTTGGCCTCATTTATTATCGCGATCTTCCTTTCGGGTGCTATTGTATACTTCACCAAGGTATATGGTAATATCATGTATATTCTAATTACGTTCAGTTCTATTTTCGCGATTCTTGCCAACTTGCAAATCCTTGCTGACTCATTCAAAGGAAAATGGCGTTTAGCAGGCTCCGCCGTGTCGCATATTGGATTTGGGTTGTTGCTTATTGGGGCATTAATTGCTGCAGCAACGAATGAGGTTATCTCGGTGAACAGTAGCAATTACATTGCAGTAGCTGGATTTGATCAAGTAGAAAAACCCGGCGAAAATCTATTCCTTACCGAAGGTGAACCTGTTCAAATGGGCGAATATAAGATCACCTATGTGGGCGACTCGGTCGCTGCTCCGAATGTGTTCTATAAAATCAATTATCAACGTATTGATGAGGAAACTGGTCAGGTTAAGGAATCTTTCGTGTTGAAGCCATTCGCACAAAACAACCCACAAATGGGTGGGTTAATTGGAACGCCAGGTACAAAACATTTCTTAACACATGACATTTATACCCTTATTACAGCAGCAGCTTCCGATTCTCAAGCTTCAGTAAATAAGAATGAAGGTGAGTCTGAGCATTCTAGCTTTGAGGAATATGAAGAACCGGCAACTTATGAGGTTAATATTGGGGATACGCTACGCTATCGGAATGGTTACTATATTATTGAAGGGCTAAATAAGAATGCTACAGTTTCTAAAATTCCGAAAGCTGAAGGAGATGTTTTAGTGGGTATGAAGATTCGTGTCGTAGCATCGGATGGAAAAGAATACCACGCTGAACCGGTTTTTATGATTAAGGGAGGAAATACGATGGATTTCCATAAGGATGTTGCGGATCAAGGTCTTCGCTTCCGATTCTCGAATATCATGCCTGATAAAAATAAATTAGAATTAATCGCTTATCAAAAACCACTTCCTGAAAAGAAATGGGTCGTTTTTAAGGCGATTAAATTCCCTTATATCAATTTCTTTTGGTGTGGTACGATCGTAATGACTATAGGTTTCTGTATGGCGATCTACCGAAGATTGAAAGATTCTAGAATCAGTAAAACGAAAACAGCCTAATGAATATTGTTCTAATCGGCAGCGGTAATATCGCCACAGTCTGGGGAAAGGCCTTTGCGCAGTTAGGGCAGCATATTACGCAAGTTTACAGTCATACATTAGCCAATGCTTGCGCATTGGCTAATTTGCTTTCGACGGAAGGTATTGATAATTTAACAAACCTGAATTTAGACGCGGACCTCTACATCCTTGCGGTTAGCGATTCAGCAATTCCCGCGATCGTCGATCAGTTACCAAGGCAAATCAAAGGGATAGTCATCCATTGCTCAGGAGCAAGCGATATTGCGGTGCTTAACAAATTTGAACAATACGGAGTTGCCTACCCTATCCAAAGCTTTTCTAAAGAGGTTGAACTTGATTTTAGCACCATACCTTTTGGTATTGAAGCGAACACGAAAGAAAACGTAGGTTTTTTAACTGATCTTTTCTCATTATTGTCTAATAATGTATTTCCATGCTCTAGCGAACAGCGACTAGCGATACATTTAGGGGCAGTCATCGTGAATAATTTTAGTAATGCCTTGTTTCAGATGGCATATGACCTGCTAGCACAACATCAACTACCTTTTCATCTTTTACAGCCTATCATTCTTGAAACGGCGCAAAAGGTACAAAATCGAATACCGAGAGACGTTCAGACTGGGCCTGCTGTCAGAAATGACGATGTTACGATAAATAAACATTTACAGTTTATTAGCGACAATCCTGAATGGCAATCTATTTACCAACAAATAACCGACCTTATTAAAAAAAGAGGATGAAAGACAAATAAAATTTAGAAAATCGCTAAATCTTTGCTGTCACTCCTAAATCCTTCTTTATCCTCGCCGAACTTACTAATTTTGCAGCTTAAACATTCAATCGATTGATTAGGCTTTTAAAATGGCACATTTATAGCGGGCATCAATCGTTGTAGTTTTAACAATAGCTTTTGATCAAATAATAAATCTATCATGCAGGTTAGAAAACTAATTTTAGGGACGATCATCTTAATCAATTTAATCATCATTTCATTTGGTATAATCTTTACACCAAGATGGTTCTGGTTGTTATTGATCCCTTTTCCGCTGTTGATTATTGCGTTATATCACAGTTTCCAAACAAGTCATGCGATATTACGCAATTATCCTTTGGTCGGATATTTCCGTTACTTTTTCGAATCCATTCGTCCAGAGTTGCGACAATATTTCTGGGAATCGGATACTGACGGCCGTCCTTTCAATCGTCGTCAACGATCGTTGGTGTACCAACGCGCGAAGAATCAACGTGAAACAGTTGCATTTGGTATGCAAACTGACCCTCAGGCGGTTGGAAATGAATGGGCAGCACACAGTATCTTCCCTGTTCACATAGAGGATCACAACTTACGTACGCTGGTTGGAAACAGTCAATGTAAACAACCCTACAGCTTAAGTGTGTTCAACATTTCCGCAATGAGTTATGGCGCATTAAGTCGCACCGCAATTACCGCGCTTAATAAAGGAGCAGCCTTAC
>JBEBRI010000277.1:0-3124 GCA_040394915.1 Sphingobacterium sp.
ACCTTACAATCCAAAGTATCCTGCGTCAGCAAATCAACAGCTAACAACGTCTCCAGGTCCGTCACCACCACAAAACGAGGTTGAGACTTTTTCAACCGCACATCATTTCGAAGCTCCTGGACCAACTCCAACAGATTAGTGCCCGCAGCGACCTGCCTATAAAGAAGCTTCTTCTTCCAGACAAGCTCACCATCAGCTTCACCAAGATTTATCTTACCCGACTGAAGCCGAGCGATAGTAGCCTTCGGAGTACCAAACGCCAATAAAAAATCATATATAAAAGTATCAGAATCAACAGAAGCAATCAGCCCCTTAATATTATCTTCTATTTGAGCAATGGTCATATTCTTACAACAACACGGTTAATCCTCAATATTACTAAAAAAATAGCAGTAAATAAACGGTAAACCGTATCATATGTTTAATCGTGCTTATGATCTTCTAGGTATTTTTTCAAATCATAGATATATTTACAATATGGAATGAATACCCTAATATTTGCAAATAAACTATCCTTATCAATTTTTTTACCTGTAGGATGTCCAGCGTCATTTCTGTTATTACGAATCATTTGATAAACACCGGTGAAAGTATTATCGAAATTTTCCTTTATCTCGTATGGGAAATTGGACAAAAGTGGTTTAACTGATTTTTGAAATTCATCAAATTGCACCTTAATAAACTTTCCTGCAATCTTTTTCCGAAATGTCTCTGCTCTATCAGCATCCTTAAAGTTATCAGCATAGATGTCTATAATCAAGAGTATCGCTCTTTCTGATGCACACCCTAAAGTAATGGTAGAAGATAGTAACTGGTTAATGTTATAGGTACGAATACTCTCGAGAATGTAAGTTTCAATAATAGGATCTAAATCGGGAACAGCATCTTTCAAAGCCTTAATATAGCCAGAAGAGTCATTGGGTATAGGACCTACAGAATTAATAGCTTTAGAGCCATACTCGGTTAAGCTTAAATGCGGCCAGCCCGCATTATGATAATCACCTAATGTAAGAACACGTTGAATAATAAAATCCCATAAAATCTCTCTTACTTTATTTTCATCAGTTGTTTTAAGACAGAAATTTATCCCTTGAAATGCAGGTGTATGGGGATTTATTACTACTCCCTTATCAACTAGAAGTTTTGCTAGGTTGGCGCAAAAATTCTTAAACTCAAAGGAAGTTCCTGAGATTTTAATATTCTCTACAACGTAATTTTCTAACTCTTCGTAAGGTAAATTTATTTTTTCTATTTCCGCCATGTTGTTTTTTTTAAATGTACCTAATTTATCAAATGACATTCTTCATTTCGTCTTTAAATTGAGGCATTACGTTCAAAGTGTTTTTGGGTAAAACTCGTTTTCTAAGCTTTTTTTTATCCTTAAATTGTCGAGATATTTCCTCTGAAATTTGGTTAAAGTTATCGACACCATTTTCACAATCTTTATAAAAGTGAATATCGATAGAGTTACAATTATCGTGTTCAAATACCATATTTAATAATGTGCGATCTGATCGTCCACACGAATGGCCTATAATTTGAACTTGATAATATCCCGATTCAATAAATCGAATTAAGTCATGATAATTTCTAGTTCTTAGGTACCATAAAGATTTTACATGTTCCAAAAAACCTGCATGATCTTGCTTTTCCATCTCGACAAAACTATCGTCTAATTCATCTCCATAACCAAAAATCATAGGATTATCATCATCATCAATGGTGCCATGAATATAATTAATAGATACATCTTCAAGATTATTGAAATACGTTAATATGGTGTCCGTATAGTTGAAATTTAAGATATAAGTTCTCGAATTTTCTTTCAAATCATCTACGTCAATGTCCTGAATTTCCTTCCAATCATCTGGTTTAAAAAGATCTTCGTAATTAATAGGCATACTTAGGTTTTCTTGAAATTTACCAATGTAATTTTTTCTTTCCAATGATTGCAGATAGACTCTAAGCTGCGAACATAAATACATCAGTTGATTGTTCAATGTTTTCAACTCACTTTCAGGTAAAATCGAATCTACTTTTGAAAACCCCTTTAATATATTTTTTAATGATTTATAATAAGAATGTTCAATATCTACCCAATTACAACAAGTTGTCTGAAATAGCAGTTTTACAAATTCACTTTTTGGTTTCAATAAAAATGGGTCATTTTGCCGTTTGCTTTCTCTTCCAATAAAATTACTAGTTTTGCTTTCTGACAATTTCAAAATAGAAGCAAAATTATTGTCAATGTAATCATCCAATGATACAGTTACATAGATACTCCGAGTGTAACCACAAGAAAACAATGGGTTTTCAATCTTACAGCCTGTTTCAATAGATGTTGAAGCTAGCAGCAACTCCCTTTTTACTAACCATCTAAAGAAATCAACATAACCTGTAGGATAACCATGTGCTAGATCGAATCCATTACCGATAATAATTAGTTTGTTCATATTCGCTAATTTAGCTAATAAATCATATTAGTTTGGAATTATGTAATTCGGACAGCTTTTTCAGAGATTTAAAATCTTAAAACCTGGAACCTGCACTATAAAAGTAGAAATAAGGCATTCAACAATACACAACAGTTATATCGTGATTCTCATTCCAACAAACACATGAATATATTGATTTATATAAACTGAGATATTACTTTAATTTATTCGTTAATAAGGGGAATATCTCAGATACCTAGTCATTACTCTTATTCATCTGAACTTAATAATGATTAAATCAGTTAAGATTATCCTAAGTTAACTCAATTTAATAACAGTAAAGTTTTTATGGAAAATGTCCGAAATATGTCCGAAAATAGAAAAAGCCACTGATTATCAGTGGCTTTTGTCGGGGTGGCAGGATTCGAACTTTTAATACACCTTTCGCGAGTTACAGCAAAATACGATTAATGAATATTATTAAATAAACTCTTCAACATAATTTTGAATTGTATTAATATAACAACACCCAAAACTGGGTGTAGTTTTGGGTGTTAATCTTGTAAATTATTGAATTTCAAGTTGTTTTGTGGAGCCGGAGGGATTCGAACCCTCGTCCAAACATAGTATGATCTACGCTTTCTACATGCTTAGCTTCTCTTTAATTGTCGGGAGAGGGAAGGTGAGTC
>JBEBRI010000278.1:0-3116 GCA_040394915.1 Sphingobacterium sp.
GAAACCGGGCGGCTTAAGCAGGTCTTCGTTGAAGAGGAGTACGGCGCCCCATTCTTGACCAGGGGCGAGATTTTCCGTCAGCGTTATGAGCCGACGCGTTTCCTTTCCAGTCGTCTATTGCCAGATGAAAGCGAGTGGGCAACCCAGGAAGGCGACCTACTCCTTGCCAGAAGCGGGCAAGTCGGCGGCATTATTGGTCGCGGTGTTTGGGCCGACCGTCGTTTCGTTGGTGGATGTGTATCGGTAGACGTTCTCAGGCTGGGAGCACAAAACTCGCAAATCTTTCCCGGCTATCTTTACGCATACATGTTCCACACTGATGTTGGCTACCGGCAACTCATTCGGACAGCTGCTGGAAGCTCTATTCCGCATTTGTCGGCACCCGACGTATCACGCTTGCTTATTCCGCGATGCGACAACACCCTCGAAGCCGAGATCAACAAGCTGGTCTGGAATGCTGGACATAAACGGGCTGAGGCCCAGGAAAAAGAAGACCAGGCTCGCGCGCTCGTCGAGCGCGCCATCGAGGCGGGAGGCCGCTAATGGCAAAGGTCATCCCCATCGGGCAACCCGCAAACGAATCCGAACGTCAGGCCATCGGCTTCCTTCGGGATCATCTGCCCGAGGGTTGGCTGATCTTCCACAACTTCGAAATGCGCCAGGGCCAGGAGGTGTTCGAGATCGATATCGCCCTCCTTGCACCGCACGCCGTGTATCTGGTGGATGTCAAAGGCACGCGGGGCAACATCGATGTGTATGGCTCCAAGTGGTACCCCGAGGGACGGCAGCCTTTCCATTCGCCGCTGGCCAAGCTGCGCCACCACGCCAAGGTGATGGCGAGCTTCATCCGCGAAAGCAACCCCGGCCTGATCGAGCTGCGCAAGGCGCATGTGCATGCCGCCGTGCTGCTCACTGCGGAGGATGCCGCCGTCTTCGACCAGGCAGGCATCGACAGCCCGGACGTGACGGACTTCAAGCACTGCCTGAAATACTTTCGCGACACGAGCCGCATCCCGGATAACCGGCTCGACAACATCTCTCGCTTCCACACCCAGATCGCCAAGGCGATCACCGGCAAGGCCAAACCCCGGAGCGCGGCGCTGGTGTTCCGTGACTGGCAAGTGGAAGAAAAGCTGGGTGGCACGGATCGCTACACGGAGTACCGCGCCAAGCACAGCCTGCTGGGCAAAAGCGGCGGCCTGGCCCGCCTGCGGGTCTACCAGGCCGATCCGTACCAGGACGAGACCGCCCGCAAGGAAGAGTTCAAAAAGATCAGCAATGCCTATCGCGCCGTGGCGCACATGCCGACCCACGCCAATGTGCTGGCCGTGAAGGATCTGTTCGTCACCGACGACGAAGACAAGGTGGTGCTGGTGACCGAGGACTTGCCCGGTCAGGCTTTGCGCCTGCACATCAGCAAGACCTCGCTGGCGCTCACCTTTGACCAGACGCTCCAGGTGATGCGCGACGTGCTGTCGGCACTGGACCACGCGCACCGGCACGAGGTGATCCACCGCAATCTCACGCCAGACGCCATCCTGGTCACCCGAGGCAGCCAGGCCCGGGTGACCGGCTTTGATTTCGCGCGGGTGGGCAAAAATCGCACTTCAACGATCGCGGGCCAGGTCGTCGATGACCTGGATCCCAGCTACCAGGCGCCGGAGTGCTTCCGGGATCCGACTCAAGCCAGCATCGCCTCGGATCTCTATGCCGCAGGGCTGATCTTCTACGAGCTGCTGACCGGTGAACTGCCGTTCGAAAACGTAGACCAGATGATGGAGGCCGATGGCAAGTTTCCGGTAAAGCCTTCGGAGCACAAGCCAGATCTGCCTCAGGGGGTAGACGCATGGCTGCAGAAGTTCTGTGAGTTTGACCCCGAGGAACGGCATACGAGTGCTGCCATGGCCCGCAAGGGTCTGGATGAGCTGCTGCTCCCCGAAGCTCAGGGTGCCTCCGCTCCGGGCTTTGGCAACCCGGTGGTGGTGGCGATGCCGCCGCCCCCCGACAACCTGATGGACCTGCCGCAAGACTTCATCCTGGCGGATCGCTTTCGCGTCCAGAAGAAGCTGGGCAGCGGGGGCTTTGGCGTTGCCTACAAGGTGTTTGATTCACTGGGTGATGTCGTGCGGGTGATCAAGCTGGTCACCAAGGATCGCCGCAGCGTGTACGAGCGGCTGCGGCGCGAGTACAAGACGTTGACCAATCTGCCGGATCACCCACACGTGGTGAAGGTGATCTGGGCAGACCGCATGAATGATGCCAATCAGACCCCGTACATCGTCTTTGAGTACGTGGAAGGTCTGGACGTTTCCGATCTGATCGACGCCGAGGCGCTGTCGCTGGATGATGCCGTGCGCATCGTGCGCGAAGCAGCCGGTGGGCTGGCCCATCTGCACAAGAACGGCGTTTACCATCAAGACATCAAGCCCTCCAACCTGCTGTGGACCGACAAGGGCGTTCGCATCATTGATTTCAACGTCGCGGTTTCCGAAAGCGACGAAGTTCAAGGCGGCGGCGGCACACGTCGCTACCTGCCTCCCGACTACGACTATGCCTCTGAGCCCGGCGCGTCGGATCGGATCGATCGAGACCTCTATGCCTTGGGCATCTCCTTCTACGAGTGCCTGACCGGCAAGTATCCCTTCGACGATCCGACGCCGCCGATCAAGGTCCAACCCAAGGATCCGAGGCAGCTCAAGGGTTGCGCTGACCTCAGTTCGGCGCTGGTCAACGTGCTGGTGAAGATGATTGCGCCGGAGCGCAAGGACCGCTTCGCCTCAGCGGATGAGTTCTTGACCACCATGGCCGAGGTCAAGCAGCTGCGTGCCGGGAGCACGACCGGCGAACTCGTTCAAACAGCCGGCACCCCAACCAAGACGGTACCCAAGCTGGGCTTTGGGCCCACCAAGCCCAACACCAATCCCTTTGTCGCGCATCTGCTGACCCTGTACAGCCAGAGCCAGGTTTCCAACGCGGGCACCCGGGGTCTCGACGAGATTGGCAAGGCCACCTACGTGCCAACCTATCTGGACGAGAAGCTCAAGCCCGCCTTGCTCAAGGGTGAGTTTCGCCTGGTGATCATCAGCGGCAACGCCGGCGACGGCAAGACGGCTTTC
>JBEBRI010000279.1:0-3109 GCA_040394915.1 Sphingobacterium sp.
GTCTACCCCATCAAATTTAACCCCATTTACATTCGCAGCAGCGGTCTTCTCAAGTAATTCATCTAACGAAATAATCGGCTCATGATCGCCCTTTCCAACGATTCCTGGCCATGTTGCATTGTGTAATTTTGGAAAATTATTCTTGCTCATAACGTATGTTTTATCGGTTCTTATTTATTTTTTGATCACTAAGTCCGGATTGTTTGGACCAAAGTGCTTCAACATAACGATTGGATCCACTTGCGAGTGATTTTCAATCCATACGCCCCGCTGTGCAGCTTCTTCTGAAACGAAATACTCATCATATGTTAACTGGCCGTAGCGAATTAAAGATGGTGTTTCAATCGTCCAGTCATTTAATTTACCATAGCCTTGCATCATGATCAAACCATAGGCTGCGGCATCCTTAATTAACACTTTCTGCCCTGGAAGTACAGTTAACTCCTTTGCAGAGAACGCTTCAGACTTATAACAGATCCATTTTTCATTGTAACCTTCTGCCTCCATAGCCGCTTCATCTTTAACCGGTATTGGCGCCATAAAACGGTTCTGCATCATATTTGGATCCACGTTCAAATCCCAATCGATAATATCCATCAATCCGTCATAATTTCCACGCTGATCTTCAGGCAATCCTTTCCATAATAACTCTTCATCGATAATTGCTTCGTTGACTAGCGATTGATACATCGCGAAAACGTCAGAAGCTTTCTGAGGCTCGTAAGTACACATACTTCCTGGCGCGTGCAGCAATCCCGGAGGTACGTCCCATCCGGTTCCTGGCTCCAAGCGGTATGCTTGCGAGTAATTCGTTATTTTGTTATCCCCTTTGGAGAAATTTTGCAAACACTCTTTAATCGTTTCTTTCGAGGTACCTGGAGCAATACCCATAAACGTGTATGGGAAATCACCTCCGTGATTGTTCAACTGCGGAGGGAAATAATACGCTTCAGGTTTTCCAGCCTGACCAATCAAAGCTGCTTTTTCATCGTTATGATGAATATGATGAGGTAGTGGCCCCATATTATCGAAAAATTTCGAGTACATCGGCCAACTTTGATATTCATTCCATAGGCGATCGCCAATTAAGCGGCCTTTTAATTCTTGCACGAAATCTGACAATAAGATTTGCTCGGTCTTGCCATTTTCTTCATATACTACAAAACTGAGGCCTTCGAATTCACCAGTTAAGGGGCCATTCTTCGCCGGTGTCGTGGATGAAAACCAACGTTCATCAATACCACCCCGCTCGCCACCTAATACATAGTAATCATCTGGATGAAGTTTGATGCGACGACCTGGTACACAAAAAGATCGTGGTACCCAGTTCGGTGCTAATCTTAACACGCCCTTTCCTTGCTCAAAAGCCTTTTCAATATTTGCCATTAGATTTATGTTTATGTTGATTAATTCTTGTTTATAATTTCTTGAATACCTGTAGCCGTATCCGTCAGCTGAATGGTTAGTTCATAAGTTCTTTTCTCACGCGGCTTCAGTATAATCAGCTCTTTACTTGCGCGAAGTTTCTGTTGTCCAATCGGCGGATTTGTACCTGGTTCCAATCCGGTCACATACTCCCCTTTACCCCAATGCTGCCAATTGGTTAACCAAGGTAATTGGCGTTTATCAAAAGAAAGTTCCAATGCTAAGCCTAATTTCTGATTATGAATCGCGCATCGGCTTCGCTGATGTTCATCGGCCGCAATATCAATAAATGCAGCTTCCTCACCACGGCCATTATGATCCTCGCGAGGAGCCTGACATATTTTAAACGGCTCTCCCGCTTTAAATATTTTGTTAGCTTCTCCTTGCTCGCGAGCAGTCCACTGGCCATCCCACAATAATTCGGTTCCTTCATCAATCAATGGCCAACCAAAATTGAAATGATATAGAATCATATGCGGAGCATCCGTATTTCCAACATTGACGATCTCATCGATAATATCCAGTTTGGGCTCGCCTAGCGTACAACGGATTGTACGTTTTAGTTCGAGGTTTGTGCCTAGCGGATGACCTTGTTTTATAATACCTACGATAAACATCTCCCGATCTCCATTAATCAGATCAGGTTGCTTTATTTGAATAATTTCAGCCGGTATATTACTAATCTGGTCGTGTAGACCACGACGACCATACTCGTCTTCTTCCGGGCCTCCAACATGCGTTAATCCACAGGTTACTAACATCCCTCCACCGAATGTACGAAGCCAATCGACTCCTCGATCCGATAAGGGTTGAGCTGGAGTAACCCCTAAACGGCTAATCCAACTCAAATTGTACTGGTTAAACGAAGCATCTGCAATATCCATCGCACGATCGAGAACGACTTTAAAACGAAGTCCTCCGCCCGTGTTAATCCAGGCAATACGCGATCCACGCCCCAAACCATTGTCTAGCACGGAAGTTTCAATCCCGCCGACCTGCGCTGTATGCGAAACCTTATTTAACCAGTCCTTATTTGAGTAATCCACTTGTTGTCTCTTTATTTTTTCTTATAAACTTCTGCATTCTCATTGCCTCCTGACATCAAGTAAGCCATGATATCTTTCAGCTCATCTGGGTTCATCGTATTTAATGTTCCCGGCGGCATGATTGAAACTTCGGAACGCTTAATGTCTTGCACATCTTTCTTCGCTAATTCTTTAGTGACTTGCGGCGCGTAAGGATTTTGAGAGATAATGTAAGCTTTCTCATTTTCGCTCATCAAACGACCTAACACTGATGTGCCGTCTTTCATGTTAAATACTTTGGATTCGTATTGATCAGATATTACTTTACTAGGTTCTATTATCGCTTCTAACATATCACGTTTAGAAAAACGTGAACCTAACTGCGTTAAATCAGGCCCTACGGAACCACCCTCTCCCTTCATCGTATGACACGATCCACATTTGATGGCTAAGAACAACTCTTGCCCACGCTTAAAGTTGCGAACGCCCGTATTCTCATCCACGACTTTCAATGCAGAATCAATTTCCCATTTGCGACCCGGTCCTTTTGGCGGAACAACGTTCTCTGCTAAACGATTTCCTTTCTGATTCAAGAGCGAATCACCTGACATTTTGCCGTACATCACTAATTGATCTTTCGGAACATGCGATAGTGCTTT
>JBEBRI010000280.1:0-3101 GCA_040394915.1 Sphingobacterium sp.
GTTGGGGCCGGGGTGTGCCCGGGCAATGGCCATCACCTGGCCGGCCTCCTCCTCGGAATCCACGTTGAGCATGACGCCGGCGAACAGGGCATCGCGCAGCAGGGCCTCATCCTTCACAGGGCCATTGAGGATGATGCGGCCTGGAGGGATGCCCACGCGAAGGGCCAGATCATACTCCATGCGTGAGACCACCTCAGCATACGCGCCGGCCTCGTGAGCCACCAAGCAGAGCTGCGGGATATAGTTGGTCTTGTAAGAGTGCCCTATCGACGTGCGCCCATAGTGCGCATTGAAGAGCCCCAGCAGGTCGGCGATGTTCCCTGCATAGCGCTGGGCGTCCATAATGTAGCAGGCGTCGCCGTGCGCATCAAGGATCCGCCGGAGGGTCTTATGCTCCCGTAAGGCACTGGCCATCAATGGCCCATCACTATGCTGCATGGCCTTGATCAATTGAGTTCTGCGCCGCAGGCAATAAATCCGCGCCTGATGAATTGCCGATCACCATGGAACCAGGGTTTCCCCACAACAACGGGCCATTGGGCAGGATGCGATGCACGGGGAGTCATGAGTGGATTCCAGGAGAATGCGGTGGCCACCGTTGCAAGATGCCTTGCAGGAGCTGGATGCGCTGGCGACAGCCCCGAGACTATATGCCAGCGACAACCAGATCGCAGATGCGTTTGATGCTTTCATCCGGCAGCCCGTAGTAGAGCGGGAGGCACATCACCGTGCTGGCCAGCCGCTCCGCCTGGGGGCATGTGCCCGCTTGGTCCACATAGTGCAGTTGCGTGCATGCCGGACGGAAATACCGACGGGGGAACACGTTATGGTCCTTCAGGCATTGGCGTACACGAAGCAGTTCCTCTTCGTTGCGGAACACCACGGGAAAGTAACTATGATTGTACTCAATGCCGTCCGGCACACGGGCAAGTCCGAAGGGGCTGGATTGGAGGTGCTGGAAGTATAATTTCCATTGATGTTTGCGGGCGGCCATGATGTCATCGTAATACTTCAGATTGGCCAGCCCCATGGCCGCATGCAGTTCGGAGTTCTTGGCGTTCATGCCAGGAATGAAGAAGTTCTCTCCATGCTGGCCCATGGTGCGCATCAGCACTAGCCGCCTGTGCAGCTCCTCATCCCGTGCATGCATGCTGCCGCCTTCCACGGTATGGAAGACCTTGGTGGCATGGAAGCTCGTGGTGCTTACATCCCCGTAATCCAGGATGCTGCGACCGCCGACGCGGGTGCCGAAGGCATGCGCCCCGTCATAGAGCACCTTGAGGTTGTGCGCATCGGCGATGGCTGCGATGGCTTCCACATCGCAAGGGATGCCGTACACATGCGTAGCCACGATGCCGGTGGTGCGCGGGGTGATGTGCGCCTCGATCTGTGCTGGGTCAATGCTGAAGGTGCCGGGATCCACGTCCACGAAGACCGGCTTGCACCCTTCCCAAAGCAGGCTCGTGGTAGTGACCGGATGGGAGAAGGCCGTGGTGATCACCTCGCCCTTGAGTTCCAGGGCGCGGATCGCCAAATGCAGCGCGATGGTACCGTTGACCATGAAGATCGTACGGTCCAGCCCGAAGCGGTTGGCCAGCTCTGCTTCAAACTGCTTCTCCAAAGGCCCGTGGTTGGTCAGGTAGCCCCGGTCCCAAACACCTTTCATCAGCTCTTGGTATTCCTCTATGGGCGGCATGAAGGCCCGCGTCACATAGATGGGCTCAGCAAACGGCTCAATACCGGTCTTTGCTGTACTTGATTGCTCTTGCATGGGCGCTTGGGAAAGGTCAAAGGTAGGGGTGGGGCGGCTTGGGCAAGATAGTGCGAACCTTCCAGCAATGTGCGGCATGGGGGGCTTCGAACGCTTGGCCCGACACCTCGTTCAGCTTTACTGCTCCTGCAGGTCCATCCGCGTGTTCAGCAACGTCCAAAGAGCTTCCTGGCGGGGTTCGTAATAACGCTCCAGGTCTGCTTTGATGTGGTCCGGTAGCGGGCTGGCATAGGGGCGCTTGTTGGCTTGGATGCGCGATAACTTGCCGTTCCAGGCCAGCGCATCCAATCCTGCCGCCTTGCATATCGTATTGACGACATGGCTTGGATCCCGCTTGAGCTGAGGGTATGGAAAGATCAGGACCTGTTCCCGTGGAAAGTACTGGAAGTAACGAGCGAGCTGTTCGGCATAATGGCCCCGACGCAGGTAGGCAGCTCGTGCGGGGGCGGCAAGCTCTTCCTGCACGGCTTGCTCGAAGGGCCGGGGGTCATGGAGATGATCGAATTTCGAATGGCCTTTGAACTGGTTGAACATGTTCCAATCCGAATAGGCCCGGGCCACGGGATCCCGAATGACCACCACGATGGTTGCCGTCGGCAGCGCAGCGTGGATCCGTTGTGCTGCCTCTGGGTGGTACAGGTAGCCTGGCGTTGCATCCAAGGTGGTCCAATTCGTGCCGCGCCAGGGCCGCATAGGGAGCATCTTCTTGTATTGCTTCAACCCAAGGCGCCATACGTCATCCTTGTTGAAGAAATTCAATTCCTTTTCCGCGGGAGGCACGATGTCCGTGTGCTTGCACAGCATGGTGAACAGCGCGGAAGTGCCGGCCTTCTGTGCCCCAGCGACAATAATGGAGGGCAAGAGCCGGGGACGAAACGGATCCAGGACGGGTTTGACAACCTGTTTGATCAAGGAGGACATGCGGCCTATGCTGTGAGCGGGGCCCAAGGGATGCTGAGCCGGAACATCCCCTTGCGGCGACCTTGCCAGGCGGTCCCTTCGCGCACGGGTTCCTTCACTGTGAATGCCACGACATCCTCTGCCTGGAACTGCATTTTGCCATTCTGCGAAACGCCAACGCCCAAGCGCAGTTCGCCTGCGTTGAAGAGGTGGGCCGGCAAGCGGCATTGCACCTGGTGTGTCCCTGGCTCCAGCCCGCCCCGGATGCCGCCTTCGTGGCTGTTGGTGGTGAAGATGACGAGGTCGTCCGCGTTCACCACCTGCAAGGTCACGTGGATTCCCTTATCGCTGAGGTTCTCCACGCCCACTTCCACGTCGATGGCCGTTTCCCAGCGGAACTGCTCGCCTTCGCTGGGGCGCACTTTCATAT
>JBEBRI010000281.1:0-3087 GCA_040394915.1 Sphingobacterium sp.
ATACGAGAAATTATTATCTACAGCTTGTTGAATTTCAGTATTTTGACTTAAGGTAACCACAATGCGGTCAGTAACTTCAAATCCCTTGTCTTTACGCAAGTTTTGAATTCGGTTAATTAGTTCGCGCGCCAAACCTTCATCTTTCAAAGCCGGGCTGATATGCACGTCTAACGCAACGGTTAAACGACCTAAATTAGCAACCTGCCACCCTTCAACATCCTCTGCGATGATTTCTACATCTTCACTGCTAATAACATATTCCGTGCCAGTTAACGTAATATTGCCATTTATTTCCAGCTCGCTAATTTGATCAGCACTCATCGCTTGAATCGCCGCCGCAACGACTTTCATGTCCTTCCCAACCTTCGCACCTAAAGCTTTAAAGTTCGGCTTAATCTTCTTTTTAATGATTCCCGTGGTGTCGGTAATAAACTCAATATCCTTGATGTTGGTCTCGGAAAGAATTAAATCTTTGACACGCTCGACTTTCTCTTGAAAAGCATTGTCTAAAACCGGGACTAGTATTTTTCCTAAAGGTTGACGGACATTGATTCCTGACTTTTTACGTAATGATAAAGCTAGGGAAGAAATGTCCTGCGCTAATGCCATGCGTTCTTCCAGTGCTTTATCAACTAATTCTGAATGATAAGCAGGGAAATCAGCAAGGTGTACCGATTCAAACTGTTCTTTATTTGTCGCTGCATTTAAATCTAAATACAGTTGATCGGCAAAGAACGGAGAAATCGGAGAGATCAATTTAGCAATCGTATCCAAACAAGTATAGAGCGTTTGATAAGCAGAAATCTTATCGGCAGAGTATTCACCCTTCCAGAAACGGCGACGACATAAACGTACATACCAGTTACTCAAATGCTCATCGACAAAGTTTTGAATCGCTCGAGCAGCTTTCGTAGGCTCATAATCCGCATAATACTCGTCTACCTCGTTGCTCAAGCTGTTTAATAATGAAATAATCCATCGGTCAATTTCCGGGCGCGCATCAATCGCAATATCCGCCTCCGAGTAGCTAAACTTGTCAATATTCGCATATAATGCGAAGAATGCGTAGGTATTGTATAAGGTTCCGAAGAATTTACGACGAACCTCATCCAGCCCTTCTTCATTGAATTTCAGGTTATCCCATGGCGCAGCATTGCTTATCATATACCAGCGAGTTGCATCCGCCGAGTATTTGTCAATTGTCGCAAACGGATCAACGCCATTCCCCAGGCGCTTGGACATTTTATTTCCATTTTTATCCAAGACAAGTCCATTGGAAACGACATTCTTGAATGCTACAGATCCACGAACCATGGTAGAGATGGCATGTAGGGTGAAAAACCAACCGCGCGTTTGGTCAACGCCCTCCGCAATAAAGTCGGCAGGGAATGCGGAGAAATATTCTTCTTTAAATGGTAAGGATTCACCTTTTTCTAATTTATCATAGTCTAAACCCCATTGGGCATAAGGCATTGCGCCTGAA
The DNA here is from genome assembly GCA_040394915.1 of Sphingobacterium sp. GTDB lineage: Bacteria > Bacteroidota > Bacteroidia > Sphingobacteriales > Sphingobacteriaceae > Sphingobacterium. The sequence goes on from JBEBRI010000281.1 coordinate 1,484, forward strand.
TCAAACCAAACATCAATCAAATCAGGTTCCCTATATAGCTTTTGTCCAGCCTCAGAAACCAAGATAATATCGTCAACATAAGGTCGGTGTAAATCCAGTTGATCTGTGCCAAACTTATCCAAGTAGGATTGATTGACGGCTTTTTCTTCTGCAGAGAGCGCGTCAGATTGAACAGCAGCTTCCAGTAAAGCTTTTAGTTCCGGCATAGAGCCTACACAAATCTCTTCATTTTCATCCTCGGAACGCCATATTGGAAGTGGGGTACCCCAATAACGAGAACGCGAAAGGTTCCAGTCTACTAAGTTTTCCAACCAATTTCCGAAACGACCCGAACCGGTCGCTTCTGGCTTCCAGTTGATGGTTTTATTTAATGCAACGAGCTCATCTTTTAAAGCGGTTGTGCGGATAAACCAACTGTCTAACGGATAATATAATACTGGTTTGTCAGTTCGCCAACAATGTGGATAAGTGTGCTCGTATTTCTTAACGTCAAAAGCCTTGTTTTCTTCTTTTAACTTAATAGCAATCAATACATCAGTCGGACGGAAGTCTTTATCAGCCCGTTCTTCCGCAGAATAGTATTCTTCCTTGACGAAACGGCCAGCGAAATCAGTGATTTCTTTCACAAAGCGACCCGTGCGATCCACGGTCGGTACATCCTTGCCATTTTCGTCTTTGACCAATATCGCAGGTACGCCGTTTTCGCGCGCTACTTTAAAGTCATCTCCTCCGTAGGTCGGCGCAGCATGTACAATACCTGTACCATCTTCAGTAGTCACAAAGTCGCCAATAATCACGCGGAATGCGTTCGCAACAAGCTCGTCTGATGTAATGTATGGCATGAGCTGATGATAGCGTAAGCCAGCTAATTCTTCACCTCTGAATTCTGCGGCAAGCTCCCAAGGAATAACTTTGTCGCCGAAATTATAGTCTTGGAAAGATACCTGCTGTCCTTCGGCTTTGAAATGTTTGCCAATTAGAGCTTTTGCAAGAATCACCGATACTGGAGCGCCGGTATATTGGTTGAAAGTTTTTATTTTAACATAGTCGATATTCTTCCCGACAACCAAAGCTGTATTACTAGGCAGAGTCCACGGTGTTGTTGTCCATGCGATAAATACTACATCTTCCTCTTCACTATCCACTAAACTGCTCATCATCGGATGAATCTGAGCTTTGTCTAAACGGAATTCAGCAACAATCGTGGTATCTTTTACGTCTTTATAGGTTCCTGGCTGATTTAGCTCATGCGAACTTAAGCCAGTTCCTGCAGCTGGAGAATACGGTTGGATGGTATATCCCTTGTAGAGTAATCCTTTTTTATATAAATCTTTTAATAAAAACCATAGGGTTTCGATATACTCATTTTCATACGTGATGTAGGGATGTTCTAGATCTACCCAGTAACCCATTTTCTGCGTCAAATCATTCCAAACATCCGTGTATTTCATGACCTCTTTACGACAAGCGTCATTATATTCTTTTACACTGATCTTTTTACCGATATCTTCTTTGGTAATGCCTAAGGTTTTTTCAACAGCTAATTCAATAGGAAGGCCATGCGTATCCCATCCACCTTTACGTTTTACCTGAAATCCCTTTAA
>JBEBRI010000282.1:0-3076 GCA_040394915.1 Sphingobacterium sp.
TTAATACGATTTTTTTAAATTCCATGAAACGCTAAATTCTTAATATCGTTTATATTAAAACGTCCAAAAATAAGGATATACTTAATACGAAGTTAATAAAATAACAATTTTATTTCCCGGTGAATCTCCGTAATTATTTGATTTCCTTATATCTTGAAGGCACATTAAACGGCGTTTCAATTGCCGTATTGAACTCAGTCTTATTGTATAACATATCTGCTTTGACCGTAGATCCCGCACCTTCTATGTTTAACGTGAAACGTTGAGGAAAATTATATCCGCTAATGTCAGCAAATTCGCTATAACTCGTTTCGAGCTTTTGACTTTTCCCTAGCTCAATAAGGTTAAAAGCAAATGGCCTATTTTTGCTATTAACACCATAATGAAATGTTAGTCCATCTTTAATACCAATGACTTGGACGTCTTCTGTACTCGTTGCAACTTGAAGTTGATCCGTACGCAGCATATCCACTGTCATATTTCCCACTAAAATATCCTGTAGCATGCGGAAAGAAATACCCCTATTCGTGTAATTATAAATATAAGAAAATGGTTTAGCGATGTACTCCCCCTGGATCTTATTCATAATTTTAACGCTATCCGGAGTTATTAACACCCGAGCAGCTTCAATACCTAAGAGGGCAGTCACAGATATCCATATGGACTTATCTCGATCCATGCGTAAGTTAACAGTGGCATTATGCGTTTCTTTCCCAACTTGGACGTTTGCCTTCGCGCGACCACTGAACGTATGAAAATTGAGATTACTTAATTCGTAATTCTTCAACAACTCCGCTTCAGTTTCAGGCCTCGGAAGTGCATTATCTTTTTTCGCCACCTGCTTTTTACTCGAACAGGAAGCTATCACTAAAGTTAAAACAACTAATAAACCTATATTAGTCCAAATATTTCTTCTCACTGATTTTTCGTTTTAATTTATCTTTATCTATCGCGCTATTTACATCAATCAAGGTTTCTGCCCTTTCCCACTGTTTAATCGCTTCTTTGCTCTTGCCAATCTTCATTAAGATATCGCCGTAATGCTCAAATAATACCGCAGAAGGTTCTGAATTTTTGACAGCACGTTCTATCCAATTGAGGGCCTCTTTATATTGCCCTTTCTGAAATAGCACCCATGCATACGTATCCTGAAATGTACCCGAGTTAGGCTCCAATTCATTTGCTCGCGCAGCATATTCTGCGGCTTTATCTAAATTTTCTTTTCTAACAGACAAATAGTAAGCATAATTGTTCATTGCTGTAACATTTGTACTGTCTCTCGCAATCGCCTCCTCATAGGCAACGTCAGAAGCCGATTCCATTTTGATTTCGTGATACAAATCACCTAAACCTGCATAAATCATGGATTGAACAAAACCGTTCTCATTGGCGCTTTGATCCAATGCGCGCTCCAGATACTGACGTGCCTGTTCATTATCTTTCTTAATAAAATGAGCCATGCCCACAAAATAGGTAAGCACGGGGCTTCCCGGGTTGTGTGACAGCGCTTCATTTCCATGTTGAATAGCTTCGTCCAGTTCGCTTAAATTTAAGTCAATGTTAATCAACTTACTCCAGGCATCAATATGTCTAGGATTCATCCCCACGGTCGTTAAGAAAAGCGACTTTGCCTGTGCGAGTTCTCCTTTTTGCCACAAAATATCCCCCTTAAACATATGGGTATCAGGAATGCGTGGATGTTTTAAAACTAACAGATTTGCCAACTCTTGTTTTTGATCCAATGTCAACTTAGACTTGCCATTCAAAATCGTCATCATCACGCGATGCTTATCAATAAAGTTAACCGAATTTGATTCAAAGGCCTTTTTCACATAATCGAAAGCCTGTTTATCCTTATCAGCAACATTATACGCATCAGCTAAATCGAGATATAGCAAATCATCCTTACTATTGACCAACCCTCTATCTAATACCGAAATCGCTTCTTTCGGATTTTTCTCATCCAAATAGATATAGCTTAATGTACTATACACTTGACGAATTGGCGAGTTCCGCTTATCCCAAACCTGAAGTACGTTCTTCGCTTCCGAAGGCTGCTTCAAGTCCATTAATATTTCGGCCTTTAAAACGTCGAGCGTGTCCGAGTCGCCAAATTTGTCCTTCGTAATATCATATACCTTTAATGCTTCCGCTGACTTCTTTGCAGCATGCAGTAGCATAATCTTTTCTCGGTAAAGTTGGGCTTGATTACTATGTTGGCTCAGGACTTGATCAATAAGCTCTACGGCAGAGTCAAAATCACCTTCCGATTTATAAAGCTCCATCAGATGATTACCATACATTAAATTCGAAGGTTCAATCTCCACAGCACGTTGTGCTGCCGGAATTGCTACTTCGAAATTTCTTGCTTGAGCAAATAATAAAGATTTGGCGTAGAAAACTTCAGATCCTTGCGGATACTTCGCAAGCGTCTCTTCAATACTATTCAGTGCATTCCCGACCTCTCCACGTTTCAATTGCGTTTCTATAGCTGCGAGACGTTCTTTATATCCTGGATCTTGTTTTAAATCTTGTTGCCCAAAAACGGACTGCCCTATTAATAAAAACAAACCTGTAAACCATACCCTACATTTAAACGTTCTTCTCATGTTTTATCTAATATTTTATTAACCTGCATTCTTACCTAGGTAGCTTAGGTAAATCAAGGTAATAAATTAATTCTAAAGAGCACAAAAATGCTGAAAAGTTTAAAGGCAGGGCCCTTAATTAATGTTAAATTTCCTTTAAAATGTCGGCGATACGCATAGCAAGTTACGGCGGTCGGCATCAAAACGAATCTACCTGTTTGGGCAGTTTATTAAATAAAGCAGTGAACTGCGGTTATGCTGTTCAAATAAATCTCAACATTCCTACTGTTAGTTAGGATTCTAAGCCCATTCACTTTCAAATAGTTCGGGTGTAAATAGTCTATAAAAAAAGATATATCAGATTTTTACGAATCGCTTTGCTAATACAATTAAATTAGTGTACCTTTGCGAACCTAATTGTAGGGATTACAACTAGGATTTAAAACATTATTAATTAATTAAATAAAAGCAAGTGAATACGTTAAGTT
>JBEBRI010000283.1:0-3060 GCA_040394915.1 Sphingobacterium sp.
AAAATGATTTTGTTGCTCTTTAGCTTTATAGGATACTAAGGTGCGATGACCTTTACCTTCTGGATAAGGGGTGTCCGGAGCCTCTAGTTGCGTTCCAAAGATATTCGTGGTCATGGAGTCCGAAAGAACTTTAATGTCATAGGCGGTGCTCTGAGGCGTTAACACTTGGACGTGTGTTCTTCCAACTCTTCCATTTAATGAATTCTGAAGGATGAAACCATCCGCTGTTAGTTCCGGTTTATTGATAGAAGCTATTTGCCAATATTTGTCTACTGCGCTATTTTTCGTTTCCATCTGATCGGTTAAAACGATTACTGCGGGGACATCTTTTCTCCCTGTATTTATAAAACAAAACTGCCGGATATAGTTTGTCATCTTGTCCGAATACGCCCCGGTAAGGTTGGCCGAAAAGTAACTGTATAGGGGACTCTTCTTATCTGGCCCCATAGCTGTCGCGATAACTTCTCCATTGTTGAACCAAGGATCGGATTGCACCTCTTTCTGCGAACTTGGAGCACGTTGGTTGAAGCGGGCTCCACCATCATTTGCCGTACTGCGATAGAATTGTTCGTTGGGATCGACGGCGAGCATCATGCTATGTGACGCCGAGCGCTTATTAAACCCTAGATCAAAGGGAGTTCCATAAAATCGATAAATCCCTATATCTCCAAATTGAAAACCTCGATAGTACAGTTGGATTGATCCGGCATCAGCATGTTGATGATTTCCAAAATGATAACCTCCACCTTTGATTTCTGCAACTACATCATCACTATCAGGGCCTATGTTCCAACCGGTTCTAGCAATCATCGACCCTAAGATTGGTCCAAATTCTTTTGTTAGGGGTAGGCTACTGAGGCTTTGCTCCGCTTTAAAATCCGGATCGTTGAGTAGTAGAAATAATGTTGGGTTATTCAGGTTTCCATGTCTTAAAAACTCGCCTTTAACGATTGGATCTCTACCGTAGTTTGCCATTAAAAACATTACCAGTGGGGATTTCCAGTAGAAGTCTTCTCCTGGCTTGCCTGCTGCAAACCCATCTCCATCGCGCAGCATATCGCCTGCAGGTGTTCGCATGTACATAAAATAGGCAGGCATTCCACTCAAGTTTTCGTCAAAGACTTTTTTACCGGACATGCGATAGAACAACCATGCCGCATGCATTTCCCAGGCAAAGCGATAGGATGCATAGCTTATACCTTGGTTATGACGGGGTGATTGATATTCGAAACGGCGCATCGGTACCAACTCCTCCAGGATATGGTATGAAACATATTGATATGGAATAGGATCCTCATCGTAAATCGCCATACTCATCGCCAAGAAATCTCGATTAACCATGGCTTCATTGCCGTGGCCATTTAAGATTTTCATACGAAAAGGAGGCCAACCGATTTCCATGTCCATAGCTAAGCGCATCAGGTCTTGGATCATTTTGCTTTTTTCCTCTGTAGAAAGCAAATCATACGTCCAGTCATAGACCAATGAAGCCGTATAAATTGCCCGTCCTAGTTCTCTCGTAATATCTAAAATATTGCCGAATTCAACATGGGATAAATACGCTTTTGTGAGTTCAATAGCCTCTCTGCCAATAGCCTTGTCGCCGCTCATCAAATAGTAGAATGCTTTTAACTCGGTGGCTTTTTCTAAGTCTACATTGTAGGACATCTCTTCATTTGGATCGAAATCCAATATAAAGGGAGTAAGTGCATCTTTCTTTAGTTTTTTCCAGATTTCATGATGCTCAGGTCGTTCTAAATTCTTTCTAACGATTGGCAGTGTTTCCTGATTTACCCAAAGGCGCGGATGGCTGTTTGGTGGAATAATAGTGGGTTTGTATGCTGCGGCCGCAGCTGGCACTGTAGGCGCTACGTATTTGCCAATCTGAAGGTATTCTAAACGAACGCCGCGAGGTAACCATATCTTAACCTCTTGTTCGCCCTCCGCTAAATTAAAGATGCCCGTATGTTGTAATGGCCGATCCCAAGGAACGTAGATGACGCGCTTTGTAGCACGTTTATTGCCAAATTGAATTCGCATAAACATCGATTCAAACTTTGTCTTTGCTTTTTTCATCATTTGAGCACCTTCCGCGTCCGTAACTGCGTAGCTATATACCGTATAATAACCTGATGCTGGAGTTTTTATGGTAAAATGTATATCTGATTCCGCGCGTTCAGCGTTTATTGATGGAGTGACATTAGGCTTTAGTGTCATTCCGGCTTTGCTTGTCAATCTTTCATCAGCGATGACCTCACTTGTCTTGTCGTTAATGCTCATGCTTCCGACATCAATCTTCACAGGATTATCTACAGGGACCAAAATTGTCTTTTTATTTTGGGCAGATATTGTGGGAACATAGAGTAGAGATAGGACAAATAGAACGAAGAAAATCGTAATCTGTTTCTCAAGTTTTGAAAGTATTCTCATAGGTTAGGTTTAGGTTGTTTTAATGCGTTTAAAAATTCTAATACTTCAGTTAATACAGAGTAAGCTTAGATTGATGTATGGATCATAAACTGATTTATTATATCTTTATAGTGTTGTTGAAAACATTCTTTCACTTAACCCGGTCACGTAACCGGTGTTAATGCAAACCAATCTTTTTAATTTTCTTTTCGATGTTCAATCTAAATGAATTTGAATTTAAACTAATGCTTATAGTTCGTAGATCTCTGTTTCTAGCTCAATAATATCGGTATCTTCCTTTGCTACGATTCTAACTTTAGGCTTGCTTTTTTGATAGCGTACACTCACAAAAACCACATCTTCTTTGTCTCTAATAATTGGATATATACGTTCATTGTTGATTTCTACTTCCAACGAGCCTTTCAACTTGATACGTAACAGTAGCCCACCGTATTAGGCCTCAGATCCTTCTTTTATCAATTCTTCACCGGAGGCTAAGAGAAATCGACCTTTCGATCTTCCATAGTCGCTTGTAGACCATTTTTTTCTCGCCTTCAGCTTTGTTCCTATCAAACTGAAGTCTGTTAGTAGAATAGAGATCCCATTACTTACTGCCTGTGATTCGAATGGGCTTTTGAAGATGGATGATTG
>JBEBRI010000284.1:0-3017 GCA_040394915.1 Sphingobacterium sp.
GATACAATTTGAAATGTTAAAGGAGAATTCATCAATTATCAAGGTAATTGGTGTTGGTGGTGGCGGTGGAAATGCCGTAAATCACATGTATAAGCAAGGAATTTCTGGTGTAGACTTCATCGTTTGTAATACGGATGCACAGGCATTGGAGCTTAGTCCGATTCCAAACAAGGTTCAGTTAGGTGCTAGCCTAACAGAAGGAATGGGGGCTGGAGCTGATCCTGATGTTGGTGAGAATTCTGCAATCGAAAGTATTGAAGATATCAAACGTATGTTAGGTACCAATACGAAGATGCTTTTCATCACAGCAGGTATGGGCGGTGGAACTGGTACAGGTGCTAGTCCTGTATTGGCGAAAGCTGCAAAAGAATTAGGAATTCTAACGGTTGCTATTATTACAACTCCATTTACTTTCGAAGGTAAAAGACGTCGTATGCAAGCTGAGGAAGGTCTTGGCGAGCTGCGTAAATATGTAGATTCTTATTTGGTAATTTCAAATGATCGCCTGCGTGAGATTTTTGGGAATTTAACCATGACTGCTGCTTTTGCTAAGGCAGATGATATATTAACAACGGCAGCGAAGGGTATTGCGGAGATTATTACAATCCCTGGATATGTTAACGTCGATTTCAAAGATGTTCGTACAGTCATGAACGATAGTGGGGTGGCAATCATGGGTAACGCGATTGCTACAGGTGAGCAACGTGCTTTAGATGCAGTAACAGGTGCATTAGCGTCTCCATTGTTGAAAGATAATGAGATTGAAGGTGCTCGCTATATCTTATTAAACATAACTTCCGGTAGACGTGAAGTTACGATGGATGAAGTTGCTATTGTAACCGACTACATCCAAGAGAAAGCAGGATTATCTGCGGACTTGATTTGGGGTAACTGTATCGATGAGAATTATGATGATGAACTCTCTGTAACTATTATCGCGACGGGATTCCAAACTGCTGAGGAGCGTGTTAAAGAAAAAGAGAAAGAGAAAATTGCTATTCCCTTAACTCCAGAGGTTCAAACTTCTGCTTTCATAAAACCGGTTTCTCAAAATCAATTTGTGGAGCGTCCGGCAGTTGATCAAAGCGCTTTTGTAAAGCCTACACAATCTGTTGAAAATCCAGCGCCTCAGCCTCCTCAAGATTTGTTTTCCAATAAGGCGGTGACTTCACCAAGTGCAGCAGCTGTGGCTGACAATAGCGATAAAATCATTCGTCATACGTTGGAATTTGATAATTCTTCGGAAATTGAAGAGGTCGAGGAAGATTCAAATCCACATGGTTTTGAATTAAAATCTTCACCTTCTCTGTTTGAATTTAAGTTGCCTACCGTGTTTGATGCATATAAACCGGCAGCTGATCAAGAAGAGGAGCCAAGTTTTTCAAATGAAATTTCGGAGCAGTTTCCTGTAGCTGAAGAAGTGCTTGAAGAAGCGAAAAAGGAAGAAATTAATTTCGAGGATCAATTACTAAAAACAAAAGAGCGAATCTTGCGATTGAAAGAGCTGAGCATGAAATTAAAATCTTCAAACGGTCTACAAGAATTGGAGAATGAGCCTGCTTACAAGAGAAAGCAAAAAACATTGGACGATGTACCTCATTCGTCTCAATCCCAAGTTTCTCGTTTCACGCTTTCTTTCGATGATGGTGAGACAGAAATCAGACCTAACAATTCGTTTTTACACGATAATGTAGATTAATCTTATCCTATTTAATATATGAGGGTGGCCTGTGAAGGTCACCTTTTTTTTTGTTTTTAGATTTTGATTCTAGGAAAAAGATGTTAATTTTAAGCTAGTTACTAATTTTAAACAAATAAATCTAACAATTATGGCAAGTATTGATAAATTTAAAGAGTTGAAATCTCTAATTGATGGTTTAGAAGGAGATGCTGAAATGTTTTTCTCAAAAGGCAATAGTGCTGCTGGTACGCGTGTAAGAAAGGGGCTTCAAGATATCAAGACCTTATCACAGTCGCTACGTCTAGGCATTCAAGATTTGAAGAATAAAAAATAGGTTATTCTGAAAATCTCGTTACATTCTAAGCCCGTCAGGGCTTTTTTTTATGTTTAATTTTTTCATATCTTCAATTCTATGAAAGCAATACAGAATCCTATATGGCTGATGAGCTCAGCGTATGAACAGTTGAATCAATCTGAGTTATTAGAAGTTGCAAAAGCAAGTGGAGCCCAAGGTGTCGATCTTTGTGTCTTTCGAAAGGACGGCACTAGGCAGGATCATACGGCAACGCATTTGGATTATGAAGGATTTAATTTGGAAGATGCGAAGGTTGTCTTAGATCGCTTTAATTCCGCCGGATTGAGACTTTCGCTCGGGGCCTTTGAGAATATGATTGGAGGTGATGAAGCTGAGCGCATCAAGAATCAAAATCACTTATTAAAACTTATTCGTATTGCTTACCTGTTGGGGGGAGATGAGAATGATGTGAAGGTGGGGACCTTTGTTGGTTATAACCATACTTTAGGTAATGAGATAGATGGTTTCCAGAAGAATTTAGACGAATACAAGCGTATTTTTGCACCGATTATTCGGTATGCAGAAGATTTAGGTGTAACTGTTGTCTATGAGAATTGTCCAATGGAAGGATGGCGTTCATCTCGTTTTTCGAGTACTTACAATAATTTGCCTGCGGTTCTTGCCGCCCGTAAGTTGATGTATGCGATGATTCCGAGTAAAGCGCACGGCGAGATCTATGATCCCTCCCATGATATCTGGCAGCATGTAAATCCTGTTGACGTCATTCAATCGATGGATATTGAGCGTTTAAAACGCGTTCATGTGAAGACTACAAAAATAAACTATGGGAAATCTCGCGTAGAGTGGGGAGGGATGTATCCTATGCAATCCGTTAATCCGGAATTAGCGATGAAGGCAGGAGTTTCGATACCACAACACGATTGGGATAGATATCATTATACTGCCATGTTACCAGGTTTTGGAGGGACAGATGACATGGATTGGAATGCGTTTGTCGGTGTCTTACATGATCGCGAGTTT
>JBEBRI010000285.1:0-3000 GCA_040394915.1 Sphingobacterium sp.
TTATTCACCCGAGGCAATGCAGCCCAAAGCGTGGCTCCCAGTGCCGTGTCCCGGTCCACGCGGCCGGCGAGGAAAGCGAGATCCTCTGGCGTATCACAATCGCGCGACAGCATTGTCGAGTGCACCGTTGTGACATCGAACCCTGCAGTTGCAGCCATCGCCCGATGCCGAGCGGCGCTGTCGTGGCCGAAACAAGGTATCAACGCACCGGCACGGCTGCACAGAAGTGCATTGGTGCCGGTCCCCGCAACATCGACGGCGAGCGTGATCTGCGACCCTGGGCGGTCCCTGTGCTCAGCCACGAACTGGGAGAAGGCACGCGCCGACAAAAGCGGAAGGTCGGCATGGACAATTCCGACCTCTGACTCTGCCGGCATATCGGCGAGCGCATGTGCAAGCGCGGCGTTCAGACCGGCGCAGCTATCGGCAAGCAGGCTACATCCAATCGCCATGGCGATCCCAGCCATCGCCGGCTCATCGGAAACGATGATAATTCGACGGACCTGCCGGACTTGGAGTATCGTAGTTAGGACATGCTCGGCCATGGCACGAGCGAGGTCGGCACGCCGCCGTGGTGATACCACAGGAGCGAGGCGTTGCTTTGCCAACACAAAGCTTTTGACCGGCACGACGACGTCCATGCTCTGCCTATTCCTCTAACCCAGCAATACGGATGCCGGCGTGGCATTTGAACTGACGATTAATCGTGATAAGCACCGAAGTGAGCGCCTCAGCTGCCACAGCATTGGCGAGTGGGCCAGCGTGAAACCCTCTGAGACCTGCTGCCTCAGCTAGGGCGATCACATCAGTCCGCGCTTGCACGTCGTCGCCGCTGACCAACACATCGCAATCGAGTTCCTTCAAAGATCTCAGCTTCTGCGCGGACACATTCTGGAACGCGGACACCACACGAACTCGCTGACCGACAATGCTTTGTACAGTAAGCGCGGAAGCACCCGCTGGCGGTAATTGCACCGTACCAACCTTTGGCGGCACCAGAGGTACGGTCGTATCGATCAGGATCTTGCCATCGAGAGCATCCGGTATGGCTGCAAGGGCGTCACTCTGCTGCCCCCACGGCACCGCTAACACCACGATTCCGGCCTCGGCTGCGGCGGCCCGATTTTCCATACCTTCCACCTCTACACTCTGCCCCCGACCGAGTGCGATGTCGCGTATCTCGTTCGCCGCCGCCTGCGCACTCTCTATGCGTCGCGAGCCAATAACGACCACCCGCCCTGCAAGAGCCCAGCGCAGCGCCAGCCCAAAGCCGAGAGCACCGCTACCACCAATCACAGCTATCTTGTCCATATATATCCTCCTCTTTCCGGGGACGCTCCGGGGTATCACTCAGACTCAGGCAATGCCCTACACCCGACGAGCCGCAAAAAAGCGAGCTATCAGCTCTGCAGCCTCAGGAGAGACAAGTAGTTCGACCAGAGCTTCAGTCTCGCGCCGTAGCGCAATGTCAAAATCCAGCGTCAGGCTGTCCGCAGCCAGTTTCGCAATAATGCCTGCGGCACGAGATTCGAGCCCCTCAGGCATCGCCCTCACCGGTAAGGAGGGCGCAGTCGCGCAAGGCGTAATCTGCTCCATATCCCACGGCTGGAGCTGTTCAGGATGCGAAACGATAAAGGTACGAGCTTTGGCATGGAGTTCTGCATGTGAAGCAGCCAGATCATCCACCAGCCCCTCCGCGAGAGCTTCCTTCGCACTCACCTTCCGCCCGGTTAGTAAATAGTCGAGAGCGTGCTGAAGTCCGAGACGACGCGTAAGACGCACCACACCACCCGCGCCGGGCAAGATGCCAAAATTGACCTCGGGCAGCGCAATCACGACGCGCGGCGCATCAATGGCAATCCGGTGATGACAGGCAAGCGCCAACTCATAACCACCACCAAGCGCGCTTCCATTGAGCGCCGCGACCACTGGCAAACCAAGTTGCTCCAACTCGCGAAACGGAGCTTTTAGGCGCTCGAAATGCGCAGTGAGCGCCGCCTCCTCTCCAGGATGCGCACGTGCCATCAAGGAAAGGTCTCCGCCGGCGAAAAAGGTCTGTTTCGCCGAGGTGATCACAATCCCTGCGAGCGCTTCACGCTCATGCTTCAGGCGAGCAACCACTGCCTCCATGTCTGCAACGAAGGCGTCGGTCATGACGTTCACCTTGCCCGGCATATCGAACGTTATGGTGGCAATTCCTGCAGTAATGTCGAAACGATAGAGCGTCATTGTCGTAGCCTGTGTTTGCTCTGCGCATCAAGCGGAAGCACCGCAAATGGCCTGCCGGGCCGGATTTGGATCTTCAGACTGAATTTCGCGTACCAGCTGCGCCAGCCGCGCCTTGTCGTCTGAAGAGTTGACGGCGATGGAGAACTCGACGTTGGTCACAAGCTTGCCAAACCGATCCTGCAGTTTCTCACCAATCTGGTCATAGGTACCAATGACCGCGAACTGTTCGAGGACCTCGTCTGTAATGAAGTTCGGCAACTCCTCCCAACGCTGCTCTTTGGAAAGAACCTTGCACTCGTTGGCGAGCTGACCAAGGCCGAGGTGCTCGAAAGCGGCGACATAACCCGGGGTCGATGCGTAGAAGGCAATACGGGCGCGTGCGTCGCGAATCTTCGGCACCAGTTCTTCCTCGGTCGCGGCAGCCGCGATGAGTGGTTTCATGCAAATACGGAAATTCTCGAGTGAGCGGCCGGTCTTAGCTGCCCCGGCGCGAACCGCGGGCAACATGACCTGCTCGATATAAGACGGCGTGCAAACCGGGTGCGGGCGCAACCCGTCCGCTACCTCGCCCGCCACCTGGCACATCACGGAGTTCACGGCAGCCAAGTGGATCGGAATGTCAGGATGCTCAATGGGGCCTGCATTGAACAACGGCACCATAAGGCTGAGATTGTAGTGCTCGCCTTTTACATCAAGCGGCGTGCCGTTCTGCCAGCAATCCCACACCGCGCGGATCGCCTTGACATATTCACGCATCCATGGACCTGGTGC